>DASYWT010000154.1:0-4579 GCA_035935775.1 Terriglobales bacterium
CAGAGCGCGTGGAGGGAGTGCAGGTTACGCCCAACTTTTTCGCCTTGCTGGGTATCGCGCCACAGTTGGGTCGAGCGATTGCCGCCGGCGATTTCGAGCCCGCGCGCACCTCGGTGGTGGTGCTCAGCTACCGGTTCTGGCAGCGCCACCTAGGCGCCGATCGCAACGTGGTGGGCAGAAACCTGCTCCTGAATGGCGCCAAGTTTACCGTGATCGGCGTCATGCCGGCTGAGTTCGATTACCCCGTGGGCGCTGAAGCCTGGGCGCCGCTTGACCTTACCGTGGCACAACGGGCTAACCGCACCGATCATTATCTACAGGTTATCGGACGGCTCAGGCTCGGAGTCTCAAGTTCCCGCGCGCAAGCAGATTTGAACTCCATCGCCGCCCGCCTGGGCCAGGAATATCCCGCCAGCAACGCGGGTCACGGCGTGCGCGTGATGGGTCTGGTGGATGACGTCACCGAGGGTTCTGAGCAGTTCCTGCTCACACTGATGGGCGCGGCGGCTTTTGTACTGCTGCTGGCCTGCGCCAACGTCACAAACCTGCAGCTTGCCCGGGCCACCGCGCGGCAGAAAGAAATCGCCCTGCGTATCGCGCTTGGCGCCGGGTGCTGGCGCATTGCCGGCCAGTTACTGGTGGAAGGCGTGATGGTGGCCGGTCTCGGAGCCCTTTTCAGCCTGCTGCTCTCGTCGTGGGGACTCGCGCTCATCCAGCGCAGCCTGCCGGCGTTCATCGTTCAGCACATTCCCGGCCTGAAGCATGAGCAGATTGATTCCCGAGTGCTGGCGTTCACCCTGGCCGTTGGTGTACTTAGCGGGATTCTGGCCGCACTGGCTCCTGCCCTTCAGGCTGGGCGCGCCGACGTCAATGACGTGTTGAAGGAGGGCGGACGCGGCGCCGGGTCCGGCCCCGCGCGCAGCCGGCTTCGCGGCCTGCTGGTAGTCTCTGAAGTCACCCTCGCCCTGGTCCTCCTCGTGGGCGCTGGCCTTATGGTGAAGGCCTTCCAAACCCTGGCCGCGCGTGACATGGGCTTTGACCGCAACTACGTTCTCACCTTTCATGTCGCCCTGGCGGAATCCAAGTACCAGGACAAGGCCAGCGTCCGCGAGTTTTACGACCGGGTACTGGTTAATCTCCAGGCCTTGCCCGGCGTGCAGTCGGCGACGGCCGCCGCCAGCCTTCCCGGAAGCTGGAGTTGGACCTCCACGTATTACCGGGGTGAGGACCAACCTCCCGCGGCTCCGGGGGAGATGCGCGTGGCCATCTCGCAAGTCGTCACGCCTGACTTCTTCCGCACCCTTCGCGTACCCCTTGTGAGCGGACGGTTTTTCACCCAGGAGGATGGGCCCGATGCGCCGCCCGTCGCGTTGATCAGCCAGAGCCTGGCGCGTCGCATTTGGCCTGACCACGATCCGGTCGGAAAGCGGATCAGATTTGGTACCGAGGGATCGAAGGATCCGTGGTGCACCGTAGTGGGCGTCGTGGGTGACGTGCGGCAGTCGACTTTTTCACGCGAGGTCAGTCCTACCGCCTACGTGCCTTTCGCTCAGGTGCCGATAGGCTCCTCGACGGTGGCCCTGCGCACCTCGGGTGATCCGGTCGCCCTGGCCGCCGCCGCGCGCGCCGCAGTGCGGAGCGTTGACCCTGACCAGCCAGCCTATGACGTCCGCACCCTCGATCAAGTGCTGTCAGACAACGAAAGTGGAGTGTCCTCTTCGGCCGGCATGATGATGGCTTTTGCAGCCATAGCCCTGGTCCTGGCGGGTGCCGGTATCTTCGCTGTGATGGCTTATGCTGTCCGCCAGCGGACACATGAAATCGGAGTCCGCATGGCGCTCGGCGCCCGGCGGGCTGACATGTTCAGCCTGGTGCTGGGGAGGGCCCTCAAACTTAGCCTCATCGGTTTGGCCATCGGGATACCCTGTGCCCTCGCCCTGGCTCGCGCCCTATCGAGCGTATTCTCCGGCATGCTTACCATTAATATAAATGTTGGCGTGTTCGCCGCCTTGGCCGCCTCACTCGCCTTGGTGGCAGTGCTCGCTGCCTACATTCCGGCACGCTGGGCCACTGCAGTTGATCCCATGATTGCGTTGCGGCATGAGTAGTCGTCCGTGCTGTCAGCACGACAGCAAGGGACGAAAGTAGCCGATGGTGTCATCACCGCGGAGACGGGGATCCACATGGGAAAGGGCCCAACACGAGTTTTCCCAGTCAGTTCAGTATTTTCGGAGGCTCAACCAGTTGACATAGTGGTATAATCGGTTCTCGTGCCCGCCTGGGCACGCCGTGGCGCCAAGCCCGCGCGGAGAATGTCTCCGCGTCAGGGTTCACGGTGAAGAGGAAGTACGAGAGGGGATGAGTTCTCGAGCAGCCACTCAGACGGTGCCGGGAGCTCGATTAACGGCGGCCTGACTGTAAGGCCATACTCTCGTTTCCGTCTCGGCGTTCGCGGCGATGCTGGACTCAACTCAATCATCAGCTTCGGATCCTTTCCCGCCACGCGCGCCCGCACTCGGGCGAGTTTGTACGACCCTGCCGGCCAGGCGCTAATCTACACCTACGACGTATGTTGGGGGTGACCTCTAGTGCCGGATAACAAGATGCGCTTAACAAGCCTTGAGAGTGCGCGGAGCGCTTTGGAGTGCGGCAGCTTGCTGCCGCTTTCCGCCAGGTCAGCCTGTCGACGGGGGCCGAAGCGCAGTAGAGACAGCCGGGAGCAACCTCGCGTGATCAAAGCGGCAGCAAGCTGCCACACTCCGAGCCGCCTGTGGTGCATCGCCCGGAACGCCGCGATTCGTGCGGCGATACAAGTCACGCTCTTGCTGGCCGTCCTCGTCATGCTCGCGTGGCAGCCGTCTGCGGCCCATGCCACCAGCAAGCGTGAGCGCGCCGCCCAAGCCTATGAGAGCGCGGTTCAAATGCAGGCCGCCTTCAACGCGCGAAGCAAGCAATCGCATTCCGCCAAGGATTATCTCAAGCTGGTGCGTGCGTTCGACCTCGTTTATCGCACTGACCCGGCCTACTCCAACACCCCCGCCGCCATCGCGGCCGAGGCAACACTCTATCGCGAGATGGGCGGCGTCTTTTTCAGCCGCAGTTATTACGAGAGCGCGGCGGCCAGTTACCAGTTCCTGGCTGACCAGTACCCAGGCGCAACGGTCGCGCGCAACGCTCTATTCACCGCGGGCGACATCTACCGCGTAGACCTCCAGGACCCAGATCAGGCGACCAAGGCTTACACCCGATATATCACCACATATCCTTACGCCCCCAAGGTTCAGGAGGCGAAGTTGCGTCTGAAGGAGCTGAACGCCCACTTGGCGGCGCAGGCCAGCCGGAGGGCAAAGGCGGCGGAAGCCGCCGACTCCGAGCCCACAGACTCGGAACCCGCAAACTCGGAACCAGCAGGGCGCCCGAAGGCGCTGGGAGACCTGGTTGCGGTGAACGATGTTCACTACTGGGAAGGGTCGGACTATACGCGAATCGTAGTCACCCTCGCCGATGAAGCCAAGGTTGAGTCGCAACGGCTGAGCCATCCGGACCGGCTTGTCTTTGATCTGCCGGGCGCCCGCGTGGGCCGGCCCCTGGCGGGCAAGGACTTCTCAGTGGGAACCGGCTTTGTGCAGCACATTCGAGTGGCGCAGTTCAAGCCCGACACCGCGCGCCTGGTGCTGGATGTGTCCGGCGTGAAAGACTACTCCACTTTCACGCTGCCCAACCCGTATCGCCTGATTATCGATGTTCATGGCCCCGCCCAGGCTCCCGTGGCTGGGGCGCCGAGCCGTTCCGTGTCAGCCGCCGACGCCGGGACTTCGAGACCGCCGGCGAAGGCTTCTCAGTCTGCCTCGGGTCTGGTCGCGAAGGCCACGCCACCCGCATCAGTCTCTGACCCAACCTGGCAGCCTTTTGGAGCCCCGGGTTCCTCCCGTCCCAAACCCATCGCAGACCCTGATAACACCGTGAAGGAATATGACATCACGGACGCCGAGAAAACGGGACGCCCGACCTCGAAACCCACGCCGGCCGTTGACACCGGCAGTAGGAGCGCTGAGTCCGCCACGGAGGTGCCGGCAGGTACCGTCACTTCCCCGGCACTCCCGCGCACACAAACCTCCGTGACTGCGTCTTCGGGCTCCCCGACACTAACGCGCGCGCTGGGCTTGAAGATCGCACGCATTGTGATTGACCCTGGTCACGGCGGCCATGACACCGGGACCATTGGACCCGAAGGGCTCGAAGAAAAGAATGTGGTGCTTGACGTGGGGTTGCGTCTGCGGAAACTCATCCAGCAGCGTATGGGCAGCGAAGTGGTGATGACTCGCAGCGATGACACCTTCATCCCGCTGGAGGAGCGTACCGCGATCGCCAACGAGCGCAACGCCGACCTTTTCATTTCCATCCACGCCAACGCCAGCAGGGACGAGAGCGCCCGCGGCATCGAAGTTTATTATCTGAACCTCACTTCAGACCCAGGCAGCATGGAAGTGGCCGCGAGAGAGAACGCTACCTCACAGGAGTCTGTGAATCAGCTCCAAAGCCTTGTGAAAAAAATCGCGCTCAGCGAAAAGGTTGAAGA
>DASYWT010000155.1:0-6808 GCA_035935775.1 Terriglobales bacterium
TACACGCGGCAGCTGCTGACAAAAATCCCGTCCATGGCCAAGGGCCTGAAGATCGGCGGCGGCTCTACCGCCCCCACCGTGGCCACCGGCGGAATGACGACTTTCACCTCTCCGGCCATCAGCCCCGCCTACCTGGGAGTGGGCTACATCATCGGCCCGCGCCTGGCGGCCCTTAATTTCGCCGGCGGTGTGGTGGCCTGGGGACTGCTGGTGCCGCTTCTAATTTATTTCCTGGGACCCAACCTGCCCATGCCTGCGGGCAGCAATGCGATGGGCTACTGGGGCGGAATTGCGGGGGCGGTCTGGTATTCCATTGTGCGCCCCATTGCCGTCGGCGGCATGCTGGTGGGCGCCGGTTACACGTTGTTCAAGATGCGCAAGCAGTTGGGCGCCGGAATGGCGCGGGCTATCTCCGACCTGAAAAAGTCCGCCGCTGCCCATGAGGCCACGGACCGCACAGAACGCGACCTGAACGCCAAGGTGGTTTTTGCCGGCGTGGCCGTCGTACTCGTGGCCATGATTGCCCTGTATTACTTTTTTATCGTCGGCGCGGGAAACCTGACCGTGTCGAAGGTGGTTGGCGGGGCGGTTGTGGCCGCTCTGGTCATGGTGATTCTCGGCTTCTTCTTTGCCGCTGTGTCCGGAAACCTGGTAGGGCTGATCGGCTCTTCCAACAACCCGGTCTCCGGATTGACCTTGTGCACGCTGGTAGTGGCGGCGCTACTGATGGTGGCGCTGGGTGTCTCCGGCGTTGGGGGCGTGGCCGCGGTATTGGGGGTGGCTGCCGTGGTCTGCGTTTCCTCGGCGGTGGCCGGAGAGATGCTGCAGGACTTGAAAGTCGGCCATATCCTGGGGGGCACGCCCTCCAAGATGCAAATCGGCGACCTCTTTGGCATTGCCGTTTCCGGCCTGGTGCTTTTCTTCCCCTTGATGATCCTGGATAAGGCCTACCACTTCGGAACGGCGGCGCTGCCCGCGCCACAAGCCGGGCTGATGGCCATGCTGGCCCAGGGCATCGTGGGCGGCAACATGGCATGGCCGCTGGTGGTGGTAGGCATCCTCATGGGCTTCGCCATGATCATGATCGAGGTGCGCAGCCCCATGCTGTTCGCCGTAGGCATGTATCTGCCGCTGGAGACCACGTTCGCCATCTTCCTCGGCGGCGTGATTCGCTGGGTCACCGACAGGCTGCGCGACCGCCGCGGCTTCAATGACGCGCAAAAAGCACGCGTGGATAATGCCGGCGTGCTTACTGCCTCGGGCCTGATCGCAGGCGAGGCGCTCTGCGGACTGGTCATCGCCGGCATTGTGGGCTCGGGACACTCGCTACCGCAGATTTTCGCCAACCCGCACTGGATTTCAGGGCTGATCGGGCTGGCGATTTTGATCGCGATCATGATCAAGGTGCCGCTGGCCAATGCCGGCCGGCCGGAGGATCCGGCGCCGCCGACTGCGATCATGTGAGCGCCGTTTTTAATCGCAGAGGACACAGAGGGCATCGCGGTTTGGGCTAACGATTCCCTACCCTACCCTGTCATCCTGAGCAGTTTTTTCTGTCATCCTGAGCGAGCGTGACCGAGCGAACGCGAGGGAGCGCGAGTCGAAGGACCTCGCGTCTGCTTGATCCGCATCTGCCGCGCCAGGGAGTTCTCACATCTACAGTGCGTCGGCTCTGATCCCGGCAGAAATTCCTTGTGACAGTTCCGTACGTGCGGAAACCGCAGGGGTGTTTCGACTCGGGCATACGCCCTCGCTCAACATGACAGGAGCTATCTTTACAGTGGCTATCTTTACAGTGGCTATCTTTACAGTAGCTATTTTTACAGTAGCTATCTTTAGGAGATGATCGAAGCACCGCTTGCCGCCCGCAGATTCGAAAATCTTCCATCATCAATCTAAAATCCCTATGTGACCTCTGCGTCCTCTGTGGTTGAAAATCTTGCCGCTGTGCGCGAACGGATCGCCGCCGCAGCGCGGCACGCGGGCCGCCGCCCGGAAGAGATCGCCTTGATGGCGGTCAGCAAGACCTTCCCTCCGGCAGTGATCCGCGAAGCCTACGAGGCCGGCCAGCGCCTTTTCGGCGAAAACCGGGTGCAGGAGTTCGCGGAGAAGGCCGCCGCGCTCAGCGTACTCGCCGGCGTTGAATGGCACTTGATCGGCCACTTGCAAAGCAACAAGGCGGCCAAGGCGGCGGAGTTGTTCAGCGCCGTTGATTCCGTGGATTCCCTGCGCCTGGCGGAAAAGCTGAACGCCGCGGCGCAGAAGGCGAACAAACGTCTGTCCGTCTTGATTGAAATTAATGTGGGTGGAGAAGCTGCGAAGAGCGGCGTGGCACCTGATTCGCCCGAACTGGAGCAGTTGCTGGCTGCCGTGCCGCAGCTCACGGCGCTCCAGTTTCGCGGGCTGATGACGATTCCGCCCTTCACCGAAGACCCGCAGCAAGCCCGGCCCTTTTTCCGGCGGCTGCGCGAACTGCGCGATCAGATCGCCGCGCGTCACCTTCCAGGTGTCAGCTTGGACGGGATTTCTATGGGCATGTCGCACGATTTCGAAGTGGCGATTGAAGAGGGCTCCACCTGCGTGCGCGTGGGCACAGCGATTTTTGGGGAAAGGACAAAGCATTAACCACAAAGCGCACGAAGGAAAGAAGCATTTAGCACTTAGCACTTAGCCAGCAGCGGGCGTTGCTGCTCCCGACCTGCATTCTACTAAGACTCGCTGTCGAGCAGTTTCTTGGCAGCGCCAAAAGGGTTCACGGGCTAAATGCCAGGTGCTAATTACTAAGTGCTAATGTTCGAAATTCTCAATCATCAATCTTCAATCAAAAATTTTCGGTGTCTCCGTGTCTCCGTGGTGAAATACGGTCGTGATCCCAATCCGCGACACTTCCGCTGGCGCCACCTTCGCGGTCAAGGTCCAGCCTCGAGCGCGCAAGAACGCCGTCACAGGGGTGTTGGGCGACGCTCTCAAGCTGGCGCTCACTGCCCCGCCGGTGGAAGGCAGGGCCAACCAGGCCTGCATCGAGTTTCTGGCCGAATTTTTGAATGTGCCGCGGAGCTCAGTTACGATAGTCGCCGGCCAGACCAGCCGGAGTAAGGTCATTCGCGTCGCCGGCCGAACAGCCGCCGAGGTGGAGCAAAGGTTGCGGGCTGCTTTACCCTAAGTTGCGGGCCGCCCGAGGAGAATACTTTGAGCCTGTCGCAGCGCTGGGAGGAAATCCGCACCGGCTTCACGCGTCCCTTCTGGGTCGCCAACGTCAGCGAGCTTTTTGAGCGCCTTTCGTATTACGCAGCGTTCGCCTCGCTGGTTCGTTATCTGCACGAAACCCTGCGCTTTCCCTCGGAGCAGGCGGGCAGTCTGGCCGGCCTGTTTGGCGGCCTGGTTTGGTTTCTGGCGGCATTCGGCGGCGCGGTTGCCGATCGCATGGGCTTCCGCCGCTCGCTTTCCCTTGCCTATCTCATCCTGACTTGCGCCTACTTCTTGCTGGGGTCGCTGGGAGCGCCCTGGTTTGCCCCGGTGCGCAATGCGCTGCCCCTAATCGTGGTGGTCGTCTTTATTCTCTCCCTGCCGGCCCTGGGTATTGCCCTGGTCAAACCCAGCGTGGTGGGCACCACGGCGCGCACTTCCAAAGACAATGTCCGCTCCATTGGCTATTCGATTTATTACACGCTGGTAAACATCGGTGGGGCGGCGGGACCGTTTGTGGCTTCTATCGTCCATCGGCATATGAGCGTGAACAATGTGTTTCGCGTGGCCGCCTTAAGCGTGTTCCTGATGTTCTTCGCCGTGTTGCTGCTTTTCAAGGAGCCACGCCGGGCCGAAGAAGTGCAAACCGCGAGCATCGGACAGGCGGCGCGCAATTTCTGGACAGTGCTCTCTAATCCCCGCTTCATGCTGTTCTTGATCATCTTCACCGGTTACTGGATTGTTTACTGGCAGGAGTTCATCATCCTGCCGTTGTACGTGCATGAATTCGTGGATGCGAAGTTCGACACCGAACTGATGCTGGTGACGGGCCCGCTGACCGTGATCTCGCTGCAGATGGCCGCCAGCTTCCTGACGCAGAAGATTGCGGCCTTTCGCGCCGTGATCCTGGGCACCCTGATCTCCGCCCTGGCCTGGCTCATCCTGGTAGCACATCCCACCGGTCCCTTTGTGATTGTTACGTTGTTCGCCATCTCGCTGGGAGAGATTACCCAGGCGCCGCGCTATTACGAATACATTTCCCACCTGGCGCCTTCCGGCCAGCAAGGCACGTATATGGGTTTTGCATTTTTGCCCATCGGCATTGGCTCCCTCATTGGCGGATGGTTTGGCGGGCTGCTGTTTCACCAATTCGGAGAAGTGATGCACCGGCCGGGAGGCATTTGGCTAACCCTGGCCGCCGTGGGCGTACTTACCGCCGCCCTGCTCTGGATTTACGACCGCGTGGTGCGCGCGTCCCAGCCGCAACCGGTGGTCCAGGCAGCGCCTTCCGCCTAGGGTTCCAGCCATGCGCTCTCCCGCCAACCTGGCGAAACACATCCGCAAGCTGCTGCGCGACCACGGCTCTCCGCAGCATGCCGCTAGCGTGCAGCGCTTCTTCACGGAACCTGTGGCCTCTCGTGGCTGGCGCACCCCCGACCTGCGCAAGGCGGCTGTACGCATGCGCCGCCCCATCCTCGCGCATGCCGGGCCCGACTACCTGCTGCAGGTGTCGGATAAGCTTTTTCGCGGCCGCGTGGTCGAGGAAAAAGTCATGGCCGTGCTGCTGCTGGAAAAATCGGTGTCTCAATTCGGCGACCGTGCATTCCATCTGCTGGAAGGCTGGCTTGATCGGGTAAGCAACTGGGACGATCACGATGCCCTGGTGCACATGCTGCTAGGGCCCTTGCTGGTCGCCGAACCTCGCCGCGCCCGCCTCGCGCTGCGCTGGACGAGGTCAAAGAACCGCTGGCGCCGGCGCGCGGCAGCGGTCGTGTTGATCCGCGGCGCCCGCAAGGAGATGTTCGAGCGCGAAATCCGCCGAGTCTCGGACCAGCTCTTACGTGATAAAGACGAAATGGTGCAGAAAGGTTTGGGGTGGCTGCTTCGGGAGTGGGCCAAAAAGACTCCCGCGCGGGCGCTTCCCTATCTGCTGCGGATTCGCGCCCGCGCATCTCGCCTGGTGCTGCGCACCGCCTGCGAGAAGCTGAGCGCGCCGCAGCGCGCCCAAGTGCTGGCGAGGTGGTAGTTGGTGGTTGGTGGTTGGTGGTTGGTGCCAGCTACGAACTACTACCAGGTCCCCGTTGCTGACTCCTGACTACCGACTCCTGACTACTGGTGTTTCATGCCTGGCATGCCCATGCCCGCTGCGCTCACCCAGAAATATTCCAGGTGCTCGCTGTCGAGGCCACCGAGGTGGGAGATGCGGCGATCCGGCAGCAGTGTTTTCAGTTGATCTTCTGAGCCCTCGCGAGCTACCAGCAGATGCTGCCCCGCGGGAATTTCACCCCGGTTGTAGTTGGAAACTGCCTGATTGCGATAAAACGCCAAGCCGTATTCCGTCTCTCGTGTGGCATTGAAAATTGCGACAGGCAATTTCGTAGTCTCCATGCCCGCCAGTTCCTGCGCCACCGGCCGCGCCGACTGCGTCCGGTCCAGCGGCGAACTGCCCAGGCGCAGGATGAGCGCCACTCCCAGGATCACCGGCACCAGGGTGATGAAGCGCAGCCCGCGAACACCCCGCAGGGCCATAGTGATCAGGATTCCAAGAAACATCGCCGCCGAAACCACGATGGCAATGATGAGCGCCTGCCCTGTAGCGCGTTGTCCGAGGGCGAGGTAGGCCACCAGCAGCGCCGGCCCCATCACCCCCGCCGCCATGGCGGCGTGCAGCACCAACCAAGCGACGTGCGGGCGCTTGCCGGCTGCCATTATCCGCCGCAAGTAGTCCACCGCCAGCATGGCGCAAGCGGGCACCGCGGGCAGAATGTAGGCGGGCAGCTTCGATTGCGAAGCGGAAAAGAACACCAGCACAACGGTGATCCAGATGAGGAAGAAGCTGTCGGCGGGAATGGTACGGTCTTCCGCGTCCGGCTCGCGTTTCCAGCGCCGCACTGCACCCGCAAGAGCGGCGATAACCAGGAAGGTCCAGGGGACGATGGCCAGCAGGAGCACAGGCACGAAGTACCACCACGGCTGCAGATGGTGATAGAGGTTGGTTCCGAAACGAGCAAAGTTCTGCTCGATGACGAAGCTGCGAAAGAATCCCGGGTTCTCCTCCTGCACGGCAACGTACCAGGGCAGCGCGGCGGCGAAAAAGAGCAACATGCCCGGCCACCACAGCGTCTGCGCAATCAGCCGCAAATTCCGCCAGGCCACGGCGAACAGCAGGATGATGATGGCAGCCAGTGCCACCGCCACAGGCCCTTTGGCCAGCGTAGCCAACGCCAGGAAGAAATAGAACAGCAGCAGCCAGCGCCGTCTGCCGCCCTCATACCAAGCCAGCCACGCGACCAGTGCGATGGTGAAGGTGGCCGCCAGCGGTATGTCGGTAGAAGCGCTGCGCGAGAGACCAATCACGCCGGCAGTCGAGGCAGTAATCAGCGCCGCGTCGAGCTGAAAGCCTCGGCGGAATTGGCGGAAGAACAGATAAATCGCCACCACCATGGCGGTGGCATCCACGGCTGAAGGCAGTCGCGCCACCCAATCCCTGACACCAAACACCTTGTAGCAGAGCATCGCCTGCCAGTAGTAGAGGATGGGCTTCTCCAGCCAGGGATGGCCGTAAAGGAAAGGCGTGACCCAGTTGTGGCGCTCCAGCATTTCCCGCGCCACCTGGGCATAG
>DASYWT010000156.1:0-4138 GCA_035935775.1 Terriglobales bacterium
GTTACCAGCGCCAGAACCACCACCATGCAGAAGAAGGTTTGCGCCAGCGTGGCGTGCGCGGTAGAAACTGCCGGCGGCAGGTAGTAGAGGACAGTGATCCCGCCCAGGATTCCCTGCGCGATTACAGTTGCCAGCGCGGCAACTCCCAGCTTGCGAACCCAGCCGCGCCGGTCTACCCGCCAGGTCCAGACCGCCAGGATGATGGTCAGAAGCCCGATCAATTCCGCCACCATGCGGTGCCCGTGCTCGAATTTCACACCCCCTACCATGCGCGGCAGCTTGTAAAGCGAGCCGAAGGAAGTCGGCCAGTCGGGCACGGAAAGCCCTGCGTCATTGCTGGTTACCAGAGCCCCGGCGATGAGCAGCAGGAAGGTTGCGCCGGCTACCAGCACGCAAAAACGATGGTGGGCTCGGTTGTAGGGTGTTGGCGAAGAGTTCAGAAGACTGCTCCTTGGATCCTGTTGTTCTGAGCTTGTTCTCAATGCAGCGGCCCCACGCCGCCAATTGCGCCGGGCCGAACGATCGAGGCTCAACGCGTCTGGGAAGATAAGCGGGCCGGCGCTCCCGGCCCACTTAGGACTGACGATTTTACCAGAATGCTAATTGCCCATGCCCGCTGCTGCCGCCGCTCCACCCGGCTTGAAGGTGAAGTCCACGGTCTGCGTTCCCTTGGGAGCGATGGTTATTTTCTGGTCCTGCTCGCCCAGCTTTTCGTGGATCGCGGCCAGGGTGTAAGTGCCCGGAGGCAAGCCCTTGATTTCAAACTTGCCGTCCTTGTCGGTCACCGCGAAGAAGGGCGTCTTCACCACGCTGATGTACATCTTCATCCACGGGTGCTGGTTGCACTTCACCGGCAACAGTATTTCCTGGCGCGCGAAGCTCTTGTCAATCGGAGCAGCCTTGGGCGGTTGCGATTCATTCCATTCCCGGTTGTCCTTGGGAGTGGGATGGATGTTGTGCGTGGTGGGGTCGTCGTTGACCACTTCCACGGTCTGGCCGGTCATCACGCCCAGCACGTGGGGATGATAGCGGCAGCCTTCCTGGTCAATCTTGGCTGGTTCCTTAGGTGTGTCGAAGGAGTAGTTGTCTAACCCGTCCTTCACATAAACGAAAACGTTGGCCAGGTTGCCGTTATCCACCACCATGTCTTCGGCGGTATTAACGCCCTTGCAGGCCGGATCCTGGCTCATATCAATCTTGACCGGCTTGGGAGCCGTGCCGGTGAACTTGATGGTTCCCTCGACGCTGCCCACGGTGTTGGGATCAATGGTGGCCGTCGCTTTGGGAGTGGCCGCGCTCTGCTCTTCCTCGTTGCTGGCTTGCTTCTTGCTGCAGGCAGCAAGCAGCAGCAGTCCGAGCAGGACAAGCAATCCTGCTGTGACAATCCAGAGTTTCTTATTCATGACGTTGTTGCACCCTTTCTAAAGTTCTGAACGAGCCCTTTACAAACCTACTATATTAACGCGAACTGTGACTCCGGGCATTAACGCGAGCCGCCGCTCAGAGCAGCCCGTGCCGAATTGGGAGTGGCGCGCAAAGCTCCACTCACCCGCTTGCCGCCGCGCGGCCCGCCGTTCGACGCTTTCTTTGCCGGAGGTGCGCTTCGGGGCATCATTCCTGAAAGTTTGTGCTGCTCTTCCGGCGTCAACTGGAAGATGTAGCGCATCAGCAGCGTGTTCTGGTCCTGCTCGTAGCCCTGGAATGAAGGCGGCGTCGGACCGGCAAACACCCAATGTCCGCTTTGCTGCCGGAACAAACCCGAGGGCATGGAAGTGCCCGGGCTGATGGCTTGCGGATCCAGCAGCCAGCGCGCCACCCAGTTCGGTTTCAGCCGGTCTTTGGCCAGCAGGAAATTGGGCGCGGTGGCGAACTTGTCGTGCGCCGGATCACCCGTCGCATGGCATTTCAGGCAGGGCGCTGCCTGGCTGGTGAACAGGCTGCGCGCCATGTCCGTCTCCTTCGCCGTCAGCACCGGCACCTGCTCGGGCAGGTAGGGCATCGGTTGTTTTGAGAGCGCCTGGAAGAAGCGCACCAGCACCCGAATTTCGTGATTGGAGAAGAAGAAGGTCGGCATGTGCACTTTCAAATATGGGCGCACGCCGTTGCGGTTGGTGTCGGTAGTGCTGAGCGCCGGGTTGGTCAAAAACTTCTCCAACCACTGCGGGCTCACGCGCGCCCCCTCGGTGAGCAGCTTGGGCGGCAACTGCTCTTTCCAGTCCGGATCCTGGTAGCGCTTCATGCCCATCAGCACCGTCTGCTGCCCTGGGTAGAACTGGTGGCAACCCATGCAGTTGTACTTGCGCACGATCCACCAGCCTTCCTGGATGTCGCGCCGTTCGTCCTCGGGGTCATACTGGAAGCTGGCGGGAATAGCGGTGGTATCTTCGCTGCCCATCAAAAACGTGGTGAGGGCGCGAATCTGTTCCGGCGTCAGGTGCGGGTTCGGCATGCGCAATTTGTCGGTGTCCGACTTGATCATGCCCTTGTCGAAAATGTTGGGCTCCGAAAGTTTGTGCTCGAAAAAGCCCTTCAGGCTGTACCAGGGAGCCTTGGCCGGGCCCTCCGGCAGGCGGGCGCGGTCCACAGGATCGGTAATGGGCTCGCCTTCTCCGCGCTGCGCCATGTCCGTGAACAGCGCGAAATCAAGCCGCTCGATGGGCTTGCTGCCTTCCTGCGTCAGTTCCGTACCGATGCCGCGTTCATCCTCAAAGCCGGAAATCTCGTGGCAGCCGGCGCAGCCGAACTGGCGGATCCACTTCTGGCCCTCCGCCTTCAGCTTGGGATCCTCCATGTAAGAGGCGTCGGGATAGGAACTGGGATCCTTCTCCTTCAGCGTCATCAGGTAAGTAGCCACGTCCTGCGCGTCCTGCTGGCTCAAGCGCAGGCTGGGCATGACAGTCATGTTCTCCACCTGCAGTTCGTGGCCGTCGTTGGGGCAGGTGGTGTGGTCGAGGTCGAAGGTGTAGGGCAGGCCGTGCTTGGCGTAATCCTCCAGCCCGATGTCCTTCTTCTCGTACGGACAGTACGGCCGGATGCGCTCCCGCGGATTGTGCACCCAGCGCACCAGGTAGTCGTAGTTGACCTTCTCGCCCACCCGCGTCAGGTTGGCCGCGAAGTCGCCACCCTGCATCTGGTCGCCTTCCCCGATGGAGTGGCAAGCCATACAGCCACGCGTCTCGAACAGTTCCTTGCCGTGTGCCGCATCGCCCGGCGCCGCATGGGGAAGCGGGTCTTGGAGCGCCGTCTGCCACAAATAGGCGGCGATGGAGTGGATCTGCTCATCGTTCAGCCGGAAATTCGGCATCTTGGTGGTGGGCCGGAAGTCGGTGGGCTTGTGCAGCCACACCGGAATCCAGTTGCGGTTCAGCTTGGCGCGAATTTCCTTCAGGTTGGGCCCGACCTTCTTCATGTCGCGCATCAGGTCGCGTGTCTGCAGGTCGAGCTGGTGGATTTGGCCGTCAAGCTTGCTGTTGTCCACCTTCAGCGTTTCCGCCCTGGTGTAGAGAAGATTGGCGGTGGCATTGTCGGACGCCTGGTCGCCTTCGTGGGTGTACTCGGCGGCCATCTTAAGGTTGTCAATCTTCTGCTGCTCAAGCTGCTTGATTTGTGTGTCCGTGGCCCGCAGTTCCTCAGGCTCGGTGTTGTAGCCTTCGTACTTGTGGCAGCCCATGCAGCCGCGCTGCTCGAACAGGAATTTGCCTTCGCTGATGGTCTGGCCCGCATTGCCGCTGATCAGCACCATGTCGCGGGAGTGGCAGTTCTGGCAGCCGGCCTCCACGTTCTCCTTCGGGAATAGCGGCCATAGCCAGTGCTCGTAAGTGCCGTGCGCTTTCTCCACGCTGGTGGTGGCGCGCCCGTTGCCCTGGTGGCAAGTGCTGCAGCCGAACTTTTCCGGATCATGGATATTGAGCAGCTCCATATCCGGGTGACTGACGAAAGCGCGCGCGTACTCGTCCGGCTTCTGCCCTGGCGCCGCCATGTCCGCCGCTGTGATCTTCAGCGGCTCGCGGATGCCCAGGTGGCAGGACTCGCAGCGGTCCACCATAATGGGGTTGCCGCTGTTGCGCGGGTCGGGAATTACGACCTGGTGAATGGCCGGCGACAGGTCCTCAACTTTATTCTCCAGACCGGTCACCTG
>DASYWT010000157.1:0-2903 GCA_035935775.1 Terriglobales bacterium
TATCGAGATTTTCGATTATATGGGAGCGGCAGACGATGGACCTCGATCAATTGATGGCCTTTGAGCGTATTGTGCGCGAAGGGAGCTTCAGCCGGGCGGCGCGCTCGCTCGATATTGCCCAGCCGACGATCAGCGCCCGGATTCAAGCGTTAGAGGAAGTGGTTGGTGGGCCGCTCTTTCTGCGCGGTGGGCGCAAGATTACGCTGACGGAGCGCGGCCAGAGCTTTTTGCCCTACGCGCAGCATGCCATGAGTGTGCTGGCGGAGGGCATCGAGACGGCGCGCTTGACGCAATCGGGCCGGCGCGGGCGGGTGAGGGTGGCCGCGCTGCCGTCGCTGGCGGGCCACTTGCTTGCAGCGACGATTGCGCGCTTTCATCAGGCGCATCCGCAGGTCGATCTGCTGGTTAAGAGTGGTTCTAGCGAACAGATTATGGCGCTGTTGGCTGATGGTATCGTCAAGCTGGGGCTGATCTCCTGGCCGTATTTCAATCCTGATTTGCAACCTCTCCTGCGTTTCCGAGAGCCGCTCAAACTCATGGTTTCGACCAGCCACCCACTGGCCGGGCGCGAGCGCGTCACGCTGGAAGAGATACAAAGCGCGGGTGTTCCGATCTTTGAAGTCAAGTTGTGGGTTTCCATCGATCCGGCACTGGCGCACGTCATCGGGCGATCACAGCCGCTGATCGAAGTACCACTCGATACGGCGCGCCATTTGCTGCTGCGTGGCCTGGGGCGGCGCTGCTCACCCCACTGCTGGTGGCAGGAGAATTGGCCGCGGGGCGCATTGTGGCGCTGACGATCAACGACGTGCCTCCCGGTTTTCGAGACAGCGCGCTGGTTCACATGGCGCGTGGAGGCGTGTTGTCGGCGGCGACGCGTGCCTTCGTTGAAACGCTGCAAGCGGAGGCAGCCAGCACCAATGGCTTTACCAGGGTTATGCAGTTCAGTGACATCTCCCCAGCGCTCAAGCGCGGGGCTTCTGCCCTCACGAGCAGAGGTTCCCGTTTCACCGGCAACCGCCTGCCCGGCTCTCACCGGAACAGGTCTTACGTCACCTCCGCAGGCCTTCCAGTGCCGAGAGTCCCTCGGACAACACCTTTTTCGCGGCGGTGTGATCGCGCTGATGGAGCGCGCCGCAGTGCGGGCAAACCCACGCTCGCACGCAGCGGTCAAGCTGGGAAAGGACATCCTGGCAGGCATGGCACGTTTTCGAGGACGGGAACCACTGGTCGATCTTGATCAGGGTGCGCCCGTCCCACGTCGCCTTGTCACCACGCTGCCGCACGAACTCGGCCCAGCCCACGTCGCTGATCGACTTCGCCAGGTGGGGATGCTCGAGCCTGGTCTTGACGACCAGGCGCTCCACACAGATCACCGGGTTCTCACGCGTGATGCGGTGGCTGTGCTGGTGCTGGGAGTCCCGCCGCCGGTCGGCTCTTCTGGCGTGGATGCGAGCGACCTTCCGCCTGGCCTGCTCCCGGTTCTTGGAGCCGTTCTTCTGGCGGGCGTGCCGCCGCTGCGCCTGGGCCACCTTCTTCTGGACCCGCCGGGAGGGCTGCGGGGTGGCGATCTCCTGGCCAGCGGAGGTCACCACACACGAGGTGAGGCCCAAATCCCCCCCGACCATCCTGGGAGTGAGCGCAAGCGGTTTGATCTGCTCCCGTACCAGGATGGACACGAAAGAGCGGCCCGCACTCTCCCTGGACACGGTGAGGCTCGATGGCTTGGTCCCTGCGGGAAGCGGGCGGGGCCAACGGAGAGCGAGCGGGGCCTGCATCTTGGCGCGCGTGAGGCAGTGGCCGTCCCAGGTGAAGGCAGTGGCGGCGGCGGTCGCGCTCTGATCGTTCCGGTTCTTGTTGAAGGTGGGGGAGTCGGCGCGGCCCTCCAAGAAGTGGACCAAGGCACGTTCCAGGTGGCGCAGTGCCTGCTGAAGCGGCACGGAGCAGACTTCGCCGAGGAAGGGGTAGTCCTCTGTGAGCGCGGGCAGCATGGCCGCCAGGTCATGGGAATACCGGCTTCGGCTCTGGTGGAAAGAGGCGTGCTGGCGGGTCGCGAGGCCCCAGGTGTCGATGAAGCGCCCACAGCCGAAGGTGCGGGCAAGCTGTCCGGCTTGCTGCGGTGTCGGGTAGAACCGGTACCGGTACGCCCGCTTCGTTTCCGACGGGGGGCGCACCACTGCCTGCCTTGTCTGGAGCGGGCTAAAGGCACGACTCTCGAACAAATTTACCCCATGCAGGTGAAAATGGCAGGTGAGATGGCCTGGGAACTGGGTTCCACCCCACCCACGCTCCAAACAAGGAACGGCCCTTCTCTCCCCGCGCATGAATGCGGGGGTTTTACGGGCCGGTTCGATAAAGGAAAGTGAATACGAAGAAAGAAAGGTCTGAATATGACTAATGGCACTGCCTCAATGTAGCTTCCATTGAGTATCATCTGTATGAGCCTTCTGGTGAGGCACAATGCGCTCGCTGAGGTTGGTCCCCATTTAGGAGAGGCTTAACAAATGGTTAATCTGAAACAGGTACACTTGTTCGCGGAACAGCATCTCTTTACTGGCTGCAACCTTTTTTATTGCAGGTCGTAATATTCTGTGGTATTCATCGCGTTACCCTGGTGACTGAAAGCATGATGGCTGCTCATCTTGCTCCAGCACGCATTATATCGAGAGAAAGGTACGGAAACATGGCGTCTTCTCAAGAACAGGCGAATGCGTCTTCTGCTGCTGGCACAGCGACCTCGACTGCTGCATTGGAGGCTATTAATATTCACAAATCGCTTCCTTTAGGGCACGAGCGTATCGACATTTTGAAAGGCATCAGCCTGCGCATTCTAAAGGGCGAGTTTGTTGCCATCATCGGCCCCTCCGGTTCCGGCAAATCAACGCTGCTGGGCATTATCGCCG
>DASYWT010000158.1:0-2557 GCA_035935775.1 Terriglobales bacterium
GAGGTGACCGGGGAATTCAAGCCGCGGGGCGGCATCGCTACCGTGGTCACGGTACGCTGGCCGCGCCCGAAAAAGTCTTCAACGCGGGGGCCGCAGAGAGGCTAGCGGTCAGCCCTCTGCAATCATCATTCAGCCCGCGAGCAATTAGAACTTAGCTCTCTGGGTCGTCTTCGGAACCAAGCAGTAGGATTTGGGGCCGGATGACAAGAGCTGAATGCCAATTGCTTGCTCGCCCTCGAGGGCTGAGTGCTGAATGCTGAGTGCTGAATGCACCCCAAAACCTCCGCGCCCTCTGCGTTACGGTTTTTTCGGCTTCTGGATGCGCATGTTGGGCGGCGAGGCCACGGGGAATGTCTTCACCTCCACATTGCCAAAATCGTGCCCGCTCCAGGCGTAGCGGATCACATCCTGCCGCGAGGGGCAGCAGTGCGGGTCCACCTGCAGGTAGTGGCTGGAACTGACGAACAGCGCGCCGGTGGCCGGATCAAAGGTGGCGCCCGCGCCGGCGTGCCGGGCGGTGAAGAAGATCTGCTGCACCACTGTCAGCCAGCCATTCTGAATGGTGAATAGCTGCACTCCGCCGTAGCTGACGGCGTCGGCTCCGGTCCAGGTCCGGAGAAAACTGACCAGCGCGAATCGCGGCTTCCCGGCCTGAAAATCGAAATACGAGATGCCGTTGATGGCCACCCAATCCCGCGGCATGCCGTTGGTCTGGTAGACGCCATCTTTGAGCTTGGCGCTGACCCGCACCTTGCCCTTGGCATCGAAGATGTTCAACTCCAGGTTGCGGAAATCCACCGCGCTGATGGAGTCGAAGCGACGGTGATATTCGAAGGCGGGCGAAACCGCGTAGTACGAGAGTTCTGGCTCAGGCGCGACAGTCTTCTGTGCCGGCGCTCCCAGGCTAAGGAGGCCGACGAGCAGGGAAGCTGCGGCGCTCAGCATGGTGACATTTTATTCCGTTTATTCGGTGCGAATGGGGACGATTACGCTGCGACGGTTACACCCGCCATCTCCTCCACGATCGCCCGCGCCACCGCGGCGGGATTGGCGGCAGCGGTGATAGGACGCCCTACGACGATGTGCGATGCGCCAGCCGCGATCGCTTCCGCGGGCGTGGCCACGCGTGCCTGGTCACCTGCATCGCCGCCGGCGGGCCGCACTCCCGGAGTGACAATTGCGAAACCATCGCCCAGTTCACGGCGCACTTCGCGGGCCTCTTTGGCTGACGTCACGATCCCGCCACACCCGCTGACGCGGACCAGTTGCGCAAGCCGCAGAACGTTATCTACCACCCGGCCGCTGAAGCCCACTTCCTGCACATCGGAATCGCGGAAGCTGGTGAGCACGGTCACGCCCAGCACCAGGGGCTTGGCGGCGGAGCCTGCCGCCGCCTCCGTGGCTGCCTTTAACATGCGCGAGCCCCCGCTGGCGTGCACGGTCAACATGCTGACCTTCAGTTTGGCCGCTTCGGCTACCGCCGCCGCAACGGTGGTGGGAATGTCATGAAACTTCAGATCAAGGAAAACGCGCCGGCCAGAGGCCACCAGGTCACGAACAATAGCAGGGCCTTCGGCGGTAAAAAGCTGCTTGCCGACTTTGTAGATGAGCGCTGAATCCCCGACTGCCGCCACTATTTTCTGTGCGGCAGCAGCCGAGGAGACATCCAGCGCGACGATCAGACGTTCGCGGGCATCAGGCATGCCCGAAGTTTAGCGTGTTTAGTCCAGGCCCGCCATGGGTCGGGACCAGGCGAGAGTGTCAGGCTGGATAATGTCCAGGCGCACGCGGGTCAGGCCGCGAGCCTTGAAGTTGAGCATGCGGGCGGCGCCGTAAGAGAGGTCAATGATGCGGCCCGGCACCACCGGTCCGCGGTCGTTGATGCGGACCACTACCCAGTTGCCATTCCGCAGGTTGGTCACCTTCACCCACGTGCCCAGAGGGAGAGTCATATGGGCAGCGGTGAACTCGTGCATGTCGTAGGGTTCACCCGTGGCTGTAGGTTTGCCCTGGAACTCCTTGCCATACCAGGAGGCTGTGCCTACTTGGTAGGGTTTGTGCCGGCTGGCCTTCCGCTGGGCGGTCTTAGTGTGAACCGGGCGGATGGCCTTGGTTTGCTTCTCCGTGTTGGTCTGTCTGGACTCGGAGCTGTTCGGTCCTGGCGCCGCCCCCAGGCTGGTGACGTAAAACAGGGTCACCAGGATGGGAATCATGCTTCGTCGCATTCAGTCACCTCGCATCTCGAATTCAGCCCTCCCCTACCACGGTTCCCTAGGATGGGGTGATGGTAGAAGGGGGCTGGGGGAGTGTCAAACGGGCATTGGTAATCTGGGGTTAAGTTCTTTAGGGTTAACACCTTATATTCACCTTAGAATTTGCCTTAGGATTACCAAAGATGGTTCTAGTTACTTCCCTTCAGGTTCACGAAGATGGCGCACTTTGCTGAAACTGGGTGACTTGGTGGCGTTCGGGGTAGGATGGCAGGCATCGGGCAGGGGTTGTCCGACCTAAGTTGCTGAAGGAATGGAGATTAGTGGGTATTACTGGGGGGTGGTTA
>DASYWT010000159.1:0-9774 GCA_035935775.1 Terriglobales bacterium
GTACAACTGGGGCCTGCACTGCGCGCTAGATCCTTCGGGCCTGAAGGCCCTCTGGATGACGCCGACGTGGGCTTAGCCTTGAAACCTGCGAAAGCTCAACCCTATACGATTTTGAAACATCAAAACGGTGAAACTCTGAAACCTTGAAACCTTGAAACTCTGAAACTTTGAAACCTTGAAACCTTGAAACCTTGAAACCTTGAACCCTGGGAAACCTTGCCCTTATGCCCTTTCCTCCCGTTCACTGCGGGCTGGCGAAACCTGCAGCAGCGAGCGGTGGCCGGTGTGCACGAAGGCCAGCTCACGCGCCGACAGCAGCGCGTTCAATGCGTCCTTCACTTTGAAGCGCGGCACAAAGTGAGCGAAGAATTCTTCCACCTCGGCCGCTTCGGCGGCAACGACGCAATCGAGGTATTTCGAAATCAGCGCCGAAAGCCCTTCCGCCACAGACATATTAATGCCTTGGCGCACGGCATCGGGCGACCAGCGGTAAAGCGCATCCCAGAAGGCACCCACCCGGGGTTCATAATCCACGCGAGTGATGCGCAGCCTGGACCATAGCTCGCCCAGAGCGTAGTCTAGGGCCGCGGTGGAAACGCCGCCGCCCAGCGCTTCGAGCAGCTTTTGCCGCGAAACCGGGCCGTGGTTGCGAATGACCTCGAAAGCATCGCGCGCCAGCTCGCCGTATTCGGAGCGTACCCCGGCTTTGGGCGTGCGCCGCGGGCTGCGGTCGCCGACCAGCGCGTAAAAATAAGGGAACACCGAGGCCGCCACTAGAAAATTATTTTCCCCAAAAAGATTGGCCTCGTAGGCGGCGCGCTGGCGCAGCAGGCGGACCATCAGTTCCGTGGCCTCGCGGGCGCGTGCGTCGGAAAACGCGGTCTGCCGGGTGGGCAGCTTGTCCTCTTCGCCGGCAAAGGCGCCGATGAAGGTGGGGGCCAGCGGCATGGGCTTCTGCGGGTACATCAGGCAAAAACCGACCGACTCCAGGAATTCAGAAAGAGACTCCAGGGTGCGCGCGGGATTGCCCGCCACGCGCCACTTCTCCCGCCGCATCTCCTGTAATTCCCGGTCCGTCATATTTTCCAGTGGCGACAGTTGCGGCCCATCAGCTGTGCCGGCTAACCCCCGACTCCTGACCCTGATGTTAGATCCGCTTGAAGGCGCGCTGAATGTCCTTCACAGAATACCTTAGGACCACGGGCCGGCCATGCGGGCAGCTCATGGGATATTCAGTTTTGGCCAGCTCTGCCAGCAGCCATTCCATCTTGTTCTGCTCCAGCGGCATGTTCACCTTGATGGCGGCGTGGCAGGCGATGGAGGCGGCAATGCGCCCGCGCGCTTTTTCCAGGTTGAGCGCCTGCTCCTCGCTGGCAAACTGGTCGAGCAGTTCGTGCAGGATATGTTCCACCTGCGCCGCTTCTACCCCCGCGGGCGAGAGCTTCACCGCGATGGTGCGCGAACCGAAGGGCTCCAGGTCGAAGCCGTTGCGCCGCAGTTCGTCGGCAATCTCGCTGAACACCGCCTGCTGCGCCGGGGTGAGCTCCACCACAAGGGGCATGAGCAGGCGCTGGCTCTCCACCCGCTCCGCCGCGCGCTGGCGCAGAATTTTCTCAAACAGCACGCGTTCGTGGGCCACGTGCTGGTCCACAATCCAGAGGCCGTCTTCGTTCACGGCCAGGATGAAGGAGTTGCGAATCTGGCCGAGGGGCTTAAGGGTGGAGAGTGAAGCCAGGCTGGATTCATTTTCCGCCTCGGGCTCGGGAAGGATGTTGCCGCAATTATCGCCGCCCGCGAAGGTCTGGCGGGGAAAGCGCGCCACGGGCAGGGCCGCATTAGCTTCAACGGCGATGCCGCCCTCGAACTGCAGGCGCTGAGATTCCGGTGGCAGTTCCGGAGCGCGCAGAGCGAAATCGCCAGCGGGGGCGTAGAGCTCGCGCCAGTTGCCGGGAACCGGGGCCCGGCCAGCCGAGATTCCGGCATGTGCCGCGCTGGAGAGCGCGGGAGTTGCGGTGGGCCGGGCGCCAATCTCGGCGGCGAACTGCGGCGCTGGGCGCGCCTTCATCAGAGCGGCGCGCACCGAGTCGCGCACGAAGTCATGGACAACGCTCTGCTGGCGGAAGCGCACCTCGGTCTTTGAGGGATGGACATTGACGTCCACTTCGGCCGTGGGCAGCTCCAGGAACAGCAGCACCACGGGATAGACGGTGGGCGGCAGGATGTTGCGGTAGGCTTCGGTGATGGCGTGCTGAACCAGGCGGTCGCGAATCAACCGCTGGTTGACGAATATGTAGATGGAGCTGCGGTTCAGCTTCTGAATTTCCGGTTTGGAAACAAACCCATGAACGCGGATTTCGCCCGGTTGCCTGGCGCCGGCTCCGTTCTCCTCATCTTCCGGTTCGCGCCGCGCCCAGGGTGGGGGCTGAGGAAGACCGATGCGCTGCAGTTCGACGGCCGCGGCAATCGGGATCAGCTGGTCCAGCGTTTCCTTTCCGAAAATCTGGTAAACGCGCTCGGCGTGCGTGGCCACCGGTGGCGCCACCAGCATGGCATTGGTGAGGGAGTGCAGTTCAAAGTGCTTGTCGGGGTGCGCCAGGGCATAGTGCGTGACCAGCGAGGCAATGTGCGAAAGCTCGGTGCTCTCTGCCTTCAGGAATTTCTTGCGCGCCGGGACATTGAAGAACAGATCGCGAACGGCGATCGAGGTGCCCGCCGGCAGGCCAGCCTCTTCCACCCGCAGCAGCTTGCCGCCGTTGATTTCGATGACCGTCCCGGCGGGATCCTCAGCGGCCCGAGTCTCCAGCCGCAGCCGCGAGACTGAGCCGATGGAGGGAAGAGCTTCGCCGCGAAAACCGAGCGTGGCCACGCTGAGCAGGTCGTCGGCGGTGCGGATTTTGGAGGTGGCGTGGCGCTCGAAGGCGAGCATGGCATCGTCGCGGCTCATGCCGCAGCCATCGTCGGTGACCTGGATGAGCTTTTTGCCGCCCGCCTCCACGTTCACCCGGATGCGGCGGGCGCCCGCATCCAGCGCGTTCTCCAGCAGTTCCTTGACCACTGACACCGGGCGCTCCACCACTTCGCCGGCCGCGATCTTGTTGGCTACATGCTCCGGGAGTACGTGGATTTTGCCCATAAAATTCTTTTGCCGCACCGATGAGGGCAGATTAAATCAAAAGCCGAAAAAGCAGAAGGGCACAGGTGAACGCGATGGGGAATGCCCAAAACAGGACTCTGCCGCAGAAATTAAAGCGTCTGATGGAACCCACAAGCCTGCTGTTGTACATAAACTTGATTTCGAGTGGAGCCGGCCTTCAGGCCTGCAGTTACCGTACCTCAGCGGCTGAAGCCGAGCTCTCTGCTGGCTGAGAAATGCAGCGCTAAAGCGCTGCGCCACCCAAAGGCTGGGAGATGTGGGCCGGAAGTACCTCAGCGGCTAAAGCCGGAGTCTCTGCTGGCCAGGTAATGCAGCGCTAAAGCGCTGCGCCACCCAAAGGCTGGCGACGGCTTTGCAGATGCTGGGTCGCAGCCTCAAGTGAGGATGCTGGATGGCACCTCAAAAAAGAGCGCGGAGCTGGAGGGCTCATGGATGAGAGATTTTGGGTGGAGCAGGCCTTCAGGCCTGCAGTTACCAAGCTAGATTGAGATGGCTTTAGCCTCTGAGGTACATATGTCAATTCCATACCGCGGGCACACGGGTGAGGGCACCTATTTCATTACAGCATCTACCTATCTGAAACAGAATCTTCTGCAAACAGAGCGCATGGCGCGACTGTTCATAGATGTCCTGGAGCATTACCGAGCTCAGAGGAAGTACTTGCTCCATGAGTTTGTAATCATGCCCAACCATTTTCATCTGCTCATCACGCCTTGCCATGATGTCACACTAGAACGGGTGCTGCAGCTTATTAAAGGGGGATTCTCTTTTCGCGCCAAAAGGGAGCTCGGAGTGATGGGAGAAATCTGGCAAACGAGCTTCTACGATCGAAGGGTGCGGGATCTTGAGGAGTATGAGCGGTTCAGGACATACATCCATCAAAACCCGGTGCGCCGAGGCTTGGTTAGCTCTGCTGCAGAATATCCCTATGGCTCAGCTAACCGGAAATTCACTCTCGACGAAGTGCCTCAGCGGCTAAAGCCGGAGTCCCTGCTGGCTGGGTAATGCAGCGCTGAAGCGCTGCTCCACCCAAGGGCTGGGTGGCTTCTTTGTCGTTGGATCGCAACTAGAAGAGCTGCGGCTTACAAAAGGGGCAGGGAGTGGCCGGAGTCTCATGGAGAATTTTGGAGGACGGTGTGACCGGAGGGGTCATAGGAGAAGTGATTTTGGGTGGAGCCGACCTTCAGGCCTGCAGTTTGGAAGGCTGGACTTGCGAGGGCTTTAGCCTCTGAGGTAAGAGGTGGGCCGGAGGCACCTCAGCGGCTGAAGCCGGCTTTTCTGCTGGGCCTGTTAATGCAGCGCTAAAGCGCTGCGCCACCCAAAGCCAGCGGCTGAAGCCGGTCTCTCGAGCGGACCGATTTTGGCATAGCTGAAGCCATGCCCTGATACGAATCTCTCAGCGCATTTTGGGCACCGGGCTATTTCTTCCGTACTGCGATGCCCAGTTCCCTCAGTTGTGCTTCGCTGACTGGCGTAGGCGCGTCCACCATGAGGTCCACGGCCTTGGCGGTCTTGGGGAAGGGAATTACCTCGCGCAAGCTGTCGGCGCCGGCCAGGATCATCACAATGCGGTCCAGGCCGAGCGCGATGCCGCCATGCGGCGGCGTGCCATACTCCAGCGCCTCGAGGAAAAATCCGAAGCGCGCCTTGGCTTCCTCGTCGCTCATGCCCAGGGCGTGGAAAATTTTCTTCTGAATGTCCTGGCGGTGAATACGGATGGAGCCGGAGCCCAGCTCGGTGCCGTTCAGCACCACGTCGTAGGCCAGGGCCCGCACCGCCGCCGGATCGGACTCCAGCTTGTCCATATCCTTCTCGTGCGGCGAGGTGAAAGGATGGTGCGCGGCAGCCCAGCGCCTGCCCGCTTCATCCCACTCGAACATGGGGAAATCGGTCACCCACAGGAAGCGGAAGTCGCCGCGCTGAAAGGCACCATGGCGCTCCGCATACTTCTGGCCCAGGGCCACGCGCAGCGCACCCGCGGCGGTGTACACCGCGGCATCGTGCTGCTTCACCTCGGGGCCGACAATGCTTTCCGAAGGATGCTCGCCAGGATGTCCGTTCCCTGCCACCAGCACCAGCAGGTCGTCGGCCTGAGCGCCGCTTAGTTCGCGCACCTTGGCCATGGCCTCGGGGAAGGACTTCTCCAGGCGCTTGGCATCCTCGAACAGCTTGGCGCTTTTGCGCTCGCCGAACAGCGGCTTGATGTCGTCGCGCTCCTTGCGCGAAAGCTCGCCTACCTTGGGGACGCGAATGGCGACCACGGGCAGGCGCGGGTCCACGTTCAGCGTCTTCAAATTTTCCGGCGCGAATGCCTGGCGCACATCGGTCATAGCGGGCAGGCGCAGGTCAGGCTTGTCGGAGCCGTACTGGCGGATGGCCTGGTCATAAGTCATGCGCGGAAAGGGCGTCTTAATGTCGTGCCCCGCGGCCTTGAAAGCGGCGGTCAGAAAGCCCTCCACCACCTCATACACGCGGTCGGGCTGGGGAAAGGTCATCTCCAGATCTATCTGGGTGAATTCCGGCTGGCGATCGGCCCGCAGGTCCTCGTCACGGAAGCAGCGGACGATCTGGAAATACTTGTCGAAGCCGGAGATCATCAGAATCTGCTTGAAGAGCTGCGGCGACTGCGGCAGGGCGTAAAACGATCCCGGATAGACGCGACTGGGCACGAGGTAATCGCGGGCGCCCTCGGGCGTAGAGCGGGTCATGAACGGCGTTTCAATCTCGAAAAATCCCTGCTCGGCCAGGTACTGACGGATGGCCAGGCTGACCTTGTGCCGCATCTCGAGGTTGAACTGCATCTTGTCGCGGCGCAGATCAAGGTAGCGGTACTTGAGGCGCACTTCCTCATTGGGCAACACCGACTCGCCGGGCAGGAAGGGCGGCGTCTTGGAGACGTTCAGGATGCGCAGCTCTTCCGCGACCAGCTCGATTTCGCCGGTGACGATGTTCTTGTTGACCAGGTTGGGCTCGCGCTTCTTGACCGAGCCGGTCACCGCGATCACGTATTCGGAGCCCAGATGGGCGGCTTTTTCGTGCAGCGCGGGGTTGAGTTCCTTGTTGAACACCACCTGGGTCACGCCGGTGCGGTCGCGCACATCCACAAAAATGAGATTGCCGTGGTCGCGCAGACGGTTCACCCAGCCCATGAGCACAGCGCGCTGGCCGGAGTTGGCCGGGCGCAGCGCCCCGCAGGTATGGGTGCGTCGCAGATCGCCTAGAAAGTCGAGCAAGAGTGGTTCGCCTTGTGTTGGAAATGCCGCGTACGCGGAAGGGTAATTATAACTGGGCGGTCTGCGGGGACTGTGATGTGCGGCGCGCACCACCACAATTCTTGGTAATGCACGCGAGATCCCTTGCGGCAAAAGCCGCTCGGGATGACTCCGACCAACCCCTTACTTCGCCCCAGAAACCTTGAAACCCGGGAAACCTTGAAACTTTGAAACCTGGGAAACCTTGAAACCTGCTTTATTGCGCCGCCGTGGCCTGCTGGAATTTCAGCAGCCATTTGCCGTTCTGGTTCACCCACACAGAACTGATGTGCTGGTAGCGGGGCGCGTGGTCGTCGCCGATGGTCATCTGCACAACGGCATCATAGGTGACCACCGCGGCATTGTTGTCGAGAGGCAGAACTTTGGCGTCGTAGATGGAGTAGTTCTGCAAGTCAACAACGTTTAGCGCTTCCAGCAGTTCGTCCCTGGTGTACACCTTGGCGTCGGCCGCGACTTCGAGGAAGTCGTCCGTAGTAATGTTCTTGAAATAGTCCACGTCCTTGCGTTTCTGCGCCTCGGGCAGAGACTTTTCCTTGTCCAGTAGAAGCTGGGTCAGGGACGCCTTGGCGGTGGTCGAGCTCCCAGAATCCTCTGTCCGGACTGAAGGCGAACTGGAGGCGCGCTTGGTGCCGTCATTCGCGGTCAGGGCGGAAGTCACCGCCAGCAAAAACAGGAAGACGCAAAGGAAGGGCTTGTTCACGGCAACCTCCGGCCAGCCCCATGCCGGGCCGGCTTACTGCTGCTCGCCTGATTTTATCCTGCCCGCCAGATCAGAACGAGGCACAGACTGCTGCTGACCGCTGGCCAGATGCTTGAGCGCGAAGACGCCGCTCTGCGCCTCGTTTTCGCCGACGATTAAGGCAAAGCGGGCGCCCAGCTTGCTGGCGGTTTCCAGAGATTTTTTTAAGCGAAAAGATTCGTCGCCTAAGTCAACCACGATGCCGGACTGGCGCAATTCGCGGGCAAGGCGCGCCGCCTCGCGATTCATGCCCTCGCCCAGGGGCGCAATGTAAACGTCCGCCGGCTTGGCCATCTGCCCGGCGGTCTCCTGCAGCGCCAGCACCACGCGGTCCTCGCCGATGGCGAAACCGATACCCGGAGCCTGGGGCCCGCCCAGCGCCTCGGAAAGCCCATCGTAGCGGCCGCCGCCTAAAATGGCGTTCTGCGCTCCCAAGGCGCCATGGGTGAACTCGAAGGCGGTGCGGGTGTAATAATCCAGCCCGCGCACCAGGCGATCATTGAGCACGAAGGGCAGGCCCACCGCTTTCAGGATTTCCTGCACTGCGGTGAAGTGCTGGCGGCAAGGCGCATCCAGATACTGGCTGATGCGCGGCAGTTTCTCGATGATGGGCTGGTCCTCGGGCACCTTGCAGTCAAAAACGCGCAGCGGGTTGGTGACGGCGCGGCGCTGGCAGTCGGCGCACATGCGCGCCTTCACCGGTTCGAGCGCCTTGCGCAGGGCTTCGTCGTAAGTTTTGCGATCGTTAGCGCAGCCCACGGAGTTGAGCTCGAGGGTCCAGTTCTTGATGCCCAGGCGGTCGAGCAGCACGGCCAGCATCTCCAGCAGTTCGGCGTCGCGCAGCGGCGACTCGCTGCCTGCGGTGGGCGGACCGATGGACTCCGCACCGATCTGGTAGAACTGGCGATAGCGGCCCTTCTGCGGGCGCTCGCGGCGGAACTGCGGCCCGATGTAGTAAAGCTTCTGCACCCCCGGCCGCTCCCACAGCTTGTGCTCGATGTAGGCCCGTACTACGCCGGCGGTATTTTCCGGGCGCAGCGTGAGCGACTGTCCCTTCTCGCTGGCCGCGCGCCCGCGGTCTTCCCAGGTGTACATCTCCTTGGAGACGATGTCCGTCTCCTCACCCACTGAGCGGGCAAAAAGTTGCGTCTCCTCGAAGATGGGCGTGCGGATCTCCAGGAAGTTGTAAGTGCGGAACACGTCGCGCGCGGTCGTTTCGACAAAGTTCCACAGCGCCGTATCCGGCGGCAGCAGATCGCGGGTTCCACGCACGGCTTTGATCATGAATTGCTATCCAGCTTGCTGGCTTGAGTAGCGCCGGCATCTTGCCGGCTGTCGCGAGGGCGTCCCGCCCTCGCTGATGCGGGCGGGACGCCCGCATCCACAGCCGCCGGGACGGCGGCGCTACGGCTTTTCTTTCAAATACTCCTCTTTGTACCCCAAATAATTTCGCGCATAGCGCAAAATCAATTCCTGACTGTCCTTGTCGTCAACTTTCATGCGAAACTTGCCCGGCGAGCCCATCCACAGCGAATGGGGTTCGACCACGGTGCGCTCGGGAATCAGCGTGCCCGCCGCAATGATGGACCCGGCGCCGATGCGCGCGCCATTGAGAATGATGCAGCCCATCCCGATCAGGCAGCGGTCCTCGATGACGCAGCCGTGCAGCGTGACGGAATGTCCAACCGTTACCCAATCCCCCAGGATCACCGGGTATTGCCCCAGCATGCCATGAAGCACGCTGCAGTCTTGGATGTTGGAGTTAGCGCCTACGCGGATGGTGTGCACGTCGCCGCGCAGCACCGCGTTCATCCACACGCTGGCGTGCTCGCCCAGCACCACATCGCCAATCAGCTGCGCCGACTCATCCACAAATGCGGTGGGCGGCACCTGCGGCGACTTCCCCTTGTAGGAACGAATCATCTCCGGAAAGAAATTGAGCGTAACACGAGGGGCGCGGAAGCTGCCAGCGGTAGCCGACTCCAAGAAATTACATCTGTCATGTTGAGCGAGGGCGCACGCCCGAGTCGAAACACCCCTGCGCTGAGGGAAGCACCGGCCTGCTTAAGGGAGTTTCTGCTGCGCTTGAGGTCATAAAGAAAATATGAGGACTCCCTGGCGCATTAACATCACAGCGAGCTTCGCAGGGGTCCCTCGGCTCGAGCGTTCGCTCTCGCTCGGGATGACAGTTCACTAAATATGACGTGGATAAGAAGCAGCCGTTCGGTTCGCAAGCAGGGGACACCACCTACTCCGAGGTGAAGTAATCCACCGTCACCGGGTTTTCGAACAGGGAATAGTCGCGGGTGACCACGGTGATGCCGCTATCGGTAACGAAATAGCGCTGGCGGTCGGCCTCAGTGTCGTAGCCGACCACGGTACCTTCGGGGATGTGCACATCGCGGTCAATGATGGCGCGGCGGATGCGGCAGTGCCGGCCCACGTTCACGTGGGAAAACAGAATGCTGGAATCCACTTCGGTGTAGGAGTTGATACGCACGTCGGGAGAGAGCACGCTGTTGCGCACCGCGCCGCCGGAAACGATGCAGCCGGCGGAGACAATCGAATCCAGAGCAATGCCCATGCGTCCCGCTTCCGCAAATACGAAC
>DASYWT010000160.1:0-12031 GCA_035935775.1 Terriglobales bacterium
AGGAAGCCTTACTTAGCCAGGGTGAAATCAACCTTGGTGTTGCCGGCGATCTTTACCACCTGCGATGTGGTCTTTCCGTTGTGCCACACGAACGCCTTGTACTCCCCGTCGGGCACGTTCTGGATGAAGTAATCGCCCAGGATCTGGTCGGTCTGCGCGTAGTAGGGAGTGGGGGTCACGACGATGTAGGCCGACATTTCGGGATGGATGTTGCACAGAACCGGCACCACGCCCGCGTGGTCGAACTTGTAGGTGGCCTTCTGGCCGCTGGGGAACGTCCCCAGGTTGTGGTGCAGCTTCTTGTCCCCGCCGATGGAGGGCCAGTAAACGTTGTGCGCCCCCGCATCGCCGTTGTCAAACTCCACCGTCGCTCCTACCGGAACCACCAGCACGCTGGGAATGAACTTCATGCCTTTCTGATTCATCGTGTAGACCTGGGTGGCCGCGGGCGCCGGAGCGGTGCCCTGCACCGGCTGCAGATAAATCACTGACTGTCCCTGCCCGCCTTTCACGCTCCCGCTGAGCGTGCCGGCGCTGGCCGCCAGGCTCAGTACCAGGAAACTAACCATTGCGATAAGAAGATTCTTTTTCATGATTTCTGCCCTTTCCTGATTTCAGCCCTTTCCGGAGCTGATGCTTGGGTTTCAATGCGGCCCCAGAATAAAAAACTCGTCACAAGGGGGATATGACTTAAATCACGGGCCGGTGTGACGGCCGTCACAATGCTTGGGCGCCGCATTTTACGCGGCATCGGCCCCTCATTCCCGACCGCGCAGGGTGTTGCTGGAAAAGGATTTGGCTCCTCTTACCCGGGATGGCAACTCGTCTGGCGATTGGCGCCGCAATAAGTCTTGTACTTTTGGGGAGTGATTGCAACCCAGCTCGTGGGCGTTACCGCCTACGATCCGGCGCCCACCCGCAGCTATCCTTGGCATGAGCTATACTGCCGGGCTTCACACCTCAAAGCTTGCGGGCAGGAACGCCATGGCAAAGCAGATCACGCGCAGAGAGCTGCTGGGACAATCGTTAATGGCGGCAGCCCTGGGCCTGCCGCTGGCTGGGCAGGCAAGCGGGCAGGCGGCAGAACGGCTCAAGGTGGTGGTGGCGGGCGCGCACCCGGACGATCCCGAGTCCGGCTGTGGCGGAACCATGGCCCTGTACTCTGACATGGGTCATGATGTTTCCATCGTCTATTTGACCAGGGGTGAGGCGGGTATTCGCGGCAAATCGCAGCAGGAGGCCGCCGCCATCCGCACCGGCGAATCGCAGAAGGCTTGCGCCATACTGAAGGCAAAGCCGGTATTTGCCGGGCAGATTGACGGCAACACCGAAATCAACCGGGTGCGCTACGAGAATTTTGCCAAGGTTTTGCAGACGGAACAGCCGGATATCGTCTTCACCCATTGGCCGGTTGACACCCATCGTGACCACCGGGCCGCGTCCCTGCTGGTTTATGACGCCTGGCTGGCCGCCCACAAGAAATTTGACCTGTACTATTTCGAGGTGGAGCAGGGCACGCAGACACAGCTATTCCATCCCACCAACTACGTGGACATTACGCAAACAGCGGAGCGCAAACGGGCGGCCTGCTTCGCCCACGCCAGCCAGCAGCCGGAGGACTGGTACCGGCTGCACGAAAAGATGAACGCGTTCCGCGGCATGGAAGCCGGCTACCAGCAGGCCGAGGCCTTTGTCCGGCACTGCCAGAATCTGCGGCCTGAAATGCCGGGGAGATAAAGCCGAGCACCGGCAGCGCGCGCGAAAGCCTCTCACTCCTTGCAGCTTTATTGCAAACTCTTGCAGTTCGCTGATTCAAAAACAGAAATTTGTGATGGCCACCTCTTCGGGTGTACATTGCTAGTCCGTCCAGCCGAACAGGTTCCCCCTCCGCCGTTCTCCTCTGCAGTTCGACTGAACCGGCCACAGTTTCCGCATTTCACAAGCAACCGAAGCGAATTGCGGAAATCAGACTAACGCGGGCTGCTGTTCGTCGCAGCAAACGATTCGAATGGAGGTAAATAAAGTGAAGCAGGCCATGAAGGTCTTGTCGTTGGCTTTAGTGCTGTTGTCCATTTCCGGCGTGGGATTCGCCCAAACCCTCACCCATCGCACCCTGCAATTCACCACTTTCTTAGAGACGAATAACCCCGGGGATGGCGGTTGCCAAATCAACTGCACCATAGCATCTTCTTGTTCAACGGCTGGATGCACCGCCTCTGGCCGGCTGTTTCCGGCCTGGAACGTGACCTGCCCGGCCCCTGCTGGACACACCTGCACATTTGTATTACTGCCCACAATTGCGTTTTTGTCGTCGGGCGGCGACCTTCCCTTCGTGGCCTTAAAAATTGACCGGAGTAAAGGACCAGCTTATTTCCCGGTCCCTGACGCCTGCGGCACCATCACAGATTTTGGCTGTGGCGTCCAAAACCTGGTTAATGTCGCTACCACGCTGCTGGTCACCGTTAAGAATACGACTGCCAATCAGGTGCATCCGGTGGAAGTTGACTATGGCTGCACCGATCAGGATGGAGACGGTTGCAATGTAGCCGCCATCGATGCATCCGGCGCCAGAGCGCAGTTCATCGGAACGCTCAAGATAGACGTGTACACGCCGTGATCACCATGGCTTATACCGCCGCGACGATAAGCATTGCCAAGGTGAGGCCGAGTTCAGTCAGCTAGCAGTCCTCAATGTGTCCGCATGGGTTTCCAGGCTTTTAGGCCAGCGCTTCTCTGCGGCTTTCCTGATGCTTTCCAGGGCATCTGAGGATAACCGGACGGTGACCTTCTGATCCTTCTTGCTCGCGCTGGCAATGATGCCACTACGGTCAGCTATCCCAACCCCCGAGCGTCGTTTCGTATCCCCAAGCATGGATTATGACAGAAGCAGCCTGAGACAAAAGCGCCCCGCAGGTGCTCTCGCTGCGGGGCCGGAGGAAGTGTCGGGTGCCGCACGAACTGTCGCTCTGCAGAGACTCTACTTACCTAGGGGAACCTTCCATGCGCCAAACGTGTATATCAGTCCCAGGCCAAAGCGCGCGCGACTTTGCCCGGTCTTGACGAAATGGGTGCGGAGGAGATCTATGTTGACGCGGGCTGCCACGTGGTCGGTAACTCGAAAGTCGCCGCCCCCGCCCCCCATCCAGGTGAATGCGGTCTCGGCGGCCCTGGCGGTGCCGAGGTTTAAGAGTGTTACCCGGGAGTAGAGATTGGATTCGCCAAACTGGGCCTCAAGAAACGGTATTAGCAGGTGACCCTGTACCTTGCCCTTGCCATGCAAGAGGCCGGGCGTAAAGAAGCGGGGCCCTATCAGCCAGTCCTGGAGATGACTTCTCGTGCTGGTCAGCCCGACATTGGTCAACTCGAACGCTCCGAGCTTTGAGTTGTCATAGACGCTGTCGTAGCTGAAAGCAAGTGATGCCCTGTGAACTAAGTAATATGATCCGCCTAAAGTGTAGCCATCCAGACCTTGATCCCCAGTAACGTGCAGGTAACCGCCGTTCAGCTCCACACGCTGGGCGCAGGCCGCGATCGAGAAAGTCACCAAAAGCAAAAGTGTGCAGATAATCGTTTTCATCGTCTTCCTTTCAGTCGCTCCGGACCGGCAGAGTGTTAAATGCCCGCCACGGATGTCACCCCATTCTCGGAAGGGGCAGCTCCAGATGTTGAAGAAGGTGTATCTAACCTAAAATTCTCTTCCGACTTAAGAGGAAATCAACTGTCACAAGTAAAAGGCTCCCTAAAGGGAGCCATACAAATTTCTTCGCAGAAATAAATGGGAGCTTACAGGTTGTTTCTGACCGGAGGATCGGGTGACCCTTGAGCGCATCACCTCTGCATCGAAAGGGGCCGCCCCTTCACCCCCTGGCTGGGAACCGGGCCTCTCTTGCTTCCTGTCGAAATTGCCAGTTGTCTCTGACCTGGAGGTGGATGAGACTAAGTCCACACAAAGCAGGCAAGCTGAGGCCGTCTTAACCAACCTTCCGAAGAGGCGGCCTCTTTCTTAACCCCTGTGCGGGGCTTTTGTGTCAGACCGTCCCTATCTCATCCGCCCGTAGCATCGTAGGGTGGGCATTGAAGGCTGCGCCAAGGTTGTCACTCTTCCACCTCTGCATCAGCGGCACTGGCATCCTTGTGGCACAGCGCAGGCTGCGGCTGCGGGCCAGTTTCGCGGGCTGGCCACACCTGGGGCAGCAGTCGGGAACAATCCCATTGGCCAACATGCGGAAGATCACCCCAGGTTACGGACATAGCCCCATGTCCGTATCTGCGGACATGGTACGGACACAGAATGAACGCGGACACACGGATTCCAGCCGACATCGCTGAAACCCGCAGTTTTATTGGGATTTTTTGGCTGCCCCCCAGGGATTCGAACCCCGATATGCTGATCCAGAGTCAGCTGTCCTGCCGTTGAACGAGGGGGCAGCAGGCTGGCGGCTCGCGGTGCGCCGATGCGCATATGCGAGATGATTTGATTTTATGGGCTGGAGCGGCGGCGGTCAAACCCCAGCGGGCAGTGGTCCGACGCAGACACCAACTCTGGCCACCACCACCGCCTCTGTACAATGACCTCGTGTTTGCCCGACGCACCAACTGGAAGCTGGCGCCCAACCGCCTGACGCAAGCGCTGCAGCGCCTTCAGGCCGCGGGTACGGAAATCATTGATCTCACCGAATCCAATCCCACGCGCTGCGGTCTGCGCTATGACGACGCCCAAATTCTCTCCGCGCTCTCGCAGCCCGAATCCCTGGGCTACCATCCCGATCCCAAAGGCTTGCGGAGCGCGCGGGAAGCGGTCGCTGCCTATTACGCCGAGCGCGACGGGGACGGCGGGCGGATTGATCCCGACCGCATCGTGCTGACCACCGGCACCAGCGAGGGCTACTCCTTCGTATTCCGTTTGCTGTGCGATCCCGGGGACGAGGTGCTGGTTCCCTCCCCCAGCTATCCCCTGTTTGAATTGCTGGCCGATGTACAGGACGTGAAGCTGGTGCCCTACCTGTTGTTCTATGACCACGGCTGGCAGGTGGACATGCATTCCCTGCAGACCGCCATCACCCCTCGCGCCCGTGCTGTGCTGGTGGTTCATCCCAACAATCCCACCGGGTCATACGTGAAGCCGGCGGAGGCGGAGGCCCTTAGCCGGCTATGCCGCGAGCGGGAGATGGCTCTGGTGGCAGACGAGGTATTTCTGGATTATGGCCACGGCGGACCGCCGCGGGCCAGCTTCGCCGGAAACGAAAAGGCGCTCACGTTCGTCCTCAGCGGCTTGTCAAAGATTTGCGCCTTGCCGCAAATGAAAGTGGCCTGGATCGTCACCAGCGGTCCCCAGGAACTCGAGCTTCCCGCCCGTGAGCGCCTGGAGGTAATAGCGGACACTTATCTTTCCCTGAGCACGCCGCTGCAGCTGGCGGCGCCCTGCCTGCTTGCGCAACGTCATGCTATGCGCGCCCAGCTGCTCGAGCGGATTGCCGCGAATCTGGCGGAACTGGACTCACAACTCGCGCGCCAGAAAGCTTGCCGCCGCCTGGAGATTGAAGGCGGCTGGTATGCGGTGTTGCGTGTGCCGGTAACAGGTTCTGACGAAGAGCTGGCCCTCGCGCTGCTCGAACAACACTCCGTCCTTGTCCATCCTGGACACTTTTATGATTTTCCAGGCGATGGCTACCTCGTGCTCAGTCTTATTACGCTGGCAGAGCCGTTTCGGGAGGGTGTAGCACGGTTGCTGCGCCACATCTCCTCGACCGGGGCAGCAAGCTGATTTTTCAACCGCACAGCACAGAGGGCACAGCGGAGTCCTCTGTGATGAAACACTCTCACCCGTTCAGGAACGGATTGCTTTCCCGCTCGTCGCCAATGGTAGTCAGCGGACCGTGGCCGGGGATCACGATAGTTGTGTCGGGCAGAGCCAGCACACGCTGATGCAGCGAACTCATGATTTTTTCAAAGGAACCACCGGGCAGGTCGGTGCGCCCGATGCTGCCGGCAAACAGTGTGTCCCCGGCGATGAGCTTCTGCTGCGCCGGAAAATAAAGGCACACACTACCCTCGGTGTGCCCGGGGGTGTGCAACACGGTCGCTTCCAGGCTGCCGGCGCGCAGCTTATCGCCTTCGCTGAGCGGCTGGTCAATTTCCACCTTGCCGGGTGAGGCCATGCCCACCCACGCCGCCTGCACATCCAGCATCTTGAGCAAAGCGTAATCGTTCTGATTGAGAAGAATGGGCGCCCCGGTGGCCTGGCGCAGCTTCATGGCTCCGCCTACGTGGTCAATGTGGGCGTGCGTGACCACGATCTGCTTCACGCTCAGGCCGTGTTTCTTAACCAGGGAGAGGACCTGGTTGATGTCGTCGCCCGGATCTATAACCATGGCTTCGAGCGTGCCCTCGTCGCCAATGACGGAGCAATTGCACTGCAGCGGGCCGACGGGAATGATTTCGTGAATCATGAGAGGCAGTGGCCTGGTCAGTCGCCGGTTGTCACCTACAGATACTGCCAAATGGTATCAAACCAGCACGTTTCCCCGGGGTCGTGGCCGCCTCAGGGTGTGCAGTAAAAAATGCGCGCGGGCAGGATGTTAAACAGGTTGAAGTCCTGCTGCACCCTGGCGAAGGTGGGGCGGAGATAAGGCAGCACCGTGCGCGTGAACTGATACACGACGAAGGCGCCTTCCGGGTGCAAAACCTTGTGGGTTTCTCGTGTCACGACCCGCCGGACTCTGTCGGGCAGCAAAGTGTAAGGGATGCCGGAGATGACGTAGTCGGCGCAAGGAAGGTTCAACTTCTCCAGAATGCGGCGTACGTCGGCAGCGGAGCCGTACACCACCCGCAGCCGGGGGTCGGGAATTTCACTCTGCAGAAACTCCACGAAGCAGGGATTCAGTTCGATGGCCACCAGCGTGGCATCGGGACGGATACGCTTGAGAATCTCCTGGGTGATCGTGCCTACACCCGGCCCGTATTCCACCACCACCCGGGCCCGTTTCCAGTCCACCAGAGAGAGCACGTGCTTGACCAGGAACGGTGAACTGGGCACCAGCGAGCCCAGCAGCTTGGGGTAGCGGAAGAAGTTTCTGGCAAACAGCAAAACCTGACGGGAAAGCGGTCGGGAGCGCTGCCGGGGCAGCAACGTTTCTGGTGTGATCATCCTTGAGCCTTGTCCGGAATTCTCCGGGGTCCGCAACTCTCCTGAACCGCGGTTTGTGTCAAGTTGGAGCAGATATCCAAGTCCTGGGTTGTTCCATCCGGCAAAGAGGCTGGCGTGATCGCGGCCGAGCGCCGCAAACCCTCTCTGCCCCAAGCTGCCTGCCACCCACGCAGGATGGGGCCATTGTACAAGGCCGGGCCTGAAGTGTCGCCTTTGCGGAATGGGAGCTGGCGGGCGGCACTCTGGATGTCATCCTATAAGCCCTGCCTCCTGGCCTGTATGTGACCTGCATCACTGCCTCGGCGGATGGGAAGGAAGACACTGATTCTGGAGATGACCGCGCAAAGTGGCGACGGTCAGGAGAAGCCTATGTCAGACCTTTTCGAAGCGGAAGTGAAAATGGAAAAGCAGTCCACGGTATTGCCGCTCCTCCTGCTTCTGTCTCTGATGGCGGCGGTTCTGGGGGTGGTGGCGTATGTGGTGTTGGAAATCCGTGCGCGCCAGCCGTTATCAACCAGGGAAGCCAGCAGCGTAGTGGTGAGCATCCTCAAGGCTCAGGGCCCCGCGGTTACGCACTTCCACGCCGGGCTGGTCATGCCCAGTGTGGACGAGAAGCCCCGCGATCCTCATTACCGGCTGCTGGAAAAGGCTGGGTTGGTGAAGACCTCCAAGGCTGCAGGCGGTGGCACCATGGTCACGCTGACGCCTGCCGGTGAGCGCCTGGCTACTTCCATCCCCGGTTTCAAGAAATGGAAAAATGCCGATAAGACCACGTCTTATGCCATCCCCCTCGCGGAGCATCAACTGGTCGAGATTTCTAAGGTCACGATGAACGGAGTAAATGACGCGGTTGTGCAGTACACCTGGAAATGGGTGCCGAATCAACTGGGGGACGATTTTGATGCCGCCGGCCAGCAGGTGAAGAGCTTCAACACCTGGGATCGCGCCACCTTGATTGAGAAGTACGGCGCCGATTTCTATCATGGCGACCCCACCCGCGCCTCGGTCAATCTGGTGCGCACGGACAAGGGCTGGAAGATCGCAACCGAATAGAATTCGAAGGCGGAAGTCAGCAGCCGATAAACAACGCGGATCTCGCCTTTGCTGCGCTCCTCTTCCGTGGAGCCGTGTCACCGGGAGCGTGTGCGCAGGCGCCCAGCACGGGCTTTAAGGCTCTACGCCCACAGGCGCGTCGTGCCTCCCAGCAAACAAGGCGCGTATCAAAACGGCTTCTCTCTCTATTGCGTACAATCAGGGCAAGGGAAATGACGGGAAACACCAAACTGCCGACCCCGCGCGACTGGCGTGAACACCGACAACAGGAAGCGCAAGAGATTCTGGAACGCCTGCCGGAAATTTCCGGAGCGGAATTCATACTTGTCTGGGATTTGGAGGTCAGCGGCCAGGGACCGGAAGAGGCGCGCTGCTGGGTCATTCGTTACGGTGATCAGGTGATTTATCGCGAACCCGCCCAGGGGGAGGACTATCACCGATTTGAACTCCTCGCCCGCCTGTTGCGCGAAAAGTACGGTAACCGCATCCGCGACCTGCTGCCGGTTGATAGCAGCGACGTCTCTTACTACCTCTATGGCGACTTTCTAGGCGCGGTAAGCCGAGTGGAAGCGGCGCGGAAAAGGAATTTCGGAAAGTAGTAAGCGAAGTAGCAGGTTTCAAAGTTGAGCTTAAGTCTGCTGAAGTTTTAAGACTTGCCTACCTCAGCACAATCAACGGCACGGCGGCTATGGCCGCCACGATCCCAGCGAGCTTGATCTTCGTAAAGCGTTCCTTTAGAAAACAAACCGCAAGCAGAACTGTAATCATGGGATACAGCGAGGACAGTACAACCGACGCGTCCAGCCGTCCCGTCTGATCGGCACGGACGAAGAGCGCGGTTCCGCTCACGTCCAGGATCCCGGCCAGCAATCCCAGCCAGGCAAAGCGCCGGGCTATCCGGCCACGCCACCATTTTGCCGCCAATATGACCGAAACCAGCAAGAACGCCAGGCAGCGGGAGAGAGCCGCGCTCCATAGCGCGGAACTGTCGCCGGTCTGGTTGATGCAGAGAAAAAACCCGGCAAAACCCAGTCCTGCTATCACTGCCAGGCCCAGTCCCTTGGGCCGGCCCGTCACGTGATCCGGTTTAGAGATGAACCAGATACCCAGACCGGCAAGCACGAAGCCCGCGATCTGGATGGGATGCGGAATGCCTTCCACCGTGAAGGCGAAGCCCACCGGGATGGCCGCCGCCAGCAGCGCGGCTACGGGCGCGTTCAGGCCCATGTGACCCGAGGCCAGGGCGCGGTAAAAGATGGCCAAAGCTACGCCGCCGCTGGCGCCTGCCGCCAGCGCCCACAGCATGGGCCCTGTGGCGGGAAAAGAGGCGTGAAACAACAGCGCCAGCGAAGACATCACTACAAAACCGCTGGCGTGGGCGAGAGCCGCGACCAGAAAGGAGTCGGTGGTCTTGGCGGCCATGCCGCCGATGAAATCGGCGCTTCCCCAGCACATAACGGTTGCCAGGCTGAAAGCGGCAGAAAGGTAGTGTGGTGCGATCAACGGGTTCCCGGATTGAAGCTAAGGCAAGTCAGGCAATTTTCCAATCAACTAGGGCAGAAAAGAGATAGCAGAAGCACAGGCATGCGGTAAAGTGTGACGATAGGCTGGGAACTGCAAGGCATAGAGATAACGGCGGATAAGGCCACCAGACGAGCGGCCGCTGGGTCAAACCCTTTGGTTATCTGGCTGAGGGTGGCGGCGGCGCTTACTCTCCTGCTGACAGTGGCTAATGAGGCCCGCTCTGGTCGTGCCTCGGTTGGCGAACGGGGACCACAATGAAAAACATCGAAGAGGTGTTGAAGCAAAAGGAAGCGCGCATGCAGCAGTTGCGCGTCGAAATCGAGGCTTTGCGCGTGGTTGCGCCCCTGCTCGGCACGGAGCAGGCGGGCGCCAGTTCCGGTAGTAACGTTACCATGATTCCTTCCTCGTCCCGCCCGGACGATAAAGTAGACCTGTCCTCCTTCCTTAGCGACGTGAACTCGTAGCGGGCAGGGGTATCACCGGCAAGTACCCGTCGAGATGGAAAGCTGCGCCTGACTCCTCACTCCAGTTATTTCCCCAATCGAAGGGACGGCTCAGGCTACATGGCCGGCGCGGCTACCGGCGTAGATATGTTCGCGCCCGCCGAGGCATTCGCGCAGCTTGGAAAGAATGGCGCCATGCTCCCACTTGCACACGGAATGGCCGGATACCGATTCCGGGCGGAAACGGGTTTGCGGCTGCAGCACAATCCAGTAGGACTTTGAACACGAGTGCGCTTGCCGCATCAGCTCTTCGCGCGTCAGATCGTGAAGATCCCGATCCAGCAGCACAAAATCAAAGGACCTCGACTGCAGCTGCTGCAAGGCTTCGCGGCCGCTCCAGGCGGTAGTGGTGCTGTAGCCCTGGTCTTCCAGCAGACGTTCCAGCTCAATCAGGACTTGCTCGTCATCGTCCACAATCAGGATGGTTTTGCGTTGCGTTTCCATCGCAATTCACCCAGTCCTCAAGATTTGGCGCTTTGGCCCTGCGTAATTGGAGGTACTTTACTCGGACAACCAGGGGAAAACTGTGATGGATGTCACACGCTGGCGGGAAAAGTTTCAAACCGCGGTAACGGAGGGATGCACCGCGAACTTGACACACGTCCTGACCCTGCCGCGACGCACTGTTGTTAAATGCAACAGTAACCTCTTTGGCGGTTACGTCGCTCCAGAAGCGGGATTCAGCAATTCGTCGCGCACGTTTTTCAGGACAAACGCGGCTCGTTCCACTCCTACTTCGCCGGGCAGGATGGGATCCTCATTCTCAATGCTGAGAATGCCGCTGTAGCCGACCTCCATGTAGGTGCGCACGACGTCCTTCCATAGAGATGCGCCATGGCCGTATCCGACAGCGCGGAAGATGGCTGACGCAGAAGGTATGTCCTTGGGCTCAAAGGCGAAATTCAGCACACCGTACTTCTCAATATTGTCTTTGAACAGCACTGTGTCCTTCATGTGGGCGTGAAAAATCGCGCCTTGTTTGCCCAGGAGACGAATCACTTCGACCGGATCACATTCCTGCCAGAACAAGTGGCTGAGGTCGCAGTTGGCCCCGATTTGTTCGCCCACCGCCTCGCGCAGGCGCAGGAGAGTCTTGGGGTTGTACACGCAGAAGCCGGGGTGCATTTCGAAAGCCAGTTTGTGCACGCCGTGCTGGCGGGCAAATGCGGCAGCCTCTTTCCAGTAGGGGACAATCTTCTCCTTCCATTGCCAGTCGAGGATTTGCGCATACTCGGGAGGCCAGCGATAGGTAGCCCAGTTGGGCATGGTGTCCGTGGGGCTGCCGCCGGGGCAGCCGGAAAAACCGACGATAACTGGCACTTCCAGGCGCTCGGCCAGCAACACGGTGTTGCGGAAGGTCTGCGCGTCGCGGGCGGCGATTTTCGGATCTGGATGAACCGGGTTGCCGTGGCAACTGAAGGCGGCGACCACAATGTTGCGGTCTTCGAATTTTTTCTTCCACGCGCGTGCCTTGGCGGGATCGGCCAGCAATTCCTGCACCGGGCAGTGGCTGGCGGCGGGGTAGCCGCCGGTGCCGATCTCCACCGCCTCCAGACGCAGGGCGCTGATCTTCTCCAGCATCTGCTCGAGCGTCAGGTTGTTATAAACCGGGTCGAAGACGCCGATCAGCAGCTTGCGTGGCGAATTAGAGGCTGAGCCCTGCCCCGCATTGGGTTGAGTGGTGGCATTTGAACCCGCTCCCGGAGCGGCCAGGGCGGAAAGAGGTTCGCCGGAGGCCAGCGTAGCCGCCACCAGGCCCCCGGTGGCGGTCAGGAATTCGCGGCGATTGGAATGCCAGTTCGAG
>DASYWT010000161.1:0-2869 GCA_035935775.1 Terriglobales bacterium
TCTGCCCTCCTTGATCACCCGCCAGTTGGGTGCAGCCGGGCCGGCGGCCTGGGTGGCTGCCGCCATTTTCAGCGGCATCATCATGGGCTGCTTCGCGGAGGTGGCCTCACGATTTACGGAAACTGGCGGGCCGTACCTGTACGCCCGCGTTGCCTTCGGGCGCTTTACCGGCATTCTTATGGGCTGGCTGACCTGGCTGGTGCGGCTGGCTTCGGCGGCGGCCAATGCCGATCTGTTCGTCATTTACCTGGTAGAGTTCTGGGCGCACGCGCACAACCTGATTCCCCGCCTGATTGTCCTGACCGCGCTGATTGGAACAGTCACCGTCATCAACTACATGGGCGTAAATGCCGGCACCCAGCTCAGCAATGTGTTCACCGTCGCCAAGCTTCTGCCCTTGGTGGTGTTCATCGTGCTCGGCGGCATTTACCTTTTCTCCCACCACCGGCCCGTCCAGGTTGGCATTGTCAACACCGGCAGCGGCTCATGGTTAAACGCCATGATCCTAATGGTCTTTGCTTACGGCGGATTCGAAGGCGCGCTTCTGCCCATGGGCGAAGCCAAAGATCCGCGTCGTGACGCCCCCTTTGCCCTGATCGCCGCCCTGGCCACCTGCGCCGTGGTTTATACGTTGGCGCAGGTAGTAGTGATGGGCGTGCTGGCGAACTCCGCGGCCAGCGATCGTCCCCTGGCCACCGCGGCGCACGTGTTTATGGGTGAGGTGGGCACGGCCTTTATTTCCGTCGGCGCTTTGCTTTCCATCTACGGCTATCTCTCTTCCATGATTCTGAATACCCCGCGGCTGACCTTCGCTCTGGCGGAGCAAGGGGATTTCCCGCGCTTGTTTGCCGCTATCCATCCCCGGTTTCGCACTCCCTTCGTTTCTATAGTGGTGTTTGCGGCCTTGCTTTGGGTATTAGCCTTCTCGGGCACATTCCAGTGGAACGTGGTGCTGTCTGCTGTTGCCCGGCTGTTCTATTACGGCATCGTCTGTGCGGCCCTGATTGTGCTGCGCCGCCGCGCTCCGGGCGAAGCTCGTTTCCGCCTCCCGGCCGGACCGGTGCTGGCGGTGGTCGGGATTGGCCTGTGCCTGGTGTTCCTGACTGCCATGCAACGTGGCTCATTCTACGTTCTGACCTTGGTGGCGTTGATTGCGTTCCTGAACTGGGCATGGGCAAGCCGCCGCGCAAACCTCGGTACAGACACGCACCGTCGCTCGGAATGAGTGAAACATTGTGTGCTCCCACGTGCGGGTGTTACGCTACGCCCTTCCATGAGACGGCTCTTCGGGACGGTGCTCCTCCTGTCATTGGCGACCGCATTCGCGGTTGCCACGCCTGCCGACTTCGTTTTGCAAAAGGACGTGGCCATTCCCATGCGCGATGGCGTGGCTCTGCGGGCTGACATCTTGCTTCCCCGCCGCAAAGGCCACTTCCCTACCCTGGTCTACCGCACTCCTTACAACAAGGAAGAAGCGCTGAAGGGCTCCACAACGTTTCAGCATGCGGTGGAGCGCGGCTATGCCGTGGTGGTGCAGGATGTGCGCGGCCGTTATGCTTCTGGCGGCGAGTTTGCCGCTTATCAGAACGAGGGCCGCGACGGTTACGACACCATCGAGTGGGCTGCGCGCCAGCCCTGGTCGGATGGCAACATCGGCACCTTCGGACTGTCCTATCCCGGAGCGGTGCAGTGGCTGGCTGCGGTTGAGAGCCCGCCACATCTGAAGGCCATGGTGCCGGCCATGACCTTCTCCACTCCGCGCAACTTCTTCTACTCCAGCGGCGCCTTTGACATGTCGTGGCTGGCGTGGATCTGGGAAAACATTGCGCCCGACCTGCGCGTGAAGAAGAATCTGCCTGGCCCGAAAACCTACGAAGAGACGGAAGCGGCGTGGCTAAAGGTCAAAGACAAGCTCCTGTGGACCATTCCGTTGGATTCGCTGCAGGAACTCCGCAAGCTTGCACCTTTCTATTACGAGTGGCTGCATCATCCGCCCGACGATCCCTGGTGGAACTGGGCGGAACTGCGCGATAAGTACGCTCGCGTGCATGCCGCCGTGCTCAACCTCTCTGGCTGGTACGACGAAGACTACGGCCCGGAAGGTGCGACTACGAATTATCTCGGCCTGCTGGCCTCCCGCAAAGGCCAGCGTGATGCGCGCACGCACCTGGTGATTGGACCATGGATTCACGGCGTACAGGAAACCGCACAGACCAAGTCCGGTGAGCGCGAGTTCGGCGCTGCCGCGGCCATTAACTACGACCAGGTTGTGTTGGACTGGATGGACCACTACTTGCGTGGAGTCAACAACGGAGTGCGTGGGGAAAAGCCTGTGCGCCTCTTCCTCATGGGCGAGAACCGCTGGCGCGATGAGGGGACCTGGCCGCCGGCGGAGGCTCAACCAACTCCGTTTTACCTCGCCGGCAGTGGCCCACGGAAAAAAGGCGGTATGCTGCTGCAGGCCGCGCCGCCCGAAGAAGAGTTCAGCGTCTTCACCTCCGACCCGGCTCAGCCCGTCATTGACCCTTACGCCGGGAAGCTGGGGGCACATGATTTCCGGGAATTGGCCAAGCGACCGGACGTTCTGATATTCGACTCCGAGCCTCTCGCCAAGGATGTTGCCGTGCTTGGCCCGATTACAGCGGAGATTTACGTCTCCTGTGATTGCCCGGATTTTGACCTTTGGGTCCGCCTGCTCGATGTCGCTCCTGACGGAACCGCGCTCAATCTCATGAGCCCGGGAAATGACGTGTTGCGCGCCAGCTACCGCGAGCCTCAGGGCAAGCGCCAGTTGCTCAGGCCAGGCCAGATTTATAAGCTGACGCTGCCTAACATGCGCACGGGCAATGTATTTGTTGCGGGACATCGC
>DASYWT010000162.1:0-1901 GCA_035935775.1 Terriglobales bacterium
GCGGCTTCCGTCGCTCTTTCCAATGCGGCTACGCGCGCCTCCACGTCTTCGATCTCAATCGCTTTGTAGGCGTGGTTGAAAATGGCTTCCGCCGCGCGTACCTTCACCGAGGCGGGCGTTCCGGGCTCGATCAGGAGCTTCAGGAGGGTGGTGGCGGCGGCCGTGGTCCCCTGCTGCAGCCGGGCGATGGCCTGGGAGTAGGCCGAGCGCCTGGCTTCGCGATAAGCCTTCTGGAATACCGGCTCTTTCATCCAGCGGAGCAATGTCTTGGTCGCAACGCCAATCGAGTTGGCCGCTTCTTCCACGTTCCGCTGCGTCAAAAGGGCGGCAATCGCTTCCTCCATCTTGCGGCCGAATTTTGTGCCGGTGCGGATCATAAGCGGACAATCAGTGGCATTGGGACAGTGCCATCGCCAGCTCTTCGCCAGCGTCGATTTGGATCACAATTGCCTTGCTTTTCAGCCACATAAGAGTGATCGATGTCCTGGACCGCGGGAGTTCCCGCGCAAGGAGATTGATCATGAAAACGTTCACCATCGACGCCAATAACCAGATATTGGTCTTTTCCAGCAAGAAGGAAGCTGCCGCTGCTTCCGCTACCCCTTTCGATGCCTTTGCCAGCCAGAGCGAGTTCGCGGAACTCACCGCCGAGTGGCCGATGCAACGCTTGGTCGGGCTCTGGAATAGCCTGCCGGGCGTGAGTGCGGTGGCAAAGTTCACCAGCCGCAAGATTGCGACCGAGCGCCTGTGGAAGGCCCTTCAGGGGCTCGACATCGCGCCGCGTGCCACGGAGCAGGAGGCCACCGTGCCGGCACCGGAGACTAAGCCCACCGAATCCCAGGAACTGCCGATTGCCGAAACGCTGCAGCCCGAGGAAGCGCCCGTCGTGGCTGAAGCCCAGCAGCCCGACGAAGTGCTCGCCATCATCGAAGCCCCGCAGCTGGAAGCACCTGCTGCAGCCGAGCCTCAGGCCAGCGCGGAACCCCCAACCAGCCAAGAAGTAGCACCGACCGCGGCTGCCGAACCGGTAGACGACGCTGGCGCCGAGGTGGCCGACGTTGCGCCGGTCGAAGCCGCTCCGGTGGAACAGACCACGCGCGCTAAGAAGGCGCCCAAGACGGCCCCCAAAGCCAAGGCGGCCAAGTCCGATGGCGCGCCGCGCGAAGGCAGCAAGACTGCCCAGGTGGTCGCCATGCTGCGGCGCAAGGGCGGCGCGACCATCTCCGAGATCATGAGCACCATGGGCTGGCAGAAGCACACAGTCCGCGGATTTATGGCCGGCGCCATGAAGAAGGCCGGTTACGAAGTCGAATCCTTTAAGCCTGAGGGTGGTGAGCGCAGCTACCGGATTAACAAGTAGAATAATCGAAGTCCTAACAGCACCTTTAGCCCGCCCAGCTCCGGCCGCGGCGGGCTTTTTGCGTCTTTGGCGCGGTGTGACAGAGGTGGGCCAAGGGGACCAGGAACGCTGCCCGAAGCGAACGTGGGCCAAACCTGGCTTAACGAGGGCTATGCGTTGCGGGGGCCGAATTCCGCCTTGAGGAGGCGCAGTTCCCCCCACCAGTCCGCAAGCGCCAGGCACAGTCCCTCCACATCGGGATGCCGGCCCGCAGCGGCAATTCCAGGTCCGCGATCTCGCGGTGACAGCGCGCGATTCACGCAGCCGCGTTTCGCCGCTCTTCGGCAATTTCATCGAACGTCCGCCCGTCCGCCTCGAGCGTGGCCTTGCTGCCGCTGAGCGTCTGCCAGCGCTGCACCACCACGTCCACGTACTTTGGATCAAACTCAATGCCGCAGCAGACCCGCTCGGTGAGTTCCGCAGCCGCAAGCGTTGTGCCGCTGCCCAGGAAGGGCTCATAAACCAGTTCACCGCGTTTCAGGTGGTTTAGGATCGGTCGCCG
>DASYWT010000163.1:0-1661 GCA_035935775.1 Terriglobales bacterium
CGGGGCACGCTGTCAAGGGCGCCCGCAGGGCGTTCATCTCGACCCTTGACAGCGTGCCCGCCGTCACGATCTTCCTCGGGACGAAGCGAAGCTTTGTCCATAGAGGAATCTTTTGTTCTTTTCTTCCTTCACTTCGTCCGCCACCAAGACTCGGGTTCCACAATCGGACGGTGTTCGTTAGCTCGACCAACCATCTATGCGATCACGGATAGCGACCATGATTGTTTCTGCGAACTCCCGACTCTTCCTCGTCGGGAGGCAGGGGGCCCACTCAGCGCATCGGCTCGGGTACTTCGGCCAGGGAATGACTCGGGCTGCCCTGCATAGAGCCAACGGCAGAATCCGGCGCCCCACGGCGCAGGATCCCGTACAACCGTACCGCCAACTTCCGCGCGATGGCCACCGTGGCCACCGCCCGGTTCTTCCGCTGCGCCAGCCTCAGGTACTGCCGGCGCAGTTGGGAATCGTGTCGCACCGCCACGTGCGCCGCCTGCACCAGCAGCGCGCGCACGAAGGGACTGCCTTGCTTGCTGATCGCCCCCAGCCGCTGCCGCCCGCCGCTGGAGTACTCGCGCGGAATCAGACCGAAGTAGCTGGCCACTTGCTTGCTGTGCCGGAACCGCTCCACCGGTCCCAGCGTCAGCATCACGGCCAGGGCCACCACCGGTCCGACCCCGGGCTGGCTCATCAGCCGCTGGGCTTCGGGCCTCGCCAGAGCCTCAGCTTCCACCGCCCGGTCCAGCTCGGCCACGGAATCCTCCAGCTGCTTCCACAGCCCCAGCAGATCCTTCCGCCGCCGCGCGGTCCACGCCGGCAGGGCCAAGTGCTCCAGCACCTCGATCCCGGCCCGGCTCCACAAGCGGTGTTGTCGTCGCACGCCTTGGTTCAGCGCCAGGTGCTGCAACTGGTTCTTCACCTGGGTGCGCATCTGCACCAGCTTGTGCCGGTGCAACAGCAATTGCCGCAGGTCGCGCTCCGCGGGCGAGGGCACCCAAATTCGCGGAAAACGATCCTGCAACATCAGCTGCAGCAGATGGGCGGCATCCCGGGCATCGGTCTTCTGTTGACGCACCGCCGCGGCCCGAATGCGGGCGGCATCGCCGATCCACAATTCGTGCCCCAAGTCCGCCAACAGCCGTTCGAACCACAGCGCGTTGCCGATCGCCTCCATGCCCACCCGCACCGGCCCTGGCAAGCCTCGATAAAAGGCCTCGGCTTCGGCCGGATGCGCCAATCGACGACCGCTCAACTCCCCGGTGTTCTGGTCCAACATGGCGATTTGCTGAAAGCTTGGGTGATAATCGCATGCGATAATCTTCATCGCTGGCTCCTTTCTCCCCGAGTCTTGGCCTTCGGACAACCCAAGCTTACTCGGGTTCGGGACGGAGCCAGCGTCGTCATTCAATCAGCGAAGGCGAATCCAGTCCGTCTGCGGCTCATCTCCTAATGGGTTACGGAGTGGATTCCCGCCTCGCGGGAATGATTGCACATTGGAGCGCCTGTATCCCCCAAATGACACCAGCACCGAAAAGGTGGGTTTAGGAAGCTACATCGTATCGCCAAGCGCTCGAAAACATCTGAGTCGCGGGGAGTTAGAAGTTAGAGGATGAGCAATGGAGGGATGCCTAAGGTGAGCTTTGCCTCTTCAGGTAAACTCCGTA
>DASYWT010000164.1:0-15175 GCA_035935775.1 Terriglobales bacterium
TACAGGTACGGCCCGCCAGTTTCCGTAAATCGTGAGGCCACCTCCGCGAAGCAGCCCATGATGATGCCGCTGAAAATGGCGGCAGCCACCCAGGCCGCCGGCCCGGCTGCACCCAACTGGCGGGTGATCAAGGAGGGCAGACCAAAGATGCCGCTGCCGATAACGGAGTTGACCATGAGCGCGGCCAGACTCCAGCGCCCGATGCTCCGGACCAGCCCTCCGCGCGCCGCCTTCGCGCTCTGCACAGCAAGGGTTGTAACACAAACGAGCCAAGAGGCTTACAGATAGAACTTAGAAGAGGCGTATGCAACCTGCTCTTATGAGCCGGTCCTCTAAGCCCCAGTAACGGCTTCCCAAGGGAAGCCGAAGGAGGCTTGCCATGGGGATTTTCCTGTGGTTGTTCTTTGTGTTGCTGGTGCTTTGGCTGATTTTCTGGCTGGCGGTGCACGTTACTTCCGGGCTTATCCACCTGCTGCTGGTAGTAGCGGTGATCTCGCTGATTGTTCACTTTTTACGCGGGCCCAGGCGTTCTACGGTCTGAAATTCCATCGGCGTGCCCGCGGGCCTGGCCGAACCGGTTACTTCCGGTTACTGGTTACGCTCGGAATTTTCCCCGGAAAGGCCCGTTGGGTGCGGCTTCCGCCGACAGTAACATTCCATTACCAAGGCTCATGGACACAGGACATCTGGCTGCTGCTACCCGCGGGTGAGAACGTAGGCTTGTCTTCTTGCACCGTGCGCGGTGCGGGAGAGGGGAACAAGGGCCATGGACGAAGTCACAGCTCGCATCGAGCGCGTCGCCGAAGATCTGCGGATGATCCAGCAGGAACTGAATTTAGCTGCCATGCAGACACCGCCTGATCCGGAGCAGGAACTAATCAGCGTGGAGGCCCTGGAAACCCTGAAGTCCGCGCTGGACCAGATGCGCCATTTTTTGTGGTTCTATTGCCAGGTGGTGAACCAGGAATCCGACCTGCGCGAAAAGCTGCGTCAGGCCTTGCGCCAGGGCACGGATGAAGAAAGTGAAACCGCTACCGTCATGGACCAACTTGCGCGCGCCGCCAACCGCGCTTTTTCCCGTTACCGCCTGAACGGGAAAAAACCCAACTGACATCGAGTAACCAACTGATTCAAGGGAGCGGAAGAAGTGTGGGGAACGAATTGCTTCAAATGAATAGCCGCTTCGTTCCTGAAACAGGCCTTGCCCAATCTTCTAGGCGCTTACCGTCTGCAACTGCGCAACGCCCGGCAGGAAACGCATGGGAATGTCGCGCGAAGTTAGCAGCCCTGGCCTGGCCTCGAGAAGCGCTGGAATGCAATTTACAGCAATGGCAGCCGTTGCCAGATCGCCGTGGATGCCGCCAGGGATAGCCAGCTTAAGGTCGGGAACACCGCCGATCTCGATTGCGTCCACTGGTTCCGGGGCACCCAGGTACATTTCCAGCTCCAGGCGCACATTCTCCTCTCCGTCTCCGGTGCCGTGAGCCACCTGGTGCACACCCGTGACACGACCGGGCGCCACCTCAAGAAACTCACTGCTCACCGCAACTTGTGTCACCACCGGCTCGATGGTTTCTTCGATTCTGTCCACCCGCAAGCCCAGCGAATCCGCGATCATGGCTACAGATTCCGGCAAGCCATGATGCTTGATGATGCCGGCCTTAACCTGCGCTTGAAACTCCTCCACGGTCATGCCGGCGCCCACCTTTTTTTGCAGAGGCAGGCGGCGACGAGCCGCATCCACCACCCGCCGCACTCTCACTCGCCGCACTTCCTGGCACGCAGTGGAAAGGGTAAGCACCAGCTTGTCCATGGCAAAGCCGGGATTTACACCCGTCCCCAGAAGGGCGACACGATGTTCACGGGCTGCGCGGTCAAGTTGCTGGGCTAGGTCGGGATGTTTGCGGAAGGGGTAAGCCAGTTCCTCGCAAGTGGAAACCACATTGCTCCCTGCCTGCAGGCAGCCAAGAAGTTGGTCGGAAACCTGGTTCAGGTAGGAAGAAGTGGTATGCACCACCACATGGGCGCCGGCCCGCAAGACGTCCCGCGCTTCCCCTCCAATCACCACCCCCAGGTCACGCTCAGCGCCCACAATACGTCCCAGATCCTTGCCGATCTTCTGCGGATCCAGGTCAATGGCGCCCACGATCTGGATGTCCGGCTTTTGCAGCATCAGGCGCACTATCCCGGCGCCGATGGGTCCGACTCCGTACTGAATTACGCGGATCTTATGAGTAGTCAAGAAGGCCTCCAGCCTCGGCCAGCCAGCCCGAGAAAACGTTCATATTACATGATGGCTGGAAGCCAATTCAGTGACGATAAACACAGTTTCCGGGTTCAAAATTTCCAGCGTGATGCAGAACGTCCCGGTAGTTCTGCATCTTCGCCTATAGATTGACGCGGCGCATCCCCTCGTCGGGATAACGTTGGCCGGCGGCAACTCCCCGGGGTGCTACTTTCTCAATGCGGGCCAAGTCTTCGGCGCTCAGGCGGATGCCCGCGGCCGCGATGTTCTCCTCCAAATACTTCTGCCGCTTGGTGCCGGGAATAGGCACGATATCGTCACCCTGCGCCAGCAGCCAGGCCAGCGCAAGTTGCGCAGGCGTGCACTTTTTGTCCCGCGCCAGGCTCTCAACCCGTTTTGCCAGATCCAGGTTGCGTTGCAGGTTCTGCTCTTCGAAGCGCGGGTTGCGGCGACGCCAGTCATTGGGTGCCAAGTCATCCAAGCTCTGGATCTTGCCGGTCAGGAAGCCTCGCCCCAGCGGGCTGTAAGCCACAAACGTGACTCCCAGGTCGCGGCAAGTGGGGATAACCTCCGCTTCAGGATCGCGAGTCCACAGCGAATACTCGGTTTGCAATGCCGCAATCGGGTGCACCTTGTGGGCGCGGCGAATAGTCTGTGGCGCCGCCTCAGAGAGCCCGAGACAGCGCACCTTACCTTCCTCGACAAGCCGAGCCATCGCCCCTACCGTGTCCTCAATCGGCACCTTGGGGTCAACCCGGTGCTGGTAATAAAGGTCAATCGTGTCCACGCCCAGGCGCTTCAGGCTGGCTTCGCAAGCCTGCCGCACGTATTCCGGACTGCCGTTGACGTCGGCCCAGTTGCCATCTGGTGTGCGCACGTTGCCGAATTTCGTAGCCACAAAGGCTTTGTCGCGCCGGTCCCGGATTGCCTTGCCCACCAACTCTTCGTTGTGACCCATGCCGTAAACGTCCGCGGTATCGAGGAAGTTGAGGCCAAGCTCGAGGGCGCGGTGAATGACGTCCACCGATTCCTGGTCGTTGCGCGGGCCGTAAAATTCCGACATTCCCATGCACCCGAGTCCAATGGCGGAAACCAGGACTGGAGTGCGGCCAAGGCGGCGATATTGCATACCAGTTGTTCCTTGGGTGCTCATTTTGTTCCTCCCACTGAATCTTCTGATGACCGAGTGATGACACAGTCGCAATTTTGACGATAAAGCGGGCACAGGCCCGCGCCATGCGGCTAGTCGCCTATTCTGCCCCCGATGATGGTCTTTTGTACTTCACCACGCGGGCTGAGAACCACAACATCAGCATCCGCACCCGCAGCAATTATCCCTTTTGCCCTTTCCCCGATTACCGCCGCCGGGTTCGCGCTGGCCAACTGAACGCTTTGCTGGAGCGTCCATCCGGCAAATTGCATGACGTTGCGGACGGCCTGATCGAGGCGCAGGACGCTGCCCGCCAGCGTTTCGCCGCGAGTACACTCATTGCCCTTCACCTCCACTTCGAACGAGCCCAGGCGGTAACGCCCGTCCGGCATACCAGTGGCACTGATTGCGTCAGTAATCAGCACGGCTGCCTCCGGTCCTTTTGCTCTTAAGAACAGTTGGACGATGGAGGGGTCGAGGTGGATGCCATCGGCAATAATGTCCGCGGTGACGCCCGCGTCGGTAAGAATCGCGCCCAGCAAGCCTGGTTGACGATGGTCCAGCGGACGCATGCCATTGAAGGTGTGGGTGGCGTGGTGGGCCCCCGCGGCTATGGCCGTGCGTGCCGTCGCCAGATCGGAGTCGGAGTGACCGAGGCTGCAGCACACGCCGCGCCGCGTTGCTTCCCTGATGACCTCAATCGCTTCTCCCACCTCAGGGGCTATGGTCATTACTTTGATGCGGCCGCGGGCCGCCTGCCAGTAGCGATCAAATCGAGAGAGGGTCGGCGCCACCAGGTATTCGGGCGGATGAACCCCGCGCCGGGCGTGGCTGATGAAAGGTCCCTCCAGGTGAATGCCGAGAGGACGCGCAACTGCACCAGCCCCGTCGCCGGCGCCTTTCTCGATTCGCTTCGCCAGCCAGTCCAGAGCGCGAAGAATATGATCTTCTGGTGCGGTCACCGTGGTAGGCAGATATGCCGCAACCCCGTGTTGTGCCAGGAACCCTTCGAAGCGCGAAAGCCCGTCTGCGTTTGGTTCCATGACATCGTGGCCCATCCCGCCATGAACGTGGATGTCAAGGAAGGCGGGGGCTAGCAACGCGCCGGGAAAATCGAGGCTGCGACTGCCTCGGGGAAACTCTCGAGCCGCCCGGGAAGTAGCTTCCACAATCTTCCCATCGTCAAGCAACAACAATGGCTCCTCAATACATTGTTGAGGCGTGAGCAGCGCGGCGGCGGTGAGGGCTAACATGGGGACAGTCGCACATTGTAACGGAAGTGGTCAGGGCTGGCAGTGACGAGTCGGTAGTCGGAGGTCAGCGCGTGCAAGGCAGGACTGCCTAAGTAAACGGGGAGACTTCGTCACCGGCTGTCGGTCGTCGGCCCCGCCGCAAGGTTCTGTGGCCCAGGGCTGTGCGCCGAGAGCCCGAACTGCCCCCGACTCCTGGTGCTTAATGCGCTGCTACCGCCGCTCCCTTGTGCTTCGGTTTGCGCATGAGCAGGATCAGCGGCGTCACCAGGAGGAACAGAACTCCCAGCAGGAAAAATGCTGAGTTGAAAGAAATCATGGACGACTCACGCGCAATCATGCCGAAGACAGCCGCATAAGCCTGGTGAGTAGCAGTGGTGAAGTCCATGCCCTTGCTCATGAAGCCGGCGCGGGCAGCATTGATCATTTGCCGGGTGGCCATATCGTAGCCGGTCACGTGAGTAACCAGATCGTTAATGTGAGTCTGCGTATGGCGCGCCACTATGGTGGTGGCGCCGGCTATGCCCATGCTGCCCCCGAGGTTGCGCATGACATTAAAGATGCTGGTGGCATTGCCCATCTGTTCCTTGGGAATGGGATCGTGGGTAGCGGTGGTCAAGGGAACAAAGATGAAGCCCAGGGCGAAACCCTGCACAAACTGCGGCCAGGCGATGTCCCAATAGCCGGCGTTCAGGTTGAGATGAGAAAGGGCATACATGCTGAAAGCGGCGCCCAGCAAGCCTCCGGTCAGCAGCTTGCGCGCCTCGAATTTCGAGAGCAGTGCGCCCACTATCGGCATGGCTATGAACGATCCCAGGCCGCGCGGCAGCATGGCGAGCCCCGCGTTCAGGGCGGGATATCCCAACAAAGTCTGCAGAAGGATGGGGATCAGCACCATGCTGCCATAGAGACCAAAGCCCAGTGTGGTCATCAGGAAGACACCCGTGGCATAGGTGCGTCTCTTGAATATTCGCAAATTGACCACGGGATGCCAGTCAAGCAGTTCGTGAATCACGAACAGCGACAGGCCGACCGCCGCAACGATGGCTAGAATCAGGATGAAATGCGAGCCGAACCAGTCGTCTTCCTGGCCCTTATCGAGCATCACCTGCAGCGCGCCTATGCCGACGGCCAGCAAGCCGATGCCCCAGTAGTCCACACCTCCGGCCTGCCGCTTGATGTAGGCCGGGTCAAAGATGAACAGCCTCGACATGATTAGCCCGGCGATGCCCACGGGCAGGTTGATATAGAAGATCCAACGCCAGCTATAGCTATCGGTGATCCAGCCGCCCATCACGGGGCCGAGCATGGGCGCCACCACAATGCCCAGGCCCCAGAAAGCCATGGCTTTGCCGCGCTCCTCAGGCGGAAACGCCTCCAGCATGATGGCTTGCGACAGCGGTTGCAGACCGCCACCGCATGCTCCCTGAACCACGCGAAAAACGATCAAAGCAGGCAGGTTTGGCGCCATACCGCAAAGAACCGAGGCCACGGTGAACCCCGCAATCGAGGTCATCAGCACGCGCTTGCGGCCGAAGTGGTTGGCCAGCCAGCCGGTTAGCGGCAGAATAATGGCGTTAGCCACCAGATACGACGTCAGCACCCGGGTGGCCTCGTCCACGGTGGCCGACAGGTTGCCGGCAATGTGTGGCAGCGACACATTGACCACCGTCGTGTCCAGCACCTCCATAAAGGTGCCCAGCATCACGGCGACGGAGATCAGCCAGGGATTGACGAAGGGCTGTTCCCGGGATGATTCACTGCGGCTGTTGGCCATGTGCTATCTGATAAGTATGGTGGGAACCACGGACATTCCTGGCCGCAACAGATGGTGGGGGTCCTGGCCCTTCTCAAATACGATCTTTACGGGCACTCGCTGTACGACTTTTACATAATTGCCGGTGGCATTCTCCGGCGGCAGCAGGCTGAAGCGCGCCCCGGTAGCGCCGCCGATACTGTCCACATGACCCTTATAGGTGCGGCCGTAGGCGTCCACCTCAACCTTGGCCGGCTGCCCAGGGTGCATGTTCTTGAGTTGAGTCTCCTTGAAATTGGCTGTCACCCAGACGTCTTCCAGGTTCACCACAGCCAACACCGGCTGCCCGGCTTGGATGACCTCTCCCGGTTCAACCGTCTTCTTGCTCACCACGCCGGTGACGGGAGCGCGAATCACGGTGTACTGCAGGTTGAGCTCAGCCTGCTGTAGGACCGCCTTAAGCCGGGCAACATTGGCTTCCGCGGAGCCCGCCTTGGCGCGCGTAATCGCTACCTGCTGGGGTGCCGTTTCGGCGCCCTGCACCATGGCCTGGGCCTGGGCGACGTGACTCTGGGCGTTGGCTACCGCGGCCCGCGCTGCGTCTACTGCTGCTGCCGCCTGTTGCTCTGCCGTGACTGCCATGTCATAACGCTGCTGCGGAATTTCGTCTTTCTTGATCAGCAGGGCAAAGCGCTGCACGTCGTCGGCGGCCAGCTTGTACTCCGCCTGTGCTTCCCGCAGACGAGCCTGGCTGGCACTAACCTCCTCCTGCGCCGCCCGCAGGCTGGCTTGGGCATTGCTGAGGGTGCTTGAGGTGGTGGTGTGGGTGAGCGGGACCCCGGTTTGCGCTGCCCGCAGCGTGGCCATCGCATCCTGCAGTTCAGCCCGGGCGCGGTCTACGGCTACCTGGTAGTCCGTGGGGTCGAGCTGCACCAGCACCGTGCCCGCTCCCACGTACTGGTTGTCATCCACATTTACCTTCTCTACGGTTCCACCCACGCGCGCGCTGATGGGAACAATATGCGCGTCAATTTGCGCGTCGTCCGTGGATTCCCGCGAGGCGTAATAGCTCCACACCGAGTAGCCGGCAATAACAATAAGGATGAGAATAGCAAGCAGCACCCACTTGGCTCGCGGGTGGGTGCGAAAATATCCCTGCGCGCGGCCGGCACGCGCCGGCGGACCGGCTTCCTCCGGCCATGGTTCCCGTGGCGCTGGTTCGCTTTCCGCCGGCGGCTTGGTGGTGGCTTGCTGATCGGCCACTTAATTTCCTCCCAGGAACTTTATCGCGGATTGTTCGGCAACCCCTAAAGCGCGGGCCAGCGACAGCTTGGCCAGATTATGTGCGAACAAGGCGGAAATATAATTGTCGTTGGCCGTCGCCAGAGCGTCCTGCGCCTGCACAACTTCGATGGTATCGGTAACGCCGGCGGCAAAGCGATCGCGTGCCTGCCCTACCTGCTGCGTCGCCAGGTCGACGGAATTCTTAGCCACGTTCACCTGGTCGGCAGAGGTCTTCAAATCCAGAAAAGCGGTGCGCACTTCGTATTCGATGCGCCCGCGCATATCCTCCATTTGCGAGCGCTTCTGTTGCAGCTGCGCGTCCGCCTGCAACTGATCGGCGCGTACTTTACCGCCCTGGAAAATGGGAATCTTGAGCGCCGCGGCCGCGGTGAAAGTGCCGTGCGAACTGGAGGGACGATTGCCTATATCGCCATAATCTCCGTTGAGAGTCAATGAAGGCAGGCGCTCATCGTCAGCGGCTTTTTTGGCCATTTCGGCGGCGTGCAACAGGCTTTCCGCGCTGCGATAGTCGGAACGCGAGCGAAGAGCTTTGTCAATGGCTTCCTGCAAGGTGATCGGGGGCGCAGGCGTGAAGGGCATTGCGTCCGTCAGGGTAAACGCCTGCTCCGTGGGGAGGCCAATGGTGCGCGCCAGCGCCAGCTTCTGTTTCTCAAAGTCATTTTGCACTGCCAGCAATTTTTGCTGCTGTGCCTGCATTTCCACCTGGCTGCGCAGCACGTCAATGGCTGCGGCCAGGCCCGCGTTCTTCATATCAATTGTTTCCTGATACACGGCGGTCGCGGTCTGCAGTTGCGCGCGGACAGCGTCAATGCGGGCCCCGCTGGCTACGGCTTGCATGTAGGAACCACCCACCACCAGCACCACCGTGTCACGCGCATTCTGGTAGGTGTATTGTGCTGCCTTGGCCGCGTCCGACTGGGCCCGCAGGCTATTCAACGAATTGAAGTCCAATATGCGCTGGGAAACGAAGGCACGCGCATCGAACACCTCGAAGGGGCCCACAATTACGGGTATACCGGGGATTGGCGGAATTCCAAAAGTTGCCAGATCCACCTGCTGCGCAGTGTAGCTCGTCCGGGTGGTGATGTCGGGCAGCAAGCGGCTTCGCGCCGCCAGGCGGACTCCCTCTGCTTGCCGTTGTCCCTGGTTGGTGAGCAGCAGTCCCAGGTTGTAGCGCAATCCGCGCTGCAGAGCGTCTTGTAGAGAAAGAGCCAACACTCCGGGTACGGGTTTTTGTGGAGCGCTGCCCAAAAACGGATTCTGCGCGCTGGTGCCGGTGATGGCTGGAGGGAGCTGGGTGGTCCCTACTGGGGGCAGGGCAAAGGTAGTCGGCGAGACGGCGCCACTCTCCATGCTACCAGTCTGGGCCAGGGCTTGAGCGCAGAACATCAACAGGCCCGAAAGGGCCAGCACAACTGCTAATGGAGTCGCTCTCCCCTGTCGGCCTGTTTCCTCTATCCCGCAGCACGGCGACAGCATCGCACTTTCTTTCAGCTCAACGCTCACTATGGTTTTGCCTCATCGGTAACGCTAACAGTGTAGGCCCAAAGGCTTGATTTCTGGAATGCTTCCCGGCAGGCTGATGCACAGAACGACGTTAGACTGGGTTTTCGAACTTGAACGCTGCTAAAAACAGCTGCTTTGCTTCCGGCTGAACCACACCGCTCAGAGGCTCTCTCATAAATGTCTTTCGAGAAGGGCACAGCCTGCCCTGAGCGACGCCGAAGGGGCTTCAGCCGTGCCGTCCAGAGCCGCAAGATATACGGGCTTTAGACCCTGAGAGACGTAGTGTTCGCGGTTTCTCGACTGATGAGACGGCTTCTCAGTACTGCGGCGGCCAGGGACGATCATTCGATGTGGGGATGCCTCCCGAAGTCTCACGGATGTATGTGGTTTGGTGGATCTTATCGGCTTCTGGAGGGTGGTAAGCACACTGGTGAAGATTATTAATGACTCCGCAATAATGATTCCGCCCCGCCTCCTGTTGCCCACGACAGGCCGCTGCGGGCGAAACATTACTTGGCTGGTTCTTCCGCGCGGCGCCTGATCCGTGTGACGCCTGATCCGTTTGCTCACTGTGGCGTCACAACCCAATTAATGTGCTGCTCTTTTCGACAGACGGCTGGGGTCCTGAGGCCGCCTGGTCGTGGTGGGCAGGGAATGCAAGCGGCAGCCCCGGAAAAGGCGAGTGCTATAATTTTCGGGAAGGGAATTGCCCTACGGCAGTTCGCAAATCCGCGGGCTAGGGTTGCGAGCTGGTGTGGTGAGTTGGTCCGTAGCCTGCGCGCCTGTTTCCTTCCATCCTGTCGGGGAGTGGCTCAGCCTGGTAGAGCACCTGGTTCGGGACCAGGGGGTCGGAGGTTCAAATCCTCTCTCCCCGACCAAATTCTTCAACCACCCATTACGAAGCTTGGGGTAGAGTTCTGCGCACCTAACGAAAACCGCGTTGGGTAGGGCACCCTCGCGCTTCGTTTATGAAACATACTCCAGTGGCAAATGGGAAGGCTTGATTGAATAAGAGCGTAGGCTCACTTCGAACCGGTAGTCTTGTGATTGAGGACGCAAGACGGCCTGCCCTTCTGGGATGTGCTTGGCACGGAAGTAAGCGCGCACCGAGCACAGAATATTGTCTTGCCGGGACAGAGCTTCTCTTGTAAGCTGCCGCACCACTAGGCTCATACGAAGCCTGCAGCCTAACGGTTAGGCTTTCCCAATAATTTATGCCGAAGGATCTATTCCTGGCGTCCATTCTGTCCGCGATTAGTCTCGCGGACCGGCAGTCGGCATGGTCTGAGTTTCTCGAGCGCTATAGCGGCTTGATCTATCACGTTGTCCTTACTTTTGACCGCGATCCCGACCGCAGCGGCAACTGCTTCCTGTTTGTATGCGAACAGCTTTCGGCAAACGATTTTCGCCGGCTACGCAAGTTTAAACTTGCCGGCCGTGCGACTTTCTCGACGTGGTTGTGCGCGGTGGCGCGCAACCTTTGCCTCGATTGGCACCGCAAGGAGCACGGCCGCTATCGCGTATTTGCTTCCGTGGCTCAGCGGAGCGCAGCGGACCAAATCCTCTTCGAGCTGGTGTTTCGGCAGGACTTTTCTATCGAGGAGGCCCGGGAAGAACTAAGCCGCCGGCGTATACGGCTCAGCTTCGCCGAGGTGGAAGAGAGGATCAACGAGTTACGCCGCTGCGTGACCTCGCGCCAGTTGTGGCTGCTTAGCTCCGGTAAGGTGGCGGCGGACGCGATGGACAGCGGGGAAGAGGGAGGGCATGCGATTGAGCCGGTTGATCCTGCTCCCGACCCGGAGGCGGTCGCGGTGTTGCGCCAGACGCACGCGCGGTTGTCAGCGGCCTTGGGTTCATTGAGCGACTCCGACCGGCTTGTCGTCCGCTTGCGTTACCAGGAAGGCCTTACTTTGCAACAAGTGGCCAGACTTGTCGGCCTGAAGGACGCGCAAACCGCTGACCGGCGCCTGCGCGACATCATGGAACATCTCCGGCAAGCCCTCGGCGTTAAACCTTTCGTCCCCGGAAAAATCAAACCCGTGTCCGTGTAACTAGGGAGAGAGCGGACTCACCCGGAAGCGGACTCCTATGCTAAATCGAATTTTCCTCCGGACTCATCCTTTCCGCTGCCCTGACGAGCACGACCTGGCAGCCTACGTGGACCAGCAGTTAATCGGCGCAGAGCGCGAGCGCGTGGAAAGCCATCTGGCAAAGTGCGATAGCTGCCTGCAGCAGGTGGGATTTCTGAAGCGACACGCTGATGGGGTGGCCACCGTGCCCGCACGGTTCTTGACAAGCGCCAAGCAACTCGACACTGCCACGCCAAGAAGCTCGCCTATCGCCTGGCAATGGGGAGGGGCGGTTGCTGCCATCGCGATTGTTGCAATCGCGGGGGCGCTATGGCGCGTGGCCCAGGTAAATCATCAGGCAAATCATACGGAGGGGCGTCCTCTCCCGGTCGCGACAGCCGAGCAGCGGCAAGCTGCGGGGATTCCCAGCAACCCGGACTCGGAAGCGGAAACGTCAGTGCGGAGCGGGTCGCCGGGTGTTTCCCTCCCGGTTGTGCTAACCCCGCGGCCAGGCGCGACGGTGGATCCCTCCGATTTCATCATTGGCTGGGAGCCCATTGCTAACGCGGTGGCCTACGAGGTGCGGGTGGTAACTGCCGACGGCAGCCTGGTCTGGCGCAAGCGCGTGCGCGACGTTTCGGTAAGACCGCGCATTCAGACATTACGGCCTGGCAGGAAGTATTTCGTGTGGGTTCGCGCTTTGCTGCCGGACGGCGAGTCGCAGGTGTCGGCAGCGGTGAGTTTTATCGGCGGATAAAGGGATCAGGGAATTGCAAGTGCGCCCGGCATTGGCACAAATCGCGGTGTTGGTAGTGGTTTTCTCGGTCGCCACAACGGCTCAGAACGCCGCCCCTGCCGATCAGCTCCTTGCGCACGCAAAGAGCGTCTATTCCTCGAGCGGTCCGTCACCCGCACTGCCTGAGTACGAAAAGGCGCTGGCGGCTTATCGGGCAGAGCAGAACCGCCATGGCGAGGCGATCACGCTCGGCCTGATTGGCAACTGCTACAAGCACCTGGGCGATCGCAACCGAGCCCTCGATTTCCTGGGTCGCGCGCTGAAAATGAAACAGGAGTTGGGCGACCGGCTGGAAGAAGGAAAGACGCTCAGCCATATAGGCCTAGTCTACTGGGAGGAGGGAGATTACCCCAAAGCAGTCAATCACTTCAACCGCGCCATCGCTATCGCGCAGGAAGTGCACGACCTGCAACTCGAAGGCAACGCGCTGAACAACTTGAGCCTGGTGTATGACGAACAGGGAGAATACCAGCGGTCTTTAGAGCAATATCAGCGGGCGCTGGCGCTGGATCGCGCGGCGCGATACCCGGAAGGCGAAAGCGACGCGCTGGGGAACATCGGGGGAGTGTACCTGCTGCTCGGCCATTTCAGCGAAGCCAGCGACTATTATCAGCAGGCTCTTGCTTTGGACGAACGCCTGGGCCGCAAGCCCGCGGAAAGCCAGGACCTCGGCAACCTAGCCATTTGCCAGGCTGCGGTGGGGCAGTTGGATCTAGCGATCAGGACATTCGACCGGGCGCGAGCGCTTGCGACCGCGGCCGGTCTGAAGAAGGAAGAGGCAGACTGGGAAAAGGGCAAAGCCTCCACGTTGCTGCGGCTAGGGAAATTCGATGCCGCATTACAGGAATACCGGACAGCATTAGCTTCCTACCGACGAGCCGGCCTGAGGCGAGAGCTGGTTGAGGCCCTGAACGATGATGGGTACGTGCACCTCATGCTGGGCGACAATCGTTCAGCGGAACAATCGTTTAAGCATGCCATCCAGGTATCGCAACAGATCTCGTTCCCGCGCGGGGTGCTGATCAATACGCTGGCATTGGCGGATGTTGCGTGGCGCAGCGGGGATCTTGCCCAGGCGGTCACGCTGGCGCAGGACGCTGTTGAACGCGCCCGCAAGCTCAACGACTGGGTTAATGCCGCTTCGGGCCTGCTGGTATTGTCCGCGGCACGGCGAGACGAAGGCAAAGCAAAGCAGGCGTTGATGGAAGCGCGCGAAGCACTTTCGATCGCGCAGCAAAGCGGCACCAAGCTTCTGGAGGCAGAGGCGCTCGATAGCGAGGGCGAGGTGCTGCTGCGGCTGGGCCGCGCCGAAGATGGGTTGCATTCCCTATCGGCCGCGAGCGAACTCGCCGGCGGCACGGGAGATACGACCTTGCCATGGCACATTGATTATTTGCGGGGCCAGGCGCTTGAATCCATGAAGCGCGACGAAGAGGCTGTGGCGGCCTACCGCAGAGCCATCATCTCCATCGAGAGCATTCGCAGCTCTATTTCCGAAGATCGCTTTCGCACCGGTTTTTTACAGGACAAGCAGAAGGTGTACGTTGCCATGGTCCGCCTGCTGCTGCGCATGGGCAAGGTGGGGGATGCATTCCGATACTCGGAGCGGCTGCGAGCGCGAGGGTACCTGGACCTGCTGAACCGCTCCGCGCTGACCCGTACCGATCCCCACATTGCCGAGCTGCAAGAACGCATTCGCCGGCTGCAGCGTGCTATTGACGAGGAGAACTCAAAGTCATTATCCGACCAGCGGGGCAGCGCGCTGCGCACGTTCTCGGGCGAGTTAACGGAAGCGGAACGTGAATACTCGGAACTGGTGGGAGTTCATGGCGGCGGTGGCGAGGCGGTGATGCCGTCACCGGCTGCGCTGCCCGAACCGGCTGAAGAGGAAAGGGAACTTCCAGCGGGCAAGGCGCTGATCGAATATGTGGTGGGGCGGAGGCAGGTCGCGATTTTCGTCATGCGCCACGATGGCGTGCACGCCGTGCTGGAACCGATACGCGCTGTGGATCTGGAATCGAAAGTCACGCTGCTGCGCGACCTGCTGCGCCATCCCGATTCAACCGAGTGGCAATTGCCCGCCCAGAGCTTGCGTCACCTGCTGGTGGACCCCATCGAAAAAGCGGGATGGCTGCACGGGGCCAGCGACCTGGTGATCGTCCCGCACGGTTATCTCTACTACCTGCCGTTCGCAGCTTTGGTACGGCCTACACCTGGCGGCGGCCGATTCCTGGTGGAAGATTACGTCATTTCCTACCTGCCGGCAGCGGCAGCGCTGGCGATGTCGCCGCGGGCGCAACCGTTGAGCGAGCGGCTTGTCGCGCTCGCGCCATCGGTCTCGAACTTGCGATTTGCGTCCGGTGAGGCACGAGTTGTCGCAGCCGCTTTCGGGAGCCATGGAACCGCGATTGTTGGCCCCAATGCGACCGAGACGTGGTTCAAACATGCGGCCGGAGACTACGACGTAATCCATCTGGCGACGCATGGCTTTTTCAATAAGGCGAATCCGCTTTTTTCAGGTGTAGAGCTGCAACCGGATGGGCAAAATGACGGGCGGCTCGAGGTATACGAGATTCTGGGACTTCATTTGCGGGCGCAACTGGTTACGCTTAGCGCCTGCGAAACCGCGTTGGGCGGCGGGTACTTTACGGAAATTCCCGCGGGGGACGAGTTCGTTGGGCTGACGCGGGCCTTCTTGTCCGCCGGCGCCTCGACTGTGGTTGCCACTCTCTGGCAGGTGAACGACAGTTCCACCGCCCAGCTTATGCGCAACTTTTATCGCCAGGTCTCCGAGCAGCCGGCCTCGCGGTCGCTGGCCATCGCGCAAAGGTCTATGCTGCATGGAGATAGCGGTCACCGGCACCCATACTATTGGTCCGCTTTCGTGGTGGTAGGGAATAGCGAGGCGCTGATTCCGACGGGATTGGCGGAAAACCGTTAATCGTGTCCGTGTAACTAGGGCAGAGGGCCTCGCTCGATTCGCAAATGGGGTGAGAAAGATGAACGTACTGCGCGCCACCGTCCGTCCTGCCGTGATGCTGATGTTCCTGACCGTCACACTAGCCCTGCTGGCCAAACCGGCCGCGGCGCAGATATCG
>DASYWT010000165.1:0-10665 GCA_035935775.1 Terriglobales bacterium
TCACGCGGCCCCCGCGGATAAGCACAATCGAGTGCTCCTGCAGGTTATGACCGACCCCCGGAATGTAGGTGGTCACTTCAATGCCGTTGGTCAGCCGTACGCGAGCCACTTTGCGCAACGCCGAGTTCGGCTTCTTCGGAGTCTGGGTGTAAACACGAGTGCAGACGCCGCGCTTCTGCGGGCAGGCCTGCAGCGCCGGGCTGGCCGTCTTATAGCGTGGCTTGCTCCGCCCGCGCCGAACCAACTGATTGAATGTAGGCAAGCTTGCACTCCTTTACGTTTGCCGGCTGCGCTGCAAGCTTCTGCGGCGCAGATCCAGCGCGCTCCCGTTTAACCCCGGCAGGGGCTGGCGGGCATGCTGCCCAACCATACTTCCTCCCCGCGGGGAGGAGATTTAGGGATTCCTTAATTGGCTTGGCGACGGTGGTACCCAGCCATTCCCAGACCAGCTTACGGACCCGGGCCGGAGGTACTCCGTTTCGCCTGCCTTGTCCTGCATACCCTTCCGCAATCTCTCCGGCGCAATGCCGGCATTGACAGGGCAGAAGGCAGCGCAGGGTCTTGTTTCAGCGAGGGCGCCCGCAGGCTTTCACCCTCAGGCGGTTAAAGCAAAAGCTGCCACGGACAACGGATCGCCCCCGCCGCTGACACTTCCAGCGCCGGAAGCGAACATACAGGCAAGCCACTCTTGACTCGCGGAACTTCTAAAATATAACAACTCTCCTTGGTGAGCGTCAACTTGAGGCGCTTTGCGGGCGTGAGCGAGTCCCGCGTAGCGGGAGAGCGAGAGCCTGCAGCCGAAATCTTGAACCAAGTGGGCAGCCAAAGGGCTTCGGATCGGGCCGCCAACGTCCGGCCCTTCGACTAACGCTCAGAGTTTCGCCAGTGGGCTCCCGACCTCGCTGCCCTCGGCCTCACGCCCGCCAAAACGCCAGACCCTTCGGCAAGCTCAGGGTTTCGGCTGGCGGCTCCCGCTTCCCTCTTAGCCTGCCCTGAGCGAGCCAGCGAGTCGAACGGGCCGCCAAAACGCCAGACCCTTCGGCAAGCTCAGGGTTTCGGCTGGCGGCTCCCGCTTCCCTCACGCCGCCAAAACGCCTCAACTTGACCGAAAAAAAGGTCAGCATCTAGACTTAATGATTTCAGGAACAACATGCCTTAGTTTCCGTTCAATCTCTCGATTGGACGGGGAGGTTCGATGAGTCGTATTCCCAAACTGGGTCCCTCTATCGCGGGTGCTCTGACGTTGCTCTTCTCCTTAACTTTTCTTGGCTGTGGCAGTCACAGCGGCACTGCGGCTCCACCAGTTACTACGGTCACCCTTTCCCCTAATCCAGTCGCCTCGATGAACGTCGGCTCCACGCTGCAATTCAGTGCCACCGTCACTCAGAACAAGACCGTAATCACCACTCCCATCACCTTCATTTCCAACAACAGACGGCTCTTGACCTTCTCGCCGAGCGGTCTGGCTTGCGCCGGCACCTGGGACACCAATTTTATCGTCTGCAGCCCGGGGCCATCGGGTGTAGTAAGAGTCCTAGCCTCCGGCTTTGGCACGCCCAGCCCCACCACTACGGTTTACGTTCATCCACAGGTTACTAACATTGAAGCGAGCCCGACCGGGGCCTCGCCTGCCTGTGTGAGCCAGGGTCAAACAGAGAATTTTCAAGCCACCGTTTTCAGTGGCAACACCGACATCACTCCCTTTGTGGGCCCTCTGACGTGGTCGCTAATGGAACCGAATGTAGCCAGTATCAGCACGACCGCTGCCGGGCTGCTAGCCAATCAAGCGCAGGTTACTGCCGCGCAACCTGGGTTGACTCACATTTTCGCCAGCATCAGCGGGCTTAGCGGCCAGAGTGTGGCATTCGAAACCTGCCGCGTGCAGTCACTATCCGTGGTCGCTTCCAACACTGGCACCGATTCTGTGTCGTTAGCGGCGGGCAGCGCCTCTGCACTCGTCCCCACAGTCATTGACTCCCAGGGCAATGCGATCACCGCAAGCGGTCTCACCTGGATCAGTTCCCAGCCTGGCGTGGCCACAGCCAAGAGCGCCAGCGTTTCGGCGGTCAGCCCCGGAGGTGCGGCTGTCTTCCCGGTTTGCACTCCCCCCACCTGCAACGTGAATCTCCCTGCTGTGTATTCTGGGAACGTAGTCAGCACCACCGTGACCGGTTCCCCAACCGCAGAAACCGTTTATGTGGCCAGCACCGGCTGCTTCGGAGTCGCCAATTGCACGGCATCCCTAATTCCTATTAACACCCAGACCAATACGGCCAGCGCTGCCATCTCTTTGCCTGCCCCACCCAATTCGATGGTCGTGGATCCTACCGGCACTTTTGCTTACTTTGGAACAGCGGTTGGCTTACGGATTCTGACCCTGTCTGGAAACACTTTCACAGGTGTGACCAATGTCCTCGGCAAGGTGCTTGCCGCCTCTCCCGACGGCGCCCAGGCAATCGTCTCGGACACCACCAGCAATCCCAACGTGGTGTACATCGTTAACCCAAAAACGAGCACCACTACTCCGTTGTTGCTTTCCGGGGTGACCGCGGCAGCCTTTTCACCCGACAGCACCAGTGCTTACCTGCTGGCAGGCGGCACGCTCTATGTGTATTCGACCACCCGAGCCTTGCAAACGATAACCCTGCCCGGTCCAGCCACCGAGGCCGCGTTTTTAACCACCGGCACTTTCGGATTCGTGGCTAGCACGCCTTCCACCATCAGCCTATTCAACGGGTGTGACAATGCGGCGCCGCAATCCCCAAATACTCCGACCGTGACAACGTCCGCGCCGCCCGCACTATTGGCGTCTCTGCCCGACGGCAAGACCATGGCCGCGGTTACTGCTCCCGGGATTACGTTTGTGCCCGTCACTACCAGCGCTGCCGGTTGTCCCCCGCCGGTGAGCGCAACCGCCGTCTTTGCTCCCTTAAGTCAGGGCAACTTCACTCCCCAGCAGCTGCTGGTCTCCTCTGACGGCGCCGCCCTCTACGTGATCAGCGATCTGAACTCGGTGATCGCTTACAACGTCACCCAGAAGACCGTTTCCGCCATCGCGCTCAATCCCAGCGCTACCCAGCTCAGCGCCGCCCTGACTCTTTCCGGTCACGATTTATATGTAGGCGCGAGTGACGGTACCGTTCACCATTTGGACGTCAGCACTTCCAGCGACGTAGGCCAGATTCCGGTTTCGCTATGCAGCGTCACCTCTGCCAACTGCCGGCCGAATCTGGTTGCGCTGCGACCCTGATTGCGAGAATTCGGAACAGCAAGCCTGGCAGCCGGCGACAACTCCGCCCCACTGAGTGGTGAGCCCTCAATTGTCGTGTTAAGCGCTGGGTGCTATTCCACCGAGAAAGCCGCAGCGTAGTCCTCCGGGTCAATCCCGTTATAAGTGAGGGTGTGCTTCAGGCGTTGCCGCAGGTCTGCGGGCGTGGATTCAACAAAGGCCTGGACCGCCGTTTCCATCGAAACTTCATCTTCCCCGGCCTCGTCGGTCAGGGTCTCGGCGCGCAATTCGGCTGCTTCCTGCACCATCGCGCGCGAGGGAGCGGGTAGTTCCCGCAGCAATTCCTCCACGATTTCATTAGCTTCGTCAGACCACTTCATGCGCCTTCCTTGTGCTTACTCTCGAGATGGGGTGACGGTGCTGTCGAGTTCCCGGGCCACGCTGTCCAGGACGCCATTGATGAACTGCACGGATTCAGGGCTGGAGAACTTGCGCGCGATCTCCAACGCTTCGTTGATGACCACCGGCTTCGGAGTTCGCGGAAAACCCAGGAACTCCGCCACTCCACTGCGCAGGACGTTGCGGTCCACCGCCGCCATCCGCTCCATGCGCCAGTGCTGGGCGTGGCGTTCGATCAATTCGTCAATCTCGCCAGACCGCTCCATGGCCGTGCGGAACAGATCTTCGGCGAAGTCGCGCACTTCTTGCGCTACCGTCCCGCGCTCACCCCAGAAGGTGCGCCTTACCTGGTCCATATCTTGAGCGCCCATGTCTGCTTGGAAAAGCATCTGCAGGGCCAACTCCCGCGATTTGCGCCGTGTGCCCATGACCGAGTATCAGCTACCAGTGGTCAGTTTAAAACATCGGCGCGAACAAAACTTCAGCCCTTTGCACAATTGGCGCCGTCAGACTTCGGTCGTCGGCTATCGGCTGTTCGCCCTTCGCCGAGACTGTGCCTTGCGCTGCGCCGTTCCCTTTCCCAAGGCCGAAGGCTGATGCCCGACAGCTTTCCTGGCCGAGGCCGGCCCGCTCACCGCGTGCGTCAGTCTTGCCATCTCCACAGCCGAAAGCGCGGCCTCGAAGCCCTTGTTGCCGCTCTTCAGCCCGGCGCGATCAATCGCCTGCTCCAGTGTGTCGCAGGTCAGCACTCCCAGCGCATGCGGCACTCCCGTTTCCTGGGCCGACTGCCCGATGCCGCGCGCCACCTCGTTGGCGATGACCTCATAGTGCAGCGTCTCACCCCGCAGCAGGCAGCCCAGGCAGATAATCGCATCCACCTCACCTGCCTGCGCCAGGGTGCGCGCCGCGGCGGGAATCTCGAAGCTGCCGGGCACGCGCACGACAGTAATTTCCTTTTCGCGGGCGCCGGTGCGCCGCAGCCCGTCCAGCGCGCCGGCGAGCAGGCGCTCGGTGATGAACGAATTGAACCGGCTCACGACAATTCCGAAACGCAGCCCGTGAGCATCCAGTTCGCCTTCCACCGCCGGCACAGTCGCGCCTGAAGCCCCAAAAAACGCCGCCTTTATCCCACCCGGCAGTTCCACCACGAACAATCGCGAACTGCCCTCATGATGGTCGGCAATCAGCTTCAGCCCTCGCTTCTCCAGCAGCGCATAAACCGAGCCCGGGTCGGTCACCTCCAGCAGCAGGTCCGTGCCTTCGGCGCGCCCGCGCAGGTTGCCCGCTCCTTTGGAACCCAGGCACAGCTTCCCGGCGGGAGCTACCAGGGTAGCAGCGCAGTTTTTTCTTTCGGCGACGGCCGACTCGCTCTCCAGTCCAAGCGCCTGCAATAGGTCCACTAGCGCCTTGAACTCCGCCGCCGTGCTCACCGAACGGCCGATGTGAATAGCCTTCACCATGCAGTTCTCAGTTCTCGGCTCTCAGTTGAATTTTCGTCCTGAGCAAAGTCGAAGGGAGCTTGCTCTTCATTCGTTACCAGCAACCCTTGGCAACCGGGGTTCGTGTGTGCGCTGTCGCTCCACTCCTGACTCTCGACTACTTGCCTTTAAATTTCGCCGCCCTCTTCTCCAGAAACGCCGTTGTGCCTTCTTTTTTGTCTTCGGTGGCACAGCACAGACCGAACAATGTGGCTTCCAGAAACAACCCCTCGGCCAGCGGCATCTCCATCCCTTTGTTGACCGCTTCCATGGCCCACTGCACGGCCAGGGGCGCGTTGGCTATGATCTTTTGTGCAACTGCTTCCGCCCGCGGGATCAATTCTGCAGCTGGCACAACTTCATTTACCAGTCCAATCCGGTGCGCCTCCTGGGCGCTGATCATCTCGCCCGCCAGCACCAGTTGCATGGCCAGACCCTTGCCTACCAGGCGCGGCAAGCGCTGCGTACCGCCGTAGCCGGGAATGATGCCCAGCTTCACTTCCGGTTGTCCAAATTTGGCGGTGTCGCTGGCCAGGCGCATGGTGCAGGCCATGGCGATCTCGCAGCCACCGCCCAGGGCAAAGCCATTGATGCAGGCAATCACCGGCTTGCCGCAATTTTCGATCAGGTTCAGCACCGACTGCCCCTGGTGGGTGTAGGCCTTCGCTTCCACCGGATTGTTGCGAGCCAGTTCGCTGATATCGGCCCCGGCAATGAATGCCTTCTCGCCCGCCCCAGCCAGAATGACCACCCGCACCTCCGCATCCTGCTTGATGGCGTGGAAGGCCCGCCGCAACTCTTCCATGGTGGCCATGTTGAGCGCGTTCAGCACCTTGAGCCGGCTCACGGTCACATAGGCGATGGCGTTCTTCTTCTCGAACAGAATGTTTTCGAAATTGGCGGGAATGGCAGATGAGGACATTTCGTTTTCCTCTTCAGGTTTGATCGGTGCGATCCGCGTTAATCGGCGGCGAAAGAATTTATGCGATCTTCGCCGCCGCCTCTTCCGCAGCAAAGCCGCGCAGGGCGGCGTCCTGGGCCACCGGTTTCTGCGGGTCCTTGTAATCGTAAAAGCCCCTGCCCGACTTGCGCCCGTACCAGCCCGCCAGCACCATGCGCTTGAGCAGCGGCGGCGAGGCGAAACGCCGCTCCTTGAATTCCTCGAACATCACATGCGTAATGTAGTAGGTAGTGTCGAGCCCCACGAAATCCAACAGCGTGAGCGGGCCCATGGGATGGCCACAGCCCAGCTTCATGGCCTGATCAATATCTTCAATCGAGCCCACGCCCTCCTCGTAGGCGCGCACGGCGTCCAGCAGGTAAGGCACCAGCAGCCGGTTCACGATGAATCCGCTCCGGTCGCTGGTGCGTACCGGCACTTTGCCCACTCGCTTGCCGAAGTCGTAAGCCGTCTCATAGACATCATCAGCGGTGGCAATGGTTCGAATTACCTCTACCAGCTTCATTAATGGAACAGGATTGAAGAAGTGCAGCCCGAGGAAGCGCTCCGGCCGTTTGGTGGCCGTCATCAGCTCGGTAATAGAGATAGAAGAGGTATTGCTGGCGAAAATGGCTTCTTTCTTGACGATGGAATCGAGCGCGGAATAGATTTTGCGCTTCTCTTCGACGTTCTCGATCACCGCTTCGATAACGAGGTCGCAGTCGGCCAGATCCTCCCGCCGCGTGGTGCCTCTGAGCCGTCCGCGGATCGCCTGCGGCGTCTCTTTGAGTGCGCCCTTTTCGCCCAGCTTGGCCAGCGACTTCTCAATCCCGGCGAAGCCCTTGTCCAGAAATCTCTGCTCCACCTCGAGCACAGTGACGTCAAAGCCCGCGGTCGCGCTCACCTGCGCGATGCCCGAGCCCATCAGCCCGCAACCCAACACGCCAACTTTTCTGATCTGCATAGTAGTTCCTCTAACCACGTAGCGCCGGCATCTTGCCGGCTGTCTCACGGGCGTCCCGCCCGCGCAAAGGGCCGCCGGGACGGCGGCGCTACCCCAGGCTTTCCACGACCACCGCGATCCCCTGCCCGCCGCCAATACACGCCGTGGCCAGCCCGTATTTCTTCTTGCGGCGGCGCAGTTCGTAGAGCAATGTAATCACCAGCCGCGTGCCGGTCGCGCCCAGCGGATGCCCCAGCGCAATCGCCCCGCCATTCACGTTCACCTTGTTACGGTCCAGGCCGAGCTCTTTTTCCACGCCCAGGTATTGTGCGGCAAACGCCTCGTTGACTTCGATCAGGTCAATATCTTCGAGCTTGAGTCCCGCCTTCTGCAGCGCAATGCGCGTGGCCGGCACCGGTCCCCGGCCCATCAACCTGGGTTCCACTCCAGCAATGCCCCAGCTCACCAGCCGCCCCAGCGGCTTGCGCCCGCGTTTCTGCGCTTCTTCCAGCGGCAGCATCACCACGGCGGCGCCGCCGTCCACGATGCCGCTGGCATTGCCGGCAGTGACGGTTCCATTCTTCCCGAAGGCCGGCTTCAGCTTGGCCAAACCTTCCATGGTGCTGTTGGCCCGCCGATGGTCGTCCTCGCTGAACATCTCGCCGGTCAGGTCGCCGCGCTTGTTCTTCAACTGCACCGGCACAATTTCTTCCTGCAGCCGTCCGGCTTTGTAGGCGGCATCCGCCAGTTGCTGCGAGCGCAGTGCGAACTCATCCTGCGCTTCGCGTGTCATGCCCTGCTGCTCAGCGTAGAGTTCGGCGGTGTTGGCCATGTAGAGCCCGCATTGCGTGTCAAGCAACGCCACCATGAGCGAATCTTCCAGCTTGCCTTCGCCCAGGCCGAAGCCATAGCGCGCACCGCGGATAACATGCGGCGCCTGCGACATAGATTCCATCCCGCCCGCCAGCACCGTTTTGGCCTCTCCCAACTGCATCATCTGCGCGGCGCTCACAATCGCCTGCATGCCCGAACCGCACAGCCGATTCACGGTCAGCGCCGGCGTCTCGATGGGCAGCCCCGCCTTCAGCGCTACATGGCGCGCGCCGTAGAGCGCGTCGCCGGAGGTCTGCTGCGCATTGCCCATCACGCAATGGTCGAATTCCTGGGGATCGAGCCCGGCCCGCTGGATGGCACACTTGCCAGCGATCGCACCCAGCTCCTGGGCCGTGAAGTAGCGCAACTTGCCCGCCTGATAATCGGCCATGGGCGTGCGCGCTCCGCTCACAATGGCGATTTCATTTACCTTCAACATCAGGAAACCTGCCACAGAGAATTTGTTTGGCCTGAGCCAAACCTATCAGTCTAGCAACTGCGGGGCGGGCTTGGCGAGGGGCGAAGGGGAAGCAGCCACAGAAACACGGAGGCACAGGGAAGGAATTGACGGTTGAAGATTTACGATTGACGATTGACGATTTTCAAAAGCACGCGCCAGTCCGCTGTTGCTGAAGGGTGGTTCTAATTCGTCAATCGAAATTCGGAACTCGTCAATTCAGATTGGCGGATTTAATGCCGCGGACGCGGCGAAACCGGGTCGGTTCTGCGCCAGTTCCACACGTTATAAACGTAGAGGCCAAGGCAAAAGACGTTGGCGGGAATAAAGCCCAACTGCGCGGTGTTCCTGGCAATCACGCAGATAATAACGCTATTCATGCCGGCCAGCACCCACCCCTGCCAATAGCGTTTGCCAATCAAAACAGTGGAAAGTACAGTCAGCAGGCAGGAAATGTAATCAAGTCTCAACACGGCGCGGAGCCCAACTTCAGAGTTATCGTAAGCCCGCTGGCATGCGCCGCACAGATTACGAATGTAATGGAAAATCTTAAGTTGACGATTGTTGATTTTTCATTGACGGTTCAAATGCCGGGTCAGCGCTCAACCAATGAAGTGGATAAGTGGACGATTTCGGTATTCAATCGTCAATCTACCATGATCAATCTGCAATTTTCTCGGCGCCTCGGTGTCTTTGTGGCCGGGTATCACGCTGCCACAAATTCCGACTGCAGCGCGCATACTCGGTTGCTGGCCGCGCGGCCCTTTTCCAGCGCTGCTTCCACGCGGTTGATCACTTCGGTGACGATGTCAGCCGGATCGTACGCCGGCCGCGTTACCGCCTCGGCCACGCCTACCGTATTCGGTGGCGGCGTGTCGCGGCCCGGCAAACGTACATCGGCCAGAATGCGCCGCAGTTTTTCCAGCGCCAGCAGCGCGCCGCGCTCCGGTGTATCGGCCAGGATGAGCGCGATCGTGGTCAGATCGTAAAGCACGGCCACATCCGCCTGCCGGATGTGCGTGGAGATGGATTGGCTCACCTCGCGCATCAGCGCCTCCACCGCGTTCTGCCCGAACTCCTTCATCATGGCGGCTCCCTTGCCGAATTCCATCAGCATCACCGTGGTTGGCGTGCCCTGCTGGGAGGAGCGCGCCACCTCCGACATCAGCACATCCGTGTAGGAAGCCCGCTTCAGCAGTCCCGACTTCTCATCCGTGACCGACAGATTGCGCACCAGCCTGCGCAAGCGCGCGTTGTGCAGAGCCAGCACGATCTGATCGCTCAGCGTGCGCAGCAGCAGCAAATCGCTGGGCCGCCAGTCGGACCCCGGCGGGCTCTGCAGAATGAGCACGCCCACCTGATCTGCGCCATCACTTAAGGGCAACAGCATGAGAGCTCCCGCGCCTAGCGATCCCACTTCCTCCACAATGCCGCCCAGGTCCGGCTCCTTCACCGCCTCAGGAATGACTCCCGGTCCGCGCTGGATGGCGAAATCCTGCAGCCCGGAAAGCAGCTTGACCCGCACCGGCAATTCGGTACCCTGAACACCCGCTCCGGCATATTCCAGAACCAGCGAAGGCGGCTTGCCCGGGCTGCGCAGGCCGCCGATGCAGCGTACCGCTCCCCAGCGCATGCCGATTTCGTTCAAGGCCGCGCCCAGCACTCCTTTGACATTGGCCTGCTGATAGAGCTTGCGCGCGGTTTCTGTTACCCATTGCAGGCTGTTGACCTCGATATCCGGCTCTTTGGGTGCCGGGTGCGCCCGGCGGTCGGCAATTGCCGCAGCCGGCTCCACCGGTGGAGGCGAAGCCACTGGGCTGGCAGCCGTTTCCGCTCCTGCCGCCGCTGCTGCCGCCAGGGGCGGCGCTTCCTCGCCCGTATACTTCGGCGCCAGCCCGACATTCATGTAAAGCCGGCGCAGTTCCTCGTTGCGGTCCTCCTCGTGCGGAAACAACTGCTGGATGCGCAGCAGCCGTTCCTGCGCTTTGCTCCGCATGCCGTACTGCACCAGGATTTCCGCCTGCAGCATCAGGTCCTGGAGCATGCTGTGCTCGTCCGCTTCCTCTTCCTGCTGCTGCGTTTCCGTGGTTTTGCTGACGACGGTTAAGCGCCCTTCGATGGCGTTCAGCCGCCTCTCTTCGATCTTCCCCCGCAACATCTCCAGCCGGCTGTGGTGGCCGGGCTCGTAGGCGTCCACTTCTGCCGCACGGTCCAGGGAGTCGCCGGCTTTGGCGAAATTTCCCGCCGCGTAGTACAAGTCGAAAAGCTTGATCAGCGTCTGGCAATAGTCGGCTTCCCGGTTGGAACTGTTGAACAGCTCGGCCATGTACTCCAGCATCTCGGCTG
>DASYWT010000166.1:0-3772 GCA_035935775.1 Terriglobales bacterium
GGCGTGGCCACCGGATTCTGCCAACCGAACTCAACTTCCGTGCCAACATATACGGCTTCCGCCAGCTAGGCGTGGAACGCATTATTTCCGTCTCCGCCGTGGGCTCGCTGAAAGAAGAGCACAAGCCCACCGAGTTCGTCATTCCTGACCAGTTCTTTGACCGCACGCGCCACCGGGTGGACACCTTCTTCGGAGAGGGCCTTGTTGCCCACGTGGCTCTGGCTGATCCCGTTTGCCCGGAAATGTCGCGGGTGCTGGAGTCGGCCTGCCACAAGGCCAGTGTGAGCGGCAAACGTGGTGGAACCTATATCTGCATAGAAGGCCCGCAGTTTTCCACCCGGGCGGAATCCAACGTGTATCGTAGCTGGGGCATGGACGTAATCGGCATGACCAACCTGCAGGAGGCTCGGCTGGCCCGGGAAGCCGAAATCTGCTACGTCACCGCCGCCATGGTCACCGACTACGATTGCTGGCATCCGCAGCACGATTCTGTGACCGTGGACCAGGTGGTCGCCGTTCTGCTCAAGAACGCGGAGAACGCCTGCAAGGTCATTCGTGAAGCCGTGGCCGCCACCCCGGCCAAACGCTCCTGCAAGTGCGGTTCGGCGCTGCGCCACGCCATCCTCACCGAACGCGATAAGATTCCTGCTGCCACCCGCGAAAGGCTCAAGCTGATTCTCGCCAAATACCTCGACCAGGGAGCCAAGGCCTAGATGAGCATTGTTGCTGTCGGTTCCATTGCTTTCGATACCGTGACCACCCGCTACGGCACCAAGGAGCGGCTGCTGGGCGGTACTGCCACCTACTTTGGCCTTGCCGCCAGCTACTTTACCGACGTGCGGGTCGTGGGCGTGGTGGGCGACGACTTCACCGCCGAGCACGAAAATGTCCTGCGCAGCCACGGAGTTGATGTTTCCGGCGTGCAGCGCACCCAGGGCAAAACTTTCTTCTGGTCGGGTGAATACGGCGCCAACGTCAACGAGGCCAAGACCCGCGCCACGGAGCTCAACGTTTTCGCGAACTTCAACCCGGAGCTGCCTGGGAAATATCGCGACTCGGAGTTCCTGTTTCTGGGCAACATTGATCCCACGCTGCAAGCCCACGTGCGCCGCCAGATGAATGGTGCCCGCCTGGTTGGCGGCGACACCATGAATTACTGGATCAACAATACCCATCCCCAGCTGCTGGACACGCTGAAGCTCATGGACGTCCTTATCATCAACGACGCTGAATCCAAGTCTCTGGCCGGCGAGACTAACCTGCCGCGCGCGGCGCAGAAAGTGCTCGCCATGGGCCCCAAGGCCCTGGTCATGAAGCACGGCGAGTACGGCGCCACTATCTTTTTCCGCGAAGGCGCCTTCGGCATCGGTCACCATCCCTTCCGTGCTCCTGCGCTTCCTATCGAGGAGGTAGTGGATCCTACCGGCGCGGGCGATTCCTTCGCCGGCGGATTTATGGGTTATATCGCGTCCCAGGGCGAGCTCAACCGTGAAGTCCTCAAGCGCGCCATGTTCTACGGCAGCGTGATGGGCTCCTTCGCAGTTGAGCGTTTCGGCACCGAGCGCTTGCAGAATCTGACCCGCCAGCAGATTGAAGCCCGCTTCCAGATTTTCCGCGAGCTCACGCACCTCGAATGAAAGCCGCCCGGCGTACCCCCGCCAGTTCGGTTCCCAATCCGCGTTTGCGTACCATCATCCTCGTCGGCTACATCGCGGGCTTTGTCTCGCTAATCGCCTTTCTCTGGTTTTTTCGCCACAATCAGGTGCTGCTCTACGGTGACGCCGTAGCGCACATCAACATCGCCCGCCGCGTCTTTGATTCGCGCACCCCCGGCCTGAAACAGTTGGGCACAGTGTGGCTGCCTCTGCCTCACCTTCTCATCATTCCCTTCATTTTTTCGGATTGGTCCTGGCAAACCGGCTTCGGTGGCTCCTGGCCCTCTATGATCGCCTACGTTGCAGCCGTGATCGGCATCTTTCGCTTGGTTCGAAACGGGGTGGAAGCGGCAGCGCCGACGTCCCCCCGGCTATCCGAAGGCGAATCCGGCAGTGTAGCGCCGGCGTCTCGCCGGCTGTCCCGTGGGCGTCCCGCCCACGGCGAAGATGGGAGCGGCGGAGGCTGGCCGGTTCGCCTGGCTCCCTGGTTCGCGGCTTTCATCTTTGCCGCCAATCCTAACCTGCTCTACATGCAGGCCACAGCCATGACCGAGACTCTGTACCTCGCTCTCTTCATCTGGGCAGTGGTTTTCCTCGCCAACTTCATTCGCCAACGTTACTCGCCCGATGCAGCCGAACAAGCCAAGGCCAGTGGGTCTCTGATCTGGTGCGGCGTCTGCCTCGCTCTCTCCATGCTTACCCGTTACGACGGCTGGTTTGCCGCCGCTGTGTTTTGCGTTGTGGTATTCGTTCTGCTTTTGCGCTCGCCTCGCACCCAGGCTATGGGAGAAACGCAGTCACCCCCGGGGCTGCGTCGTGCCGTGCTTATTTTCGCCGCTCTTGTGATCGTCGTTCCGGCCTTCTGGTTCGCCTACAATGCCGCCATTTATGGCGACCCTCTGGATTTCGTCCGCGGCCCCTATTCCGCCCGCGGTATCGAGCAGCGCACCTCTAAGCCGGGAGAAGCCCGGCATCCCGGCTACCATAGCCTCGGCACCGCTGCCATTTATTTTGTGAAGTCCGCGGAACTGAATCAGACGGAAGGCCCGCTGGAGAGGCCTTGGATAGCACTGACCGCGGCCGGCATTCTGCTTCTGCTCATCTATTACCGGCAGCTCGGCGCCTGGCTCCTGCTGCTGGTTCCACTACCGTTTTATGCCCTGTCCATTGCCTATGGCGGCGTGCCCATCTTCATGCCCGTATGGTGGCCGTTCTCTTTTTACAATGTCCGCTACGGCCTTCAGCTTTTGCCCGCATTCGCGGTGTTCCTGGCGCTTTTGCTCTACTGGGCGTTATTGCGTATTTCGCAATCCCGCTGGCGAGCCGTCGCCACGGTCGTAGCCTTTGCCTTTGTCGGGGCCAGCTATGGCTTTGCCTGGCACGCCCAGCCCATCTGCCTGCAGGAGGCTTTTGCCAACTCCCGCACTCGCATTCCCTTTGAGCGCAGCCTGGGCGAGTATCTTCGCCTCCTGCCGCCCAATACCACTCTGCTGATGTACATCGGCGGACACGTGGGTGCCCTGCAGGAGGCGGACATTCACCTTAGCCGCGTTATCCACGAGGGCAATCACGGCGACCCTGGGGTCTGGGGCAAAGAAGGCATGTGGCAGCGCGCTCTCGCCGACCCCGCCAAGTATGCGGATTACGCCATCGGCTTCGATGAGGATGAGGTCGCAAAATCGGCCGAGGCGCACCACTATCCCGCCCTGCTGGTCATCCACACCCTGGGCCAGCCCGCCGCACTCATCTACGGTACCCACCCACCCTATCCCGGCATGCCGCCCATGCCCGCCCGCTGACAATTTGCAAATTACAAGTTACCCAATTGCCAACCAGGACTGCCTCCTCCCGGTTACCTCCTCCGCCACCCTTCGTGCCTTATTTCGCGCGGTTGTAGTGCTAAAATCCAGCCAACTCTTGCGAAAATGGACGAACTCTACCGCCTCTTCGTGTCGAAGATGGGTTTCCCGCCGCTGGTGTGGCAGACTGTCGTTCGCCTCCTTCTGGCTGCCATCCTCGGAGGCATCGTAGGCTTGGAACGGGAAATCAAGCACAAGCCCGCCGGCCTGCGCACCAACATGTTCATGTGCCTGGGCTCGGCCCTGTTCACCATACTT
>DASYWT010000167.1:0-1582 GCA_035935775.1 Terriglobales bacterium
CGATGCCGCACCCGCGCGCTGCTTCCACAAAGGGAGCATGCAGCACTTCGAGAATGCTGGCGCGCAGATGGCGCACGATCACTGGGGTGCCCACCAGCACAAGGATAGCCATAGGTGTCAGCATATGGCGGCCGATGTCCCCGGCCTTCCCCCAGGCGGCCAACTCATCAAATCCCACTGAGGTCATGCCTCCCACCGGCAGGGCATGGGAACGCACGGCAAACGCCAACAGACCGACCGCCAGCACAATTTCGGGAATGGAAATGAATAACGAGGTCAGCGCCGAGGTGCTGCGATCGAACAGCGAGCGCTCGTACCTCGCCGACCACACCGCCAGCGGAACGGAAATCAGCCAGCAGAGCAGCAAGGCCACGCTCCCGAGCAGCAACGTGTGCTCGGCGGGCGCCCACAGCAGTTGCGAAACCGCAGTGTTATAGGCAATGGAAAATCCGAAATCGCCGCGCACAACCGAACGCAGCCAGTTTGCGTAGCGCAGGGGCAACGGCTGGTTCAGCCCGTAACGCGCCTGCATGGCGACGATGGTTTGCGGCGAAATCTGCGGATTCAGGCGAATCTCGTCGAAAAAATTGCCCGGCGCCAGGCGCGTGAGGAGAAAACAGAGCCCGGAGACCGCGAACAGCAGGAACACAGCGCGGACCATACGACGCGCGACATAAGCCTTCATCGGACAGCCCCCGCTGGAACCGGTTGCCTGCCGGTGGCGGCCAGTAACTTTTTCGTTTCAGCGTGCTGCGGGCAGGACATAATTTCCAGCGTGGAGCCTTCCTCCGCCAGCCGGCCATCGCACATCACCGCGATTCTGTCCGCCAGGTGCGCCAGCAGGGAGAGGTCATGGGATATGAAAAGGTAAGCGATCCGATGCGCCGCCTGCAGATCAAGCAGCAGGTTGGCGATTTGCGCCCGCGTGGAAACGTCCAGCCCCGTCAGCGGCTCATCCAGGACCAGCAGCTTGGGTTTCAGCACCAGAGCGCGGGCAAGCGTGAGCCGCTGCCGCTGGCCGCCGCTGAATTCGTGAGCGGCGCGCCCGGCCCACTCCGCCGGCAGTCCCACTTCCCGCATGGCCTGGTGCACGCGAGCCATGCGTTCCTCGGCCGTCAGCACGCCCTGGATCAGCAGTGGTTCGGAAATGATTTCTGCGGCCGAGAAGCGCGGATTCATGGCGGTTGCCGCGTCCTGAAACATCATTTGTATTGCCGGGCGAAAGCGCCGCAGCTCGCGAAGACTTAAACCCGCCAGGTCATGGCCTTCAAACAGAATCTCGCCTTCGTCCGGGCGCTCGATGCGGGTCACACACCGTGCCACGGTTGACTTTCCACAACCGGAACTGCCGGCCAACCCCAGCGTGCTCCCCGCTTCCATGGTGAAGCTCACGGCTATAGCCGCCTGGATTCGCGTGCCGCGCTGCGCCAGGCTCGCCCGGCGGACGTAAGTTTTGGCAAGATTCTGTACTCGCAACAGCTGAGGGACCGGCGCCGGCGCGAATGCTTGGCTACTCATATTTGAAGCAGCTCACCTGGCGTTCGGCTTCCGGTGTGCTCTCGACCGGCTGCGAAGCGGCACA
>DASYWT010000168.1:0-6116 GCA_035935775.1 Terriglobales bacterium
CAGGTGGTGGTCTCGCGGGCCGATGGCATGTTGGTGCAGCGTCTGTTCGAGATGGAAGTTCCTGAAATTTACGATGGCACGGTTGTGATCCGCGCCCTGGCTCGAGAATCCGGCGAACGTACTAAGGTAGCGGTCTTTTCCAAGGATCCGGACGTTGACTGCGTCGGCGCCTGCGTGGGCATGAAGGGCATGCGCGTGCAGTCCATCATCCGCGAACTCAAAGGCGAGAAGATCGACATCATCGAGTACAACGAGGATGCCCTGGTGTTCGCGGCCAACGCCCTCAGCCCGGCCAAAATCAACCACGTCTCGGTAGTGGATGTCGAAGACAAAAGGCTGGAAGTGATCGTGGACGACAGCCAGCTCTCGCTGGCTATCGGCAAAAAGGGGCAGAACGTGCGCCTCGCGGCCAAGCTTCTGGGCTGGAAGATTGATATCAAGAGTGAAGAGGAGAAGCGCCAGGAAGTTGAGCAGCAGATGTCCGCGCTGGTCAACCAGACTGCGACTCCTCTGGAGCGGGTGCCTGACCTGGGCGAGGGCGTGATTGAAAAATTGACCGCAGCGGGTGTGACCACGGTCGAAGCCCTGGCCGACATGACGCCGGAACAGCTGGAAGCCATACCCGGCATCGGCCCCAAGACGGTGGAAAAAATCAGCCTGGCGGTAAATAATTACTTTTCCAGCCTGGAAACGGGGGAAGCACAGGCCGCTGAGACAGCGCCTGAGGAGCAGCCTGCAGCCGACGCGGAGCACGCCGCCGAGCTGGGCCCGGATTCGGCGGGGCAATCGGGCGATCTGCAAGGCTTGTCCGATACGGCAGAGATGGCGCCGGAAAGCGTCGGAGAGCTGGCGGCCAGCGACCAGGCGCTCGAGGCCGAAGTGGTTGACGGAGTGGAGAGCGCCCCACCGGCCGATGTGGATGAGGTGCACACGCACCCTGAGCGTCCGGACGAGGAAGAGATCCCCCCTGGAGAAAAGGGAAGCTCGTAGATAGACAGCAGTTTCGAGTTTCAAGTTTCGAGTTTCAGAGCGAATCAGAAACCCGAAACTGGAAATTTGAAACTGAATTGACAAGAACCGTGAGGTTGCTATGAAGACTTAGCGGGGAAGAACAACGGAGGAAACGGAAGGCGGATGAAGATTCGTATCAACGACCTCGCCAGGGAACTGGAGGTCAAAAGCAAGGCAATTCTGGACGTCCTGCAAGTGGTAGGCGTCACCGAAAAGAAGACCCATTCCAGTTCAATTGAGGCGGACGAAGCGGAGAGGGTACGGGCGCATTTCCACGCCCAGGCGGAGACGCAAGCGGCAGGGTCCGCGAAGGCCTCGCGCGCCCGCACCGAAGACGCTGACGCCATCAAGACCAAGATTGACCTGTCGCACATCTCCAAGCCCGGAGATGTGCTCAAGCTGATCACACAGAAGCAGCAGGCTGCGGCTGCACCACCGGTAAAGCGCCCCGTTCCGCCAGTGGCAGCTCCACCAGCGCCACCAGCAGAAATCAAGGCTGCAGCCGCGCCGCTGGCCGCGGTGCAGCACCCCGCGGTGCCCAAGCCCGCGGCCCCGCCGCCCGTGGCTCCAGGCGCGCCGCCTGCCGCAGCGCAGCCGCCTGCCGCGCAAACCGCAAAGCCTGTGGTTACGCCGCCCGTGCCGCGCCCGGCCGCCCCAATTCCGCCGGTGCAAGCCGTGCCGCCCGCAGTAGCCCCTGTTCCGCCTCCAGCGCAACCGCCGGCGCAGGCACCGCCCACGACTATGGCTGCTACGCCGCCCGCTCAACAGCGCCCGGCCGCGCCCGCCGCCCCGCCGCGGCGTGTGATTGTGCCCCAGACCGGCCCGCGGCCCGTGTACAAAGCACCCACGCCTCCGCCCCGCGCGGAGAGCCCAATGGCGAACGTCAGCCCGCAAGCTCGCCCTGTGCCAGGTCGTCCGATTGCCGGCCGGCCGGCCCCGGGGCGCCCGGTGCCGGGACAGCCGATTTTTCAGCGTCCGCGTCCGTCCGGCCCGGCGACGCGGCCTCCGCTGCGCCCCGGTGAGCGGCGGCCCATGCATCCTACGCGCCAGGCGCCTGGAGGCCCTCGGCCCATGGGCGTGGGCCCAGGAGCACCGCTCACTCCGCGGCCCGGAAGCCGGCCGGGAGCCCCGTCTCGTCGTCCGGGACAGCGCTATGTTCCCCGCGGTGTGAAGGAAGGGCCCATGAAGGGGTTCGTTCCGCCGCCGCGGCTGCCGGTGAATAACGAGCCGCTTCCTATCACGCGTGCTATCACCATCACCGAGGGCATCAGCGTGAAGGATCTGGCGGAAAAGCTGAACGTTCGCGCCAAGGACCTGATCGCGCGCCTGCTGGCTAAGGGTGTTTTTGCCACCATCAATCAGACACTGGATGCGGAACTGGCCTCGGAGATGGCGCGCTTTTTCGGCGCCGAGACCTCCGTTATCAGCTTCGAACAGCAGGCGGCGCAGGAGGCGGCTGCGGCGGAAACAGCTGCAGAAGAGCCAACCGGTGCTGTGCCCCGGCCGCCGGTGGTCACCATCATGGGCCACGTGGACCACGGCAAGACCACGCTGCTCGACTCCATCCGCTCCACCAATGTGGCGGGCGGCGAAGCCGGCGGCATCACCCAGCACATCGGCGCCTACAAGGTCAGCATTCAGGACACGCAATCCCCGGCCTACGGACGCCAAATCGTTTTTCTGGATACGCCCGGTCACGAAGCCTTCACCCGCATGCGGTCGCGCGGCGCCAAGGCCACCGACATCGTCGTGCTGGTAGTTGCGGCCGACGACGGCGTGATGCCACAGACCCTGGAAGCCATTGATCACGCGCGCGCCGCCGAAGTGCCCATAATCGTGGCGGTCAACAAGATTGACAAGCCTGACGCCCTGCCTGAGCGGGTCAAAAAGCAGCTTGCCGACCGCGGGCTGATGCCGGAAGACTGGGGCGGCAACACCGTCTTTGTAGACGTCTCGGCCAAGCAGAAGACCAACCTCAACCTGCTGCTGGAAATGATCTGCCTGGTGGCCGACCTGCGGGAGCTCAAAGCCAATCCCGACCGTCCGGCCACGGGCGTGGTTCTGGAAGCCAAGCTGGACCGCGGCCGCGGTCCCGTCGCCACCGTGCTGGTGCAGAACGGCACGCTGCGCGTGAGCGACAACTTCGTCGTGGGCAACGTCTATGGCAAGGTGCGCGCTATGTTTGACGATCGCGGCAACTCGCTCGAGCTCGCGCCGCCTTCCACCCCGGTGGAGATTCTCGGGTTGGAGAGCCTGCCCCAGGCCGGGGATCAGTTCGTAGTGGTTGCCGACCGCGACCGCGCCCGCGATATTTCCGAATACCGTGAGCAGAAGGCGCGCGAAGCGGAGCTGGCCAAGAGCTCGCGCATGTCGCTGGAGGGCCTGGCGCAGCAGATGAAGGCCGGCGAAAGCAAGGAGCTCTCCATCATCCTCAAGGGCGATGTGCAGGGCTCGGTGGAAGTGCTCAGCGACCTGCTCACCAAAATGTCGAACGAGAAGGTGCGCATCAACCTCTTGCGCACCGGCGTGGGCGCCATCACTGAAAGCGACGTGCTGCTGGCTTCGGCATCGAACGCCATCATCATCGGCTTCAACGTGCGGCCGGAACGCAAGGCGCAGGAACTGGCGGAGCAGGAGAAGGTGGATATCCGCCTGCACTCCATCATTTACGAGTTGCAGGACGAGATCAAGAAGGCCATGAGCGGCCTGCTCGAGCCAACCATTAAGGAGACCTACCACGGGCGCGCGGAAGTTCGCGAAACCTTCCGCATTCCCAAGGTGGGCACGGTGGCCGGCTGCTACGTGCAGGACGGCAGCATCAAACGCGAGTCCGAAGTGCGCCTGCTGCGCGACAACGTGGTGGTGTTCAAAGGCAAGATCGGCTCGCTGCGACGCTTCAAGGAAGACGTCAGCGAAGTGCGCAATGGCATGGAGTGCGGCATCGCCATCGCCAACTACGGCGACGTCAAGGTGGGAGATGTCATCGAGGCCTTCGCCACTGAGCGCATCGCGGCAGAAGCGCTTGTCTGAAGGCAGTTCTCAGTTCTCAGTTCTCAGTTGCTACGAGGTGCAACCCGCCTCAGAATCAACCCGGGAAACTGAAGCCCAGTGAAATGCCGATCGATGGTTCACCAAAATCAATGTTGGGCTCGCACCGCTTTTCAACCCGCCACGAAGCCAACTGAGAATCGAGAACTGAGAACTGAGAACTATGGTCGCTCTTCTCACCCTCGAGTTGCGCATCGAAGGTGCGCATTCCCTGAAGGAAAAGCGCCAGGTGCTGCGCAGCGTGAAGGACCGCCTGCGGGCCCAATTCAACGTAGCGGTTGCCGAACTGGACCACACCGACTTGTGGCAGCGCGCCACGCTGGGCGTGGTCAGCGTCTCCGATTCACGCGGCTATCTGGATGGGCTGATGCACAGCGTGGAGCGGCAGTCCATGCGCCTGGCCAACAACGCCGGCGCGGAAGTGACGGACTCGTTTCTCGAATACTTGTAACCCATCCCGCGGGCTATCTTGCCGACATCACTTGCTAACAGCAAACCGGGAGTTCTTGGATTTCCTAAAATGGGAATCCATGGGAACGGGAGACTTTAGAGTGGTCTCCCGCTTCCTGATTTTTGATATTCTCTAGCGTTCTTTTAGGGGTATGCCGGAGCAGCGCAATCAAAAACATCACCGCGGGAGGCTGGGGGAAGCCTTGCGTGAGGAAATAGAAACCATCCTGGAAGGCGAGTTGGGCGATCCCCGAATTGGCTTGGCCAATGTCACTGAGGTGCAGTTGGCCCCCGACGGCAAGTCAGCCCACGTCCTGGTGGCGGTGCAGGGCGGGGAGCAGGAGGCTGAGCAGACTTTGAAGGGGCTGACCGCGGCTCGCGGCTTCATCCGCCACGAACTGGCCGAGCGCCTGCAATTGCGTCATGCACCCGAGCTGTTTTTTGCGCTGGACAAGGGCCAGCAATATGAGGCTAGAATTGATCAACTTCTGAAGCGCATCAAACAGAACAAAAAATAAGCCAGAAGAGCCTGCGGGCATGATCCTGCCGTGGGCGGTAGTGTTAGACATGTTAAGAGAAGTACTGAACGAAATCGGACGTCGCGACCGGTTCCTGCTGACCTCGCATGCGCGCCCCGATGGCGATGCCGTAGGCTCGGTGCTGGCCTGCTGGCAGATTCTGCGCCAATTGGGCAAGGAGGCGCAGGTGGTGATGGCCGACCCAGTGCCGGTGATCTACCGCCCATTGCCTTTCGCCGATTCCATCGTGCAAGCGCGGGAGATTCACAACGGCTTTGATGCCGCCATCATCCTGGAGTGCGACAGCGTGCAGCGCACTCGTCTGGAAGGCTTGGATGGCCGTTTTCTCATCAACATTGACCATCACAGCTCGGCCCGTCCCTTTGCCCACGTCAACTGGATTGATCCGCATGCCTGCGCCACGGCCGAGATGGTTTACCGGCTGGCGAGGCAGGCGGGCGTACCCATTTCGCCGGAAATCGCCACCTGCCTCTACACCGCGGTTCTGACGGACACGGGTTCGTTCAGCTTCATAGGTACGAATGAGCACACCTTTGCGCTGGCGCGCGAACTGGTGCTGTGCGGCGCGGATCCGGCGCGCATCGCGCAAGGTGTGTACTTTTCTCATCCCGCCTCGAAGATGCGGCTGCTGGGTTCGGCGCTCTCCAACCTGCACCGCGAAGGGAAAGTTACCTGGATGTGGGTGACGCGCGAACATATTGCACGCTGCGAGGCCAGCGATGAGGATTGCGAGGGCCTGGTGAACTATGCGCTGGCCATCGAAGGCGTGGAAGTCTCGATTTTCTTCCGCGAGCTGGCTGACCACCGTTATCGCGTGAGCCTGCGCAGCAAGGGCGACGTGAACGTGGCCAAGGTGGCGGAATATTTCGGCGGCGGCGGCCACGATTGCGCCAGCGGCTGCTCCATTGACGGTCCCCTCTCCGTGGCCGTGGCCCGCATCATGGCGCAACTGCGTCTAAATCCTACCGTGCAGTAAACTGGCCCAGCAGCTCAGGCACATTATCGGCGGTTGGGCTGCAATGCATTCGCCGAGCAACTGAGAACTGAGAACCGAGAACTGAGAACTGA
>DASYWT010000169.1:0-7473 GCA_035935775.1 Terriglobales bacterium
GGCAAACTGAACAAGACCTATGGGACATTGGCGGCGGCGGTTGCCCTGATGCTCTGGCTTTACTGGACCGCATTCGCAATCCTGGTGGGAGCGCAATTCAACTCGGAGACAATGAAAGCGGAAGAAGCCACCCTGACGGCGGCGGAGGAATCGAAATCCCGTCCAGCAACCGCGGCTTAGGACGGCGGAAATGCATTCGCCAGGGCCCTACTCCGGCCCATGGAGATTAACGATGAGCCGGTAGGGATCGGACGCAATCATCGCTGAGTAAACAGAGTTGGGTGTTGTTTCAAGGACAACCCGCGTTACTCCCGGCCCACGCTCGGCCACGCGAATTTTCTTCACGAACGTTTCGGTGACATCCACCTGGATTAACCTGCCATTGAGAGCCGGCGGCATCTGCGTCCCTTGAAGATCGAAGTAAACGCGGTCCGGCCCGGTGAGCCGGTGGTCCTCAAAGAAAACCGGTTTATCTAACTCGACGGTGACGGTCGTGGAGGTGTCATCGGACTGATAATGGATTGCCCCGAGGGTTGCCGGATTTGCGTTGTTGGCCACGGCCGCCGGCGGAACTGCTCGCGTTTTAGGCGGTGAAGGCGCGTATTGGACAGGGACATTTTGGGCGTGAGCACGCAGCGCCGTTGTCCTTGCGGCCATCACGACGCCGGCTGCTATAAGAGCCGCTGCCACCAGGCTCATGCGCACCCACTCGCACCATTCCAGCGCCTGGGCTGCTTTGCGGATCTCATCCGGCTCAGCGGCCTCGCTTTGCCAATTTGTGTCGGAAGCGCCGTACGAACCTTCGAAGATCAGACCAGCGCCCGCGGGCCGGGATTTGTAAGCCGCAGGCCGCGGGCAGAGCTTTGGTTGGGGTGATGAGACACCGGTAGCCTGGTCCGGAACGATCGCAGGAGCATGGCTGAAACGGCGCTTCACGCTTTCCGTCACCTGAGACGCCAGTTTGAATTAGTCCGGTTACCTGAGGGTTAAATAATTGCGGGAACTGCAGCGACCAACGTTGGCAGGTATTATAACGAAGGCCGTGTTTTTGAGGTGAGAACTTTTTTCCTCGAAGGGGTGAGTCCTGGCCAATAATCCGATCGCTCTGCTCACCCGCCCGGCAAGCAAATCTTAGAAATTTCAAATTACTTTACCGGAGTTCCAGAATGTCTTCGGGTTCTTTAAGACCATGCCGCTTGTAGAGAGTGCGGCTGCGGGGCGTGGGCCACAGGATGACCGCATCAACTCTTTTCTTTTTCAGCCAGGCCAAAGCTTGCGCCAACAGCTTGCTGCCAACGCCGCCTCTGCACTCTGGCCGGACATATAGGTTGGTGATATATCCGTGCAGCTCCGGGTGGCCGTTAGGGTTCGGCAATTTCCCCACCAGGCCTGCCCACACTTGTCCGACAATCTCACCGTTGCAGACCGCGGCCCAACACTTCCAATTGTCGGACAGATTGTTGGCCATCCAGGCGGAACAACGGCGGATGAATGTGTGCTTGTCTTCCACGAAGCCGCCGACCTCGGAGCGGAACTCGTAACGTAGTTCCGCCAGCCGGTTGCTGTCGGCTGCAGTCGCCTCACGTATGGCAGTGGTGCTCACAGGTACAGAATACCCGATTACTTCGTGGCGCACCTCAGCCGCATCGCGTATGCTTTGGCGCAGTACTTGGAGGCGCTATGAAACGCGGTTCGCTGCTGCTCCTGGTGGTTGCCTTATTCACTCTTGCCGGGCCAGCGCGAAGCCAGGCCGCCCAGAAACGCGAAGCGGTTCACACTCCGGCTGCCGCCAAAGCCGATGACATCCCTAAGACAATCGGCGCCAGCGTGGGCAATACGATGAAATTTATCGAAGGATCTTTTCTCGGGGTTGCGGAAGCCATGCCGGAAAGCAAGTACGATTTCATCCCCACCGGTGGGAACTTCGAAGGGGTGCGCAGTTTTGGCGAGCAGGTGAAGCACGTGGCTTGTGCACAATTTGCCTTCTTCAACGAATTCGAAGGCAAGCAGCCTCCCGCCGACTGCGAGAAAGGCGGGCACAATCCGGCTAAGACCAAGGCCGAGTTGATCGCGTATCTTAAGCAGTCCTTCGACTATAGCAACCGCGTGCTGGCCACGCTGAGCGCCAAGAATGCGCTGGACCGGGTGGAGGGGCGCTATGCCGGGCCCAATACCAAGCTTGGCATCTCGGTGATCGCGGTGTGGCACATTACCGATCACTACGGCCAGATGGTGGAATACCTGCGCATGAACGGCATGGTTCCGCCCACCACTCAGCGCTATGGCTTGAAGGTTCGGTGAACCGGCCTGGTCCACTTTGTGCCTGGGCAGGGAAGCTCGACCAGCGCCGTCGGGCATAACAATTGTTTCAAACAAACCGTATCATCCGAGAAATCACTGGCGAGCCGGTTTTTGTTCTGGTAAAGAGATGCCAACCCGAGGAGGATTGGCCGGTGTCTCTTCCCAAGCTGCTTTTGCTGTGTGTCCTGTCAGGATCGTTTGTTCCGCTTCCGTGCCACGCTCAGGTCGGCGAAATCTATCCTTCGCGCGTCCCCCTCATCAGCGGAGAATGCGAGGCCGATCTGAAGCCCACCGTGGCCGTGATTTCCGGTGGTGTGGCCAGTTCCGCGCTGAAGCCCACCGCTGCCGTAGCCCAGCTCGACAAGCAGCTTGCGCTCATCCGCGGTTACGTGCAGCAGAACCAGGGCACGTTGAAGGAGCTGGAGCGTGTCCGCATGATCCACACCGAAGGCTCCAACAATGGCCAACCGCGCGATCCTGACTTCCAGGTGGCACAAAGATTTCACGCTGAGTTTCCCGTGGACGCACCCATGGACCAGCTTCTGGAGCACATGATCGAACTGGGCATGGACCGCTTCGGAGAGAACATGTCGTTGCCGGAATACCGGCAGTCCATTGTGGTGGTTCACTTCGATATCCAGGGATTTGACAGGCAGCTCACCCAGATACGGAATCGCTGCCTGGCGGAAGCATGGAAACAGTGGTGTGCTTCTGGCTCGCCTAAGAGTGTGGACTGCAGCTCTTCAACGCCGCCGGAATCGCTGCAAATCCAGTCGTTTTATTTGCGTTCCACGGAGAAGATCATGCGCGCGGATGGCCCGCCGGAGTATATCAACATCACTTACTCTGCCTATCAGCCGCGGAGCGCGCCGCCCGAACTGCTGGGCAATGTGCCCATCCACTTCGTGGGGAACATTGTGCTGAATGGACCCGCACTGGAGAGCCGGTGAGGTGGGTGACTGCCAGCGTGGCGGTGTTGCTGCTTGCCTGCTCCACCGCGGGGGCACAGGGCCCCGCCATTCAGTCCAGCTTGTTGCATACCGTGCAACTGGGAGCGGCCCAGGACATCACGGATGCGCAAATCAGGGCTATCGTTCTGGATCCGAAAACGGACTTCGTCACCTTCTTTCTCGCACGTTCCGCGTTGCTGGTCCTGCAGCGTGACGATCCCCGGTGGGAGACATTCGAGAGTTTACTGACGCGCGTTTTAAACACGCCCCTGGCCAGCGGCAACGAGTACCCACAGCCACCCGGATTACAGCCCGGCTTCGGCGGCAAGGAACTGATCTTCACCATGGTTTATGCCATGGTGATGAGCGGCCAGCAGGAGCGCGCTGTTGACATTCTGGAAAAGCACCTTTTCAATGGCAGCTTGTACAAGCAGGCGGTGGTGCTGCAGGCGCTGCGCAATATTGGGACGCAGCGCGCCAAGGGCTTGATTCAGAAGTACCAGGAAAAGGGTGACTACCACAATCTGGCGGAGAACACGCTGGTGGACGAGGACCTTCCGGCGCTCTCCGAAATACACGACCGCTGGAGCATGATCCCGCCGGCGGCGCGCAGCCGCACTAATCTGCTGAGCATTGTGCGAAGCGGCTGCGACGAACGCCAGGCCATGGCGGCATATTGGCTGGGCTACTTTCCCGACAGTTCCAATGCCGTGCAGGAGCAGGCCGAGCTTTCCGCGCTGAAGGCGCTCTACCAGCACAGCGGCCCGCACTGCGATTTCATGGCGCGTCTGATCGCCGTCAAATCCCTGGGCCTGCGCTCCGCTGAAGACATCAATTACTGGGCCACGCTGCTGCGCAGCGAGCCGCAAATCTGGCTGCGGCACCAGATTCTGATCAATGCCTTCGGGCATTTTGGCCGCCAGTTCGCACCGGCGGCGCTGGAGTTGCTGGCCACTGAACCGTCGCAGTACATCCAGTGGCAACTGATGCAAGGCAACATCGAGACGCGCTTGGGACAGCGCTTCCGCACCTATTGGGACATGTGGATTCCAGTAGGTTTGCAATTTCTCGTGGTATTTCCCGACCCCGGACACCAGGGAACCATGAGCGCAGCCGACCAGGAGGAATTGCTGCGCTGGCTGGAAACCGGCCGTCGTCCGCAGGACCGGGTGGTGCTGAACCACATGCTCTATGCCCTGATGTCACAGACGCGCGGACGCAACACACGCCGGCTGCTGGCAATTTTCAACATCTTTCCGGATCGCAATCAGAATTGGTGGATCATGACGCCGCTCCAAGACGCATCCGCCTTGCCCTTGCTGAAGTACTACGCCAACTTGACCTCGCCCAGCGATCAGCATCAACAGCTGGCAGCGCTGATAGAAGTTCTGCAGCGGCGCGGCAGCGAACCGGGAAAGAAGAAGGCTGCCTGCTGCGAGCCTACTGCCGCCTGTTTGCGCAGCATCCTGGGGGAACAGTCGGCGCAGCAGGCAGAGATACGTTCCGAGCCAAGCGCTCGGGCCTGGTTATCTGGTTCTGCCAGTGTGGCCGTTTACCGCATCACGTTTTCCGGGCCGCTGCGCCGCACGGCGACCGTGCACCGGCCCGGCAAGCGCGACCAGCACTGGCAGTATCTCTACGATTGCTGGCGGAGAACCGATTTGACGGCGTCGCGTCCGCCCAAATCCGCCCAGGAGTGAATGCAGGCCCACTCAAGTGTTTCTTGCCTGGATGAGAGGGTTCGCAAACAGAAGCCAGCCGCCGCCAGAATCAACTTCTCTCGCGGCGCTCCAAATCGAACATTGCACTAGGGCAACGAAGCCTGCTAAGTCGGTCTTCTATGCTCATTGCCGTCGGGTGCTGCTTCGGCCCGCGGGAGAAGGGCGCAGCGTGATAACCCTGATTCTGCGGCCTGCAGCACCCGACACAAATCCCCAATAACGAAGCTACCTTCGCCATTTATGGGCAGCGGGCTTTGATCGCCTCCCCCGCATTCAAACGCAACGCATAAAAAGGGTTGATCGAGTGTTTGTTCTGTCAGTTTTTACAGGTGTTCTGTCCCCTGTGGAGTTGTAGAGAAGGGAGGGAGGAACCCCCGCATGCAACGAGTGTGCTCGCGGCTGGGGCCAACCCTCATCATCTGTAGCTATTTGCTCTGCCCTTTGCGTTAAAGAGACTTAAGGACCCAGTGCCACGAAGAGCCTTATCACACATATCAGCGATGTCTGGCGAGATATCGAAAAGAAGAACTTGCCACTAGCGGCTGCGGGCATAGCTTATTACCTACTGCTGGCACTCTTTCCAGCCCTTACTTTATTAGGTGCCGTTCTCTCTTACTTGCCGGCTCAGAACGGACTGCAGGGAGCGACCTCGTTTCTGCGGTATGTGATACCGCCCCAAGTGATGACACCGATCGAGGAACTGCTGATACGGATTAGCCCGCACCGGGCAGCACTTTTGTCTTTCGGGCTCGTTACGACGCTCTGGCTCGCTTCGATAGCATTTAAGGGTCTTATTTTAGGTTTAGACATGGTGCACGGTTCAGGTATGCAGCGCCCACTTTGGGTAAGCAGAATACTCGCGCTTGGCCTGACCATCGGAGTCGGAGTTTTGTTGCTGATCGGCGTAATCCTAATCTCGATCGGACCCGGTGCGTGGGCTCACTTTTCCAGGCTCATGCCAATCGAATCGCTATGGTTGGGGCTAGGACCATATATCCAGTGGTCACTGTCGGCGGCAGTTCTTTTCACAGCGATAGAACTGCTTTATGTGCTGGGACCCAGCCTGCCGATATCGCAGCGTCCGACGATTCCAGGCGCCGTAGCCGCGACTGTTATGTGGCTGGTGTTGGCCTGGGGACTCGGTCTCTATTTTCATCACATTGGCGAGCTAAAGTTCGCCAGATTTTTTGGATTCCTGGCGGCTCCCGCTGCATTCATGACTTGGCTCTACTGTAGCGCGACCGCCATCCTTCTCGGCGCCGAGATTAATTCAATACTGAGGACAGCGGGGCTAAGTCTGCTTGTTAGCGAAGCAAATGAGAGCACGGCAGGCACAACCCAACGGCGACTCGGCCGTGGTCCATCTCATTTGCGCCACATCTGAGTTGTTAAAGCACGGCGGCGGTGCTGGTGCCGGCAGCGGCGAACACGTCGCCGGCTTCAGCCTCGGCGATGGGGATGAAGACCTTCACCACCTCGGTATCGAACTGGGTGCCTGCTGAGGCGCGGAGCCGGCGCGCCGCTTCTTCGTGGCCTACGCCCTTGCGATAGCAGCGGTGAGAGATCATGGCGTCGTAGGCGTCAATGACGCAGACGATGCGCGAGACGAGCGGTATGTCCGCTCCCTTCAGGTGAGCAGGGTAGCCGCTGCCATCCACGCTTTCATGGTGGTGCAGGGCGTAGAGGCTGGCCTGTTCCAGCCCGGGAACCAATCGCAGGATGGACCAGCTATATTCGGGATGCTTGTTCATCAGCGCCCGCTCATCGGCGGTGAGCGGCCCTGGCTTCTTCAGGATGGCATCCGGAACGCCGATCTTGCCGATGTCGTGGAGCAATGCCGCCACTTCCACCTGGTACATATGCTCTTCCGGAATGTTGAGTGCGCGCGCCACCCGGATGGCCCACTCCGCCAGGCGCGTGCTGTGTACCCCGGTGTTGAGGTCTTTCAGGTCGAGCAACTGGTTGAAGGCGCACACCAGCGAGTTGCGGAAAGCGGCCTGTTGCTCCTCGAGTTCCTTCAGGCGCAGCCCCAGCGGGGTGTACAACCCGGAAACTGAGTTGTCCAGCCCCGCCAGGAGCCGCGCGCTTTCACCGGGTTGGACTATTGATGACAGAATTGCACCGCCGAATAGGTGTCGAGCCGTCCATGTCCGAGCTGCGGGTCGGATATCCCGTCGGCCTTCGCCAGACCGGAGGCCACACTGGAAACCGAGCAGCCACCGTTCTGACCCAGCATGAGGGCTGCAGTTCCGGAAACGAAAGGCGCGCTGAAGGAAGTGCCCCAGCCCGCGGCGTACGTGCCCCATGGATAAGTGGTGACCACGCCTTCACCCGGAGCCGCCAGATAGACCGGCGGCGCGCCGTAGTTGGTGAACACCGACTGCGTGTCCTGGTTGGAGGTGGAGGCCACATCCACCACACCCGGCAGGCCGCCAGGATAAACCATGATTTGTTGGCCGTCATTGCCGGCCGAGGCCACCGAAACCACGCCATTGCTGTTG
>DASYWT010000170.1:0-9496 GCA_035935775.1 Terriglobales bacterium
GCCTTCTCCAGACCTTCGCAAATCTGGATTGCGTACCTGAGCACCTGCTCCTGGGGGAGAGGACCTTTTTGCAGGCGTTCCGCCAGGGTTTCTCCTTCCAGGTACTCCATGACCAGAAAATCGCTGCCGTCCTGGTGGCCGACGTCGTAGAGGGTGCAGATGTTGGGATGATTCAGCGAGGAAATGGCCCGCGCCTCCCGGTCGAAACGCTGCCTGGCTTCTGGGCTCTCCGCCAGGTGGGTGGGAAGAATTTTGATGGCTACTGTGCGCTCCAGGCGGGTGTCCCGGGCGCGATACACCTCCCCCATGCCGCCCGCGCCAATGGGGGCGACGATTTGGTATGGCCCGAGTTTCTTGCCAGGGCTGAGGGCCATTAGTGCGCGGCATTATAGCCCCAAGAATGATGTATTGCAGTGAATTCAACAATTGTGGACAGGCGGGCCGGCCGATATCTCGATCAGTTGCTAGCGTTCGCACTTGGCAATAAGCTAGTTAGCCGTTTGACCAGCACCTAAGTGGTGAGATTGGAAACTTTGGGACCTTGAAACTTTGAAACCTTCAATAGGGGGAGAGGTATCAAGGCTGACGTTGTGGGATCTGGGTATTAGCGACCGAGAACTGAGAACCGAGAACTGAGAACTGAGAACTGAGAACTGAGTTTTGCCCTACCCGCCCTGCTTCAGCTCAATCAGCACCAGCTTAGCCACCGACTTGAGGGTTTCAAACACGCCCACGCCCTGGAAGGCAATGGCTTCGACGACAGGCTCCTCTTTCTTCAGGAGTTCCTTCTTCAGCGTATCCACTGCCATGGCGTTGGGCAGGTCGCGCTTGTTGAGTTGCAGCACGTAGGGGATGCGGTTGAAGTCGTAGCTGTGTTCCTTCAGATTTTCCTGCAGATTTTCCAGCGCCTCCACATTGGCGTCCATGCGCTCTTCCTGGGAATCGGCGACGAACACCACACCATCCACTCCGCGCAGGATGAGCTTGCGGCTGGCGTCGTAGAACACCTGTCCGGGCACTGTGTAAAGGTGAATGCGGGTCTTGAAGCCGCGTACGGTGCCCAAGTCTAAAGGAAGGAAGTCGAAGAAGAGGGTGCGCTCAGTTTCCGTGGCCAGCGAGATCATCTTGCCTTTTTGCTGGTCTCCGGTCCGCTCGAAAATCCACTGCAGGTTGGTGGTCTTGCCCCCCAGTCCAGGACCATAATATACGATCTTGCAGTTAATCTCCCGGGCTGCGAAGTTGATAAAGCTCAAACTGTTGCCTCAGCACCGGCGCCTTGAAGCCCGGGGCATTTACATTCCTATACCCTTGTGGAGCAGAGAACTTTTTATATCACAGCTTTAGCGCCGAAAGCAGGTACCGACAGTTACTACTTTAGGTTGAAGATGACCCGGCACCATTGTGCAACCGGCCGCTAACGCCCTGGCGGCAGGGGATAATAGCCGTACTTGGCCGTGATCTTGAGATTGGGGCGGTCCACGCGCACCTCAATATCGCGGTAAGCGCTGCTGATCGCGGATCGGGTGGTGTAGCCAATGGTGTATTGGTTGCGCGCCTCGCGCGTCAGCTCCCCGTAGGCTTTCTCGATCGTATTGCGGGTAAAGGCGGGGAAAACCTGGCCCCCGGTGGCCGCCGAGTACTTGGGCAGAATATTGCTCCTGCCCAGCCCTGGAATATGGACCCTCTCCGCCGTGTTGTAGCCGGGAATGGCCGCTCCGCTCACTGCCACCGCGTACACCGATATGTTGTGCGTAAGCAGGAACTTCATCACTTCCCGATAGCTGGCGGTGCTATCTACATCCATCCCGTCGCTGATGATGAAGATCACCTTGCGCCGGGTAGCATCGCGCTTGCCCAGGTCCACTGCCGCCTGCAACAGGGCATCATTGAGCACATGCGAGGTGCGCGGCGGGGGGAGTTGCGCCATCGCCCCCTGGTCCACGGGCAGCCCGTTAATCGTGGGCCTGGAGTTCAGCGGGCCCCCAGTAAACGGTACGCCTCCGGGCTCGCCCTCCTCCGTGTCCCTCAACATCGCGAGAGTTCCCTCGAGCTTCTTGTTGACCGCCGTGAAATCCAGCATCTTCTGCACGACGTTACTGTAGGTGTAGAGGGAGAGTTCATCGAACTGGCTGAACGCCCCTTGCAGCGCGGTCAGGCTTTCCTTCACTTTGCTGAACGCCACGCTGGGGACTCCGGTATCAATAATCACGGCCGCCGAAAGAGGGAAAGGATCGCTGGTGAACAGGGTAATGTTCTGCTTGACACCATTTTCATAGACGGAGAAATTCTTCTTTACCAGCCCTTCGACCAGCCTGCCGGAGTCATCCTTGACCGTAACCGGCAACACCACAAAGTTGACGTTCTTCTGCAGAGTGTAAAGCTGGTCGCGCGGACTGGAAGATGTGTCGGGTACGCTCCCCGCAGGCACGGTGGTGATTTCCGGTTGGGGCGGCGGTGTGTCCGACGGCGGTTCCTCCACCGGCTTGGTGATGGGAGGAACCTGCGGCGCCGGCTCCGCACCCGGTTGTGGCTGTGGCGTGGAGGGCAACGGCTTCCCGCCCGGAAACGTCGGCGCCGGGCGGCTGGCGGAAGGCGCGTCTGGAATTTGCGAATCCTGGCTTCCTGACTGCTGGCTTTGGCTTCCTGCCTGACTGCCATTGGTGTTCGGCTTCGGTTGCGATTCGGCCGGCGACTGCGCTCGCGCCCTCACAGGACCCAGGCCCAGGCCGACCATCACCAAAGTAATCCCTACCCAATGCCACTTACCCAGCTTTACCATCTCCTGCCGCCGCCTCTCCCCAGTTCCGCTTTTTCTCGCATAGCCGGGTGTGCTTCCTGCATCTTAGAATAGCAAGAGCTACCCTAATAATAGCTGAGCCAGAGGGCTTCGGGATGTCAACGGTCGCCTCAAAAATTGACAGGTGTCTTCCCCGGAAACCTGTGGCGCGCGCAGCCTGCCACGCAAGCTGCTGATGCTTCAGCCTAGGAGAGAATTGCGCATGTTTCGTGCTCAGGCCAGTCGGGTGTTTCTGGTCGTGCTTGTTTCAGGGTTGATTTGGCCGGCGGCTGCCGCCCACGCCCAGCAGACCTCTTCGCAACCTGCTCCCACCCAGCAGGAGGGCGACCAGTCCGTCTCTACGCTGCAGGTGAATGTCAACGTGGTGAACTTGTTCTTCAATGTAAAGGACAAGCATGGCACCCTGATCCCCAATCTCAAGCGTGACGACTTCAAAGTCAGCGAAGACGGGCAATCGCAGACCATCAAGTACTTCGCCTCTGAAACCGATCAACCGCTCACGCTGGGCATTCTTATTGACAGCAGTCTCAGCCAGGAACGCGTGTTGCCCATGGAGAAGGAAGTGGGCGCGGCCTTTCTGAAAGAAGTCTTGCGTCCCAAAGACGAGGCCTTCGTCATCAGTTTTGACGTGAATGTTGATTTACTGCAGGACTTCACCAATTCCACCAGCTTGCTGCGCACCGCCCTGGACCAAGCCAAGGTCAATGGCGGCGGTGGTTGCGGCGGCATACCCGGACTGGGCGGAGGACCGGTTCCCTGCACCAATCCCAAGGGCACCCTGCTCTACGATGCTGTTTATCTTGCCGGCCGCGAGAAGTTGTCCACCGAGGTAGGGCGCAAGGCCATGATCATCCTGACCGACGGCGAGGACCAGGGCAGCCAGGAGACCATCCGCTCTGCCATTGAAGCGGCCCAGAAGTCGGATTCCATCGTTTACGTGCTGCTCATTGCTGACCGCGGTTTCTATGGCCTGGGCGGCTATTCCGGCGACCGCGCCATGAAAGAACTGGCGGAGCAAACCGGCGGCCGGGTCATTAGTGTGGGCAACAAACCGGAAAAGCTCAAGGAAGCCTTCGACCAGATCGCCAACGAACTGCGCACCCAGTACAGCATCGGCTATACCCCCACCAACACAAAGCGCGACGGCAGCTTCCGCCGGGTGGAAGTTAAGACCAAGGAAGGCTACAAGGTGCAGTGCCGCTCCGGATACTACGCCCTCCCACCGCAGGGCGAAGGGGAGTAGCGGCTGTTAAAACCACATTCCTGCGCAAGGGTTCGCTGCCCATCTTTACCGCACCAACCCGGTGAGCAGGACCACGTCTGCATCGCCCTCGCCTACGGCGGCGTAAAGGAAGCGATCGTCAGGCGACCAGGTGACACGGCGGGCGATGAAGGTCCGTTGTTCGCCAAAGTCGGTGAGCTGGCGCAATTTTCCATCCGTGGTTGAGAGCAGCCATAAGTTCGTTCCGAAGCTGTCATTCAAGGGCAGGGCGAGCCATTTTTCATCATGTGAAAGCACGGGCTGCAGGCCCTGCCATATAGGCACGCGGCTGGATGGAATATGCAGCAGCAGCTGCGAGGGGCCGTTCTCGGGACGCGCCGAGCGCACTTCATAATCCAGGGCTCCGCTGACGTTCTGCTGCGGCACAACGTAATACATGCCGTTTGCGCTCACCGCCGGCCCGCGCGCGAAGTCTGTGCGCACTACTACCGCGGTTCCACTGCCGTCCACCCTGACTTTGAGCGTCCGCGATTGAGTTGAGGCCGCCGTAGGCGAGTCCTGCGAGTAATACAGCCAGTGGCTGTCGGGGGACCAGGTCGCCCAGCCACCGTCGGGAATGCCTTCCCGAGCATTGCTGCCATCGGGATTGACCATGTAGTAGCTTACCAGCCGCGCTCCGCCTGTAATGCGCGCAAACGCGATGCTGCTCCCATCGGGCGACCAGATGGGAACTCCCACCGTCACTGCGGCATCCCGTTCATAGGTGAGCTGTCGAATTTGGCGGCTATCCAGGCGCATGACCCAGATGTTGCCGTGTCCGCCGCTGTCGGAGAGATAGGCTATCTGCTTGCCGTCCGGCGATAAGCTGGGAGTTTGCACCTGCCCGGTTTGCTGCGTCACGCGCTGCCCGTTGCGGACATTTTCGGCGGCGCTTCCGGCCACGGGGTATTTCCAGATGTCGTAGCGCATGTGCCGATAGCTGGCCAGAATCCTTCCGTTGTCCCCCATGTCCGGGCCTTCGTAAGAGTCCTGGCCGAAAGTGAGCTGCTGGGGAGGGCCTCCGTCCAGCCGCGTAAGCCACAGATGCATGATCGGCAAGTACAGCACCGTGCTATTGCGTGCGCTCGAGTAGACGATGCCGGAGCCATCTTGGGTCCACGCCAGTCCGTTCATCAGGTCGCCTTCGTCGGTTATCTGGCGGGGCTTTCCGCCGGAGACGCTCACCGTGAAAAGATCGTCGGCCCAAATGGCGGCGGCATGCTGGTAGGCGATGGTGTGGTCATCCGGCGACCAGCGGGGGTGGACGTATTCGTAGCTGGGCGGCCTCTGCAGGATGGCTTTTGCGCCGGTGCCATTGCGGTCCGTCACTACCAGTTGCACTTGCCGGTTATTGAGTTGGAAAAAGGCCAGCTTCTGGCCATCGTGGCTGATGCCGCAATCGCTCAAGCTGCTGGCCAGGCGCCGCGGCTCTCCTCCCAGCGCCGGCAGTTCCCAAAGCGCCCCCTGCTCCTCGCCTTCCCGCGGCGGTGAAAAGTAGAGGATGGAAGCTGAGTCCCGCGACCAGCGAGGATATAGGTGATCACTCGCATCCTGTGTAATCTCGAGCGGCGGACCACCCCCGATCAGCTTGACCCAGATCTGGCGATGTCCGGAGGAATCCGAGGTGAAAGCCACCGACCGGCCATCCGGCGAAAGCGCGGGAGACTCTTCCAGTCCGGCGAGGTCCGTCAGGCGCTCGAACTGAATGGCCTGGCTGCGGCCTGACGGGCCAGGCTTTTCGGAACGCAGTAGCCAGCCCAGTATCCCTAAATTGGCCAGCAGAAGCGCGGCGAGCACCCAAGCCGCATAATGCGAGCCCCACCTTTTCAGCCTGCTGGCGCCCGGGGGAGCGGCAACGGCAGCCTCGCCGCTGCTGATCGTGCTCAGCGATTGCAGGCTGAAGACCAGGTCGCGCATGGACTGAAAACGGTCATCCGGTTCCTTTTCCAGGCAGTGCAGCACAATGCGGTCCAGCGCCGGAGGTACGCCGAGGCCGGACTCGCCCAGGCTGGAGGGTTCCAGGGTGAGGATGGCGGTGGTGGTGTCCGCGGCCGTCTCGCGCTGAAACAGCCGTTTGCCCGATAACATCTCGTAGAGCACCGCGCCAAAGCTGAAAATGTCCGAACGCTGGTCGGTCGAGCGGCCGCGAACCTGTTCCGGCGCCATGTAGGCCACGGTACCCATCAGGACGCCAGGCTGCGTGTGCTCGAAGGTGACCGCGTCGGCGCTTGCCGCTGGTTGCGTCAGCTTGGCCAGTCCGAAATCCAGGATTTTCGCCCGGCCGTCTCGGCACACGAAGATGTTTTCCGGCTTAAGGTCGCGGTGGATGATGCCGTGCTCGTGCGCGGAGGCCAAGCCCCGCGCTATTTGCGCGGCTATGTCCAGCGCCTTGCGCACGGGCAAAGCTCCGCTTGCCAGCCTCGCCCGCAAGGTCTCGCCTTGCAGCAGCTCCGAGACCAGATAGGGGAAGCCATCCTGCGTGCCCACGTCATAAATTGCCAGCAGGTTGGGATGATTCAGGGCTCCAGCCGTCCGCGCCTCTTGCTCGAAGCGGCGCAAGCGCTCGCTGTCCGCGGCAATATCTGCCGGCAGCACCTTAAGGGCGATTTCGCGGTTCAGCCGCGGGTCAAGGGCGCGATAGACTTCGCCCATGCCTCCCGCACCCAGGAAGCCGAGCACTTCGTAGTGGCCGAGCTTGGCCCCCGCCGCCAGCGCCATAAACGCCGGAATTATAACCGCAAGGACCAGGGGTAGGAGTCGGTAGTCAGTAGCCAGCGGCTAGAAGTCTGCGTCTGAGCTTCTGGATACTCCGCGCTCGCGCAGGATTCGCGTATTTTTGCACTTACATTGCGGTGGGGTTACTGACTCCTGACTACCGACTCCTGACTCCTGACTACTGATTGGGAGCGTAATAGCCGCGGCGGGCGCGCACGTGCATGTCTTTGTGGTTCTCGGCGAGAATCTCGATGGAGTGGAAGGCGCCGTCGCGCTTGAGGTCGGTTGGGCGGTAGGAGAGCGCGTACTGGCTGCGTAGTTCGTCCTGGATCTGGGTGAACGCATCCGTCACATCTTCCACTTTGAAGGGGAAGAAAGCGCGTCCGCCGGTGGCATCGGCAATGCGTTCCAGCACTTTATCGCCGTGCGATTTCATGCCGCTGATGTTGGTGCTGATGGTGTAAACGATGACCTCGGCGCGCTGCGCCATTTCAATGGCTTCTTCCCGAGTCACGTGGCTCTGGTTGTCCTCGCCGTCGGTCAGCAGGATGATGGCCCGCCGCACGGAACCGGTGTCTTTGGTCTTGGCCAGCTTGTCGCGGCAGGCGTAGTAGAGGGCATCGTACATGGCTGTGCCGCCGCCGGGCCGCAGCATGCGCACGCCCTTGGAGAGCGCCTCCGTGTTGTCGGTGAAGTCCTGCGTCACTTCCGGCGTCGTGTCGAAGCCGATGGTGAACGCTTTGTCGTAGTTGGGCCGGATGATCTGGTTGAGGAATTCGATGGCCGCCGCCTGCTCGAATTTGAAGCGGTCGCGCACCGAATTGCTGGCGTCAATCAACAGGCCCACGCGCAGGGGCAGGTTGGTTTCGCTGCTGAAACTGACCACCTGTGCCTGGGGCTCTTTATCGTCGAACACACGAAAATCGTTTTTCCTCAAGTCCTTGACGTAGCGCCCGTGCTTGTCGGTGACGGTGAAAATGACATTCACTTCATCTACACGCTTGCGAATGGTGGCAAGTGGAACGTCATCACCAGCCGCCGAGTCGCTCGTCGCGGCCGGTGGCGGAGTCGGCTTGGCGTCCGCTGCCGGGGCCGACGCCGGCTGCGTGCTCACCGATTCTGATTCTTCTCCGGCGGAATTATTAGCGGCGGGACTAGCGGGTTGTGCCGCGGAACTGGCGGGCTGGGCCGGCGCGCTGGGTTGGGCTGCGCTGTTAGGCTGCGGTTGCGCAGGCGGACGCGCCGCCTTGGACCGCTGCACCTGCTCGGTCTTTACCGCGGAAGGCGCCGACGGCAGGTTATCCTGGCTGTTCTGCCCGGAAGTCTGGCCTGAAGTCTGCGCTTGTCCCCCAACCAGGGGCAGCAGAAGCAGCACCCCAACCGCAAAAACAATGGCCCTGCGTCTCATCCTGACTTCCCATTATAGCTGGTGTGCCGCCCCAGTTGCGCCAGGAATTCCAGCAACTCCGGAGGCAGAGGGCGGGAAAATGCCAACCCCTCCCCGGTCCGGGGTTGGGTAAATTCGATGGCGGCGGCGTGAAGAAAGTTCCGGGCCAGAGACAAGGCTTGTGCCTGGGGCCACTTACCCGCCCGCGGCAGACGAAGCTCGCGCGGCGAGCCATAAAGCGCGTCTCCCACCACGGGATGGCCGAGTGAAGCCAAATGAACCCGGATCTGGTGGGTGCGGCCGGTGTCAATCTTCAGGTCAAGCAGGGTGAACTTGCCGAATTCGGACTGAATACGTTCTCGTACCTTGTAGTGGGTGACCGCTTCCCGCCCGCCGCTGCGCCGGGTAGTCATGCGGGTGCGGCGGATGCGGTCGCGGCTGATGGCGCTGGAAATCGTTCCCTTGTCCGGCTTCACCCAGCCGTGTACCAGGGCAATGTAGTGTTTGCGCACCAGGCGGCCGGAAAACTGCTCCGCCAGCCGGCGGTGCGCCAAGTCATTCTTGGCTACCACGATCAGCCCGCTGGTGGCCCGGTCCAGGCGATGCACGATGCCCGGCCTCAGCTCGCCGCTCACTCGCGACAGCATGCGGAAGCGGTGCAGCAGGGCATTCACCAGGGTGCCGCGGTTGCGCTCGTCCTCGGTGGCTCCGGCTCCAGCGTGCACCATCATGCCGGCGGGCTTGTTGATGACTGCCAGGTCGTCATCTTCGTAAACCACATCCAGCGGAATCTCTTCGGCGACCGCGCGCAGGGGTGGGGGCGCGGGCGGAGCCAGCACCTGGATGCGCTCGCCGCCCTTGAGTTTCAGCGAAGGCTTGGCGGCGGCATCGTTCACCAGCACTTTGCCTTCGCCAATCAGTTGCTGCACCCGCGCCCGGCTCACTTCCGGCAGTTGCGCCGCCAGGAACTGGTCGAGCCGACGCCCCGCCTGCTCGGGCGCGACTTCAAACCTGATGGGTGGGTGATCGCTGGGCATCGGTGGCGATAATTCTCGCACGGGAGGAGGCGACTTTCGCCCCGCCGACCGAGACGTTGCAAGCAACGGCTCTACCAACAGGCTTAGCCGTTGCCAAGGATCACCAGTATTACTCTCGGGTGCTGGGCGTGCTAAAACGGCATGAATTTTGAGCTCAACCTCCGGTTTGCCCGTGATCCGGCAAACGAGAACAACTGATCCAATCGAACTCCCCCTAATTGCGAAAGACGATTCGCATGAGTAACCAAAGGGGGCAAAGTCTAACGCCACGAGCGATTGCTTCCAAGCAAAAACGTTCT
>DASYWT010000171.1:0-13994 GCA_035935775.1 Terriglobales bacterium
GTGGAAGCACCCGGCTCCCGCTTTTCCTGGCAAACCGTCCGGGCTGTGTGGAAGCACCCGGCTCTCGCTTTTCCTGGCAAACCGTCCGGGCTAGTGTTGAAGCGCCCGGCTCTCGCTCTTCTTGGCGAACCGTCCGGACTAGTGCGGAAGCGCCCGGCTTTAGCTCTTCCCATCAGGTGTTTCGGGCTGGTGTGGAAGCACCCGGCTCTCGCTCTTCTTGGCGAACCGTCCGGGCTCGTGTGGAAGCACCCGGCTTTAGCCGGGTGATAAGTCCGCCTTTTTTAATTCCGAGCGGACTTCAGTCCGCGAGCAATAAAGTCTCGCTTACGAGCTATTTGTTCGTCTGCGGGCCGGGCTTGGGAGCTGGATTGGTCACGGGCGGAGTGGCCTGGCGCACCGGCTGGGTCTTTTTCTGCGAGGGCTTAAGGCCTTCCAAAACCGAACCGCTGCGATGACGCGAGGCGTAAACCGAGAGCGTGATCGAGGTCACCATGAAAAGCACCGCCGACCAGGTGGTCGCCTGGCCCAGCAAGGTGGAAGAACTGCGCGGGCCGAAGGCCGTCTGACTGCCCATGCCGCCGAAGGCGGAGGCCACATCGCCGGCGTTGCCGCTCTGCAGCAGCACCACGATGATGATGAAGAAGCAAACCAGAATATGAATCAGCGTGACCAATGTGACCATGAGTTAAGCGGCTCGCCGGGCGTCCGGCCCAACCTTTCTCTGAAGGGTGCGGAAGGGGGATGAACCCAAAATCCTTTTGCAACACTCTCCGATGGTAGAAAAAGTCTATCAGCCTCACATCGGCTCGCACAAGTGTCTACGCTAAAGCTACTTGCAAGCCCCGCCTTTTCCCTTGACCTACGCGATGATCAGATGTGATCATATATATGATAGTTACTATGATTAATAATAGTAGAAAACCTAAGAGTTTCACGCTGGAGCGTTCCGTGGTGGACTACATTGCCCGCACCCGAGCCGGCCGATCAGCCAGTGAGCGTGTGAATGAACTGCTTAAGCGGGCCATCGCCCATGAGGAAGAAGAACGCCTGGCCACGGAAGCGCAGGCATTCTTCCGCGAAGCGCCTCATGAGGAGTGCGAGGAAAGCCGCGCCTTTCAGACTGCCACTCGGCGCACCCTGGCGCGAGACGAAGACTGATGCAGCCACCGCCAGGCTGGTTTCCGAGGCGCGGCGAAGTTTATTGGGCCGCGCTCGATAAGCTGCGGCCTGTGCTGGTGCTCTCGGTTGACGCGCTGAATGCCAACGCCTTTGACGTCTGCGTAGTGCCCATCACCAGTATCGAGCATCGCAAATTCGTGTTACGGTTGCCCATCAAAGCAGGTGAGGCCAGGCTCGACAGGAATTGCTGGGCTAAATGCGATCAGGTGACAACCCTGGAGAAGAGCTTGCTCCAATATCCGGCGCTTGGCGTCCTCCCCGCCGCCCTGTTTGCCGACATTCAAACACAAGTAAAAAAGGCTTTGGGCTTAACCTAGAGGGAGACGCGGGATAAGGCCAGAATGGTGCGGAAGGGGGGATTTGAACCCCCACGCCTTTCGGCGCCACCCCCTCAAGATGGTGTGTCTGCCAGTTCCACCACTTCCGCACTGGCGTGAAGAAATAACCTGAGGGAGGGTTTCATTATAGCAAAGCGCATTGCTGGTCCCGTACCCCGGGAGCAAGCACTCAGCAGTCAGCAATCAGCGTTCAGCCCCTGAACAGCCGAGGCAAGCGGGGAACACTAACAACCAGTCCCAGGTTTTAGGTCCAGCGGCTGAATGCCGAGTGCTAATTGCTGACAGCTGTTTTCAGTACTTCACGATCGCCGCAAACGATTTCGGATCCAGGCTGGCGCCGCCGACCAGGGCGCCGTCAATTTCCTCCTGCGACATGAGCGCCTTGGCATTTTCCGGCTTGACGCTGCCGCCGTAGAGGATGCGCAGGTTGCGAGCGAGTTCCTCGCCCAGGGCATCAGCGGCCTGGTGACGGATGACGCGGTGAGCGTCGGCGGCCAGTTCGGGGGTGGCGGTGCGGCCAGTGCCGATGGCCCAGACGGGCTCATAGGCGATGGTAAGCCGGGCAGCCTTTTCGCCGGAGATGCCGCGGAAGGCGCCGGTACACTGGCGGCGAAGAACTTCCTCGGTGAGGCCGGCTTCGCGCTCCTGAATGACTTCACCCACGCAGACAATGGGAACCAGGCCGGCCTCAAGAGCGCGTACCAGCTTTCTATTAACGGTTTCGTCGGTTTCGCCGAAGTACTGGCGGCGCTCGGAGTGGCCAATGATGACGTGAGTGCAGCCGCAGGCCACTAGCATGGCGGCGGAAATTTCGCCGGTGAAGGCGCCTTCCTTCTCCCAGTACAGGTTCTGGCCGCCGATGGCGACGACCTTGGAGTTCTTGGCGGCCTCTACCGCGGCGGGAATGCAGACGAAGGGCGGGCAGACAGCAATTTCGTCACGAGTGTGGCCGGCGATCAGAGGGAGAAAGGCGCGGAGGAAGTCGCGCGCCTGCTCAGGCGTCTTGTACATCTTCCAGTTAGCGGCGATGAGTTTTTTGCGTGGCATGGATTTCAGGGGCTAAAGCCCGAGTCAGTTTTCGCGCCATATTCCCCGGACTAAAGTCCGGGGCTTCCACGGTCGGTCCTCCCACTCAAGCCAAATGCGGGCTTGAGTGGGCCACCCGTCCCGTCCCACAACAAAAAACGAGTATTTGGTGGAGACGTTGCTTGCAACTTCTCCTCAAATACCTTCTACGGCGCGTCGGTCAAGGCTTCCACGCCGGGAAGCTTCTTTCCCTCCATGAACTCGAGCGAAGCGCCGCCGCCGGTGGAGATGTGGGTGATGCGCTCAGCGACGCCGGCATCGTGGACGGCAGACACGGTGTCGCCGCCGCCAACGATGGAGGTGACGCCGGCATTTTCCGCTACGGCGCGCGCCAGGCGCTTGGTGCCGTGGGAGAACGGCTCGACTTCGAAAACGCCCATGGGCCCGTTCCACACGATGGTGCGCGCGCGGCCGACTTCCGCGCTGAACAGCTCCACCGTTTTGGGGCCGATGTCGAGCGCCATCTGGTCGGCGGGAATTTCTGTGACCGTGCGGGTCTGCGCGCTGGGGTCAATCTTCTGCGCCACCACATGGTCCACCGGCAGCAGGAACTTCGTGCCTCTGGCCTTGGCATCCTGAAGAATCTGGCGCGCCAGCTCGAGCTTGTCATCTTCCACCAGCGACTTACCTATCGGCTGCCCCTGGGCCTTGAGGAAGGTGTAGGCCATGCCGCCGCCGATGAGCAGAGCGTCCACCTTGGTCATGAGGTTGCGGATAACCGCGATTTTGTCGCTCACCTTGGCCCCGCCGAGGATGGCTACGAAGGGGTGCTCGGGATGCTGCATGGCGCGGCCCAGATACTCCAGTTCCTTTTCCATAAGCAGGCCGGCAGCGGATTTCTGCAGGAACTTGGTGATACCAACGGTGGAGGCGTGGGCGCGATGAGCGGTGCCGAAGGCGTCGTTGACGTAGAAGTCGGCCAGGTGCGCCAGCTGGCGGGAGAACTTCTCGTCGTTGGCTTCTTCTTCGGGATGGAAGCGCAGGTTCTCGAGCAGCAGGGTCTGGCCTTTCTCCAGCTTGCCCGCCATTTCTTCGGCCTGGATGCCGACGCAATCGGTGGCGAAGCCGACGTTCTCACCGCGTCCCAACTGGGTATCGAGCAGCATGCGCAGGCGCTCGGCCACGGGCCGCAGGCTCATGCGCGGGTTGACCTTACCCTTGGGGCGGCCGAGGTGCGAGGCGAGGATAAGCCGCGCGCCGTGGCGAAGCGCGTACTCGATGGTGGGCAGGGTCTCGCGAATGCGGGTGTCGTCGAGAACACCGCCGTCTTCGGAGAGGGGGACGTTGAAGTCCACGCGCATAAAGATACGGTGGTCGCTCAAGGGCAGATCGCGGATGGAAAGCTTGCCGATGCCCTCACGATTCAGAACAGGTTGCCGATGGGTGCTCACAGCGGACTCCTTAGGAAGCGCCTCGCCGAGATCGCGCGGGCGCGTTCAAATTCGAGCGCAAGGTCCCTCGACTCGCGCTCCCGCTCCCGCAAAGCGGGATCAGTCGCGCTCGCTCGGGATGACACACGAACAAAATTACTCCTGCGGCGCGCATGAAGCAGCGCCGTTTCAAACCAGACTCTACAGGCCTTTGCTGCCGATGAAGTTGATGAGGTCGCGCACGCGGCACGAATATCCCCATTCGTTGTCGTACCAGGAGATGACCTTCACCAGATTGCCGCCGATCACGCGCGTCATGGGCGCGTCCACAATGGAGGAGCGGGAATCACCGCGGTAGTCCATGGAAACCAGTTCGGTATTCTCGTATCCCAGGTAGCCCTTGAGAGGAGGGGAACCGGCGGCCTTCTGCATGGCGGCATTGACCTCCTCGGCCGTCGTCTTCTTTTCCACCCAGGCAACCAGGTCCACCACCGAAACGTTGGGCGTGGGCACGCGCATGGCAAAGCCATCCAGCTTGCCCTTCAGTTCGGGAATGACCAGGTGCAGCGCCTTGGCGGCGCCGGTAGAGGTGGGAATCATGCTGAGGGCAGCGGCCCGCGCGCGGCGCAAGTCCTTATGCGGAAAATCGAGAATGACCTGGTCGTTGGTGTAGGAATGGATGGTGGTCATGCTGCCGGCAACAATTTTGAAGGAATCGTTTATTACCTTGGCGATCGGGGCCAGGCAATTGGTGGTGCAGGAGGCATTGGAAATGATGTTGTGTTTGGTCGGATCGTAAACCTGCTCATTGACCCCGAGCACGATGGTGACATCTTCATTCTTGGCGGGAGCGGAAATAATCACCTTTTTCACCGGCCCGCGCAGGTGCTTTTTGGCGTCTTCGGCGTTGGTGAAGCGGCCGGTGGACTCGAGCACCACCTGGGCGCCGACCGAGTCCCAGGGCAGCTTGGCGGGATCCTTTTCGGCGAAAACGCGAATGCTGCGGCCATCCACGCGAATGCAGTCGGCGCCCGCGCTGATGTCGTTGGGCAGATTGCCCAGGATGGAATCGTACTTCAACAGGTGAGCCAGGGTTTTGGGATCGGTCAGGTCGTTGACCGCCACAAACTCGAGATTGCGGTCGGTGAGCGAGGCGCGGAGCACGTTGCGCCCGATGCGGCCGAATCCATTAATGCCGACTTTAATTGCCATATTGCCTCCGAATGAGTGCGCATGAAGGGTAAGTTGCGGACCGGGTGCGTAACCAAAAATCGTAACATCGGCGTTGGCGCAGGGGCAAATGGCGGCGGCACAGAACCGTGTGACGAGCGACCGCGCCGGCGGTGCGCGCCTCCAGAGAAGAGCCGAAGCTTACATTGCCCGCAAAGCAAGGGATGTGTTACAAGGCGGGAGATGAGCAAGTGGATTCGCGACCGGCTACGCCGGCGCCGGAAGAAGACGGGCGGCAGCGCGAAGCAGGGTGAAAATCCTCCCCCGCTGCAGCCAAATTTCATTACCAACGAGTTGCCGCCGCGGGTGCCGGAAAAGGAAACAGCGGCTGACGCCCAGAGGGAGTCCGGCAACGCATTCCCGGGAGTAAAGTCCGGGGCTTCCCCCGCGAAGCACAGGGTTGAGGCCGCAGCGGAGAAACGAGTAGCCGCGGAGGCCGAAGACCAGCCGGCCGAAGGGGCGCCCCCGGCGGGCGAAGCGGGCGGCGCAGAAGGCGGGCGCCCAGGGGGCAAAAGGCGGCGGCGCAGAGGAAGGCGCGGAAGGGGCGGCCGGGGAACGGCCGCCGGCAGCCACCCGGCGCCGTTGCAGCCGGCCTATCCAGAAGCGCCGGAAGCAGCAGCGCCGGTTGGGCAAACGCGGGCGGCAGAGCCCGCCGCGGCCACGGTTGCACACCCTCGTCATGCGGCGGCGCCGGCGGCCCAGCCGCGAAAGCCCAAGGGCGTGGTGATATTGGCGATCGGGCTGCCCGGTTCGGGCAAGAGCACCTGGTTCAAGCGCCGGGGGGCGGTTCCGCTTTCCAGCGACGTGATCCGTTCCATGCTGTTTGACGATGTGACCGAGCAGCGCTTCCAGGACCTGGTGTTCTCTACCCTGCGCTCGCTGCTGCGGGCGCGCCTGGTGGCGCGCATGCCTCTGAATTATGTGGACGCCACCAACCTTTCGCCGCACGACCGGCGGGTGTGGATCAAGATGGCGCACGATTTCGGCTACGAAGTGCAGGCGGTCTTCTTCGATGTGCCCACCGAAGTGTGCATGGAGCGCAACCAGCGGCGCAACCGGGTGGTCCCCGAAGACGTGATGCAGCGCATGGCGGGCAAGCTGCGCCCCCCCAAATTCGAGGAAGGCTTCTCGAAAATTACCGTGGTGCGGGTGAAGCAGACGGCGGAGGAACCCAGCGGGGACGGCGAACCCCCGGATGCCGACGAATAGCCATGGCCCTTCTTTGCCCGGGCCCTTCCGAGATTTGTAAGGTGTGGGCACGCCTGTTCATGGCAGTTGAACAGAGCGTTATCCTGCACCGATTCAGGTGAACTACCCGGAACTTCTGACGCGCCTCTCCCGTATGTCCATCCATCAGGGGAGAGACCCATGACTTTACTTAGCAAGAACGCCCGGGCAGCAGGGTTCCTATATATTCTGGCTTCCGTGGTGGGGGTCGTGCGCCTCCTGTACATTCCAGACGCGTTGTTTGTGCACGGGAACGCGACAGCCACAGCCAACAATATCGCCGCGCATGAAGCGCTCTTCCGCCTGGGATTTGTCAGCACTCTGCTGGGCGCCACGCTGTGGCTGTTCGTACCACTGGCGCTTTACCGGTTGCTGAAGGGAGTTGACCAGGGGCTTGCAGTACTAATGGTGATCCTAGGCAGCTTGATGCAGGTGCCCCTGTTCTTTGTCAACATAGTGACTGACGCGGCTGCCCTGCTGTTCGCTCGCGGTTCCGGTTACCTCTCCATCTTCGATAAGCTGCAGCGTGACGCCTTCGCCGGGCTGTTCCTTGACCTGCACCACCAGTTTGACCTCGCCAATCTGCTCTTCGCGGGCCTGTGGCTCTTCCCCTTCGGCCTGTTGGTATACAAATCGCGCTTCCTGCCTCGCTTCCTGGGCTTGTGGCTGATACTCGCAGGCTTCGCCTGGCTGGCGTTCAGCCTTACCGGCTTTGTCTTTCCGGCATACGAGGACAAGGTGTTCTCCATCACCCAACCGGTCGCGCTAGGCGAGGTGGCGACGATGCTCTGGCTGGTGATCATGGGCGCAAGAGAGAAGCCCGCGGCTGCTACCCTCGCTGCATCCTGAAAGGATTGCCGGGATGACTGGAGAGAAATTGCCACCTCACAGCTAGCCGGCAAACCACTTTGAACTGCTCCCCGCTCCATCCGCGCGGTCGCTGCCGCCCTTCATCCAACTCGCGCCGACGCGCCTGCCTCCCCGGTGCCTGTCCATCGGGATAATCATCCGTTGGACCGATCTCGGGTGGGCAGGTCGCGCGCGCTTCCCGGCTAGTGATTTGCGCTGAAATTTACGATCGCTGAGCCGCAGCCTACTCCTTGGATCCAAACGTTCACGCCGGGATTGCCCGGAAGATCGGCCTCGGAGACGATCATCTTCGCAGTAAAGGACTCCTCGTTTCCATCCCCCTGGCGATAGAAGTCGGCGATCAGGGCAACCGTATTATGGCTGGTTATCGCGGTTTGCAGTGGCTCAGAGAGAGACCCGGTGCATTTGAACTGGGCAAAGGGCAGCAGCGCGGCTGTATCCCACCGGATACCCTGTCCCGCCAGGCATCCACTGAGCGGCCCTTGCTGCACCGACGCGATGCAGCGAAAACCTCCGCCGGAGTGAATGAATCCGGTGGCTAGGTTGAAAGCTCCGCCGCCGGTAAGTTCTGCCGCTCCCGTGGGAAAGCCGGCGATATTGGAACTGTTAAATCCAAATCCTGTTTGCGCCTGCACTGTCGCAGCGAAGCCGCACAGCGTGCTGAGCGTAACCAGTACTCGAAGATACTTTTTCATGCTTTCTCCTTAATCAAACTTTTTTCTTGTGGTGCTAGCGTGTTGACCTGCCAAAGCATTCCCCAACTCGGCCCTAACCATCCTCCTTGCAAGATTTGCCTCAGGTTCGCTTCCGGGTGGCCTGTTGTGTTTGTCGCTACTCGAAGGCCGTTCTGTAGTGATGAATCCTGCCTTCAGCGCATACGAGAGCTTGGATGGAGTACGGGCAAGATTGATTCGCGAATCTTGTCACGTGTTTGTCAAAAGATATTTACAACTGAGGCAGAAGATTACTCAATCCCGGAGGCGGCCCTTTTTCTCGGATAGCGCCTTGGCGAATGCGGTGGGAGCCGGCATTGACTACCCGCTGGGCCGTCGGCCCTCAGAGGACAGTGAGATTTCTTGAGGGACTGGCTTTTCACCCAGCCACCGTTGTTTGACGCCGGCCTGCAAAACAATTTTCGTTTTTTCACTGGCGTGGTGCAGCATTTTTAGCGAGCAGCACCGCTACAAATGGCGAGTATGATACTCACTCGAAGTAAAACATCAGCGCGGGAGGCAATTTTTGAAAACACTCGACATTATCATTGCCTGGCTACTGATCGTGTTCGGCGCCGTTCACTTATCGTTAACGCGGAGGGTGCACCCCAGCCTCGACATCAACGGTGTTTGGTTCATGACTGGCGGCCTGTTCCTGATCACCATCGGGGCGCTCAACCTGCTCCGGGTGGCGTATAGCTCGGTCGCCAAGGGTGTCCACGTGGTGTCGGTGATTGCGAACATCGTGCTACTGCTGCTGATGCTGTTTATTGCAACCCTGCTTCCGATGCGGAGCAATCCGCAGGTTGCGGTCGGTTTGATCCTGGCGGCACTGCTCACCGCATTTTCACTGCTTCGCCGCGCTCCGGCTCATGCGGCGTAAAGCCAATGATGGGTGAGAAACCGCCGTCACATAGGCTGAGATTGCCTCGGAACAGCACAGAATTTGTAATGAACGTGAAGTCCAGTTATCGCCAACCATCCTCACACGCAGCAGGCATTTGCAAAGACAATGGTTAGTGCCAGGCGCTTTAGCACCGCTACCTCCGCCAAAACTGCATCCTCGGGCTTGCGCTGTGTGGGTTGCGACGGAGAAACTCAATCTCGCAGGACATGTGCGGGATCGGTCCGGCTTGCCCGCCAGGCAGGCAACAGGCAAGCCAGGACGGCAGTAGTGGTCATCACGGCTAAGGCGAATCCGAATATTACCGGATCATGCGGGCTGACATTGTAGAGAAGCTGTCCGAGCAATCTGGTCAGGGCGAGTGCAGCGGCGGCGCCAAAGAAGACGCCTGCAGCCGTTAAGCGCAAGCCGCGCGACATGACGAGGCGAAGCAGGTTGGAAGCGTCCGCGCCAAGGGCCATGCGCAGCCCCAATTCGCGCTTGCTTTGCGCGACCGCATAAGACATGACTCCGTAGAGTCCCACAGCGGCAAGAAGAAGCGCCAAGCCGCCCAAAGTCGAGACCAGCGTGACGGCTACGAGTTGCGGCGAGGTGGCGCGGTTCACTTGTTCCTGAAGCGTGATCATTTCGTACAGGGCAAGATTTCGGTCCAACGCGTGTACTTCGCGGAGAACTGTCGCCAATGTGCTCTGCAGCGATTGTGTAGTGCGGATATTCAAATCTGGGTCTCTGACGAAATCCTGCCGCAGCGGCACATAGAAGAATGGCTTGGGTGTCTCGCCCATGCTCTCGTAGGTCGAGTCGGCGACTACGGCGACCACTCGCGCCCAGCGTCCCTTCAGCTGAAGCCGGCGTCCGACGGGATCCTGACCACGCCAGTACCGCTCCACCATGGTCCTATTCACGATGGCGACCAGTGGGGCGTTCTCATCGTCGCTGCGTTTAAATTCACGACCGGAGAGAAGAGGAATCCCCAGAGTTGCGAAATAATCTGGACCGACCTGGTTGTACTCCACCTCAGGTTGCTCATTCGGAGAAGGCTGATAGCCATCCACCGCAATCGGGGTAGAAGAAAAAACGGCGTAACCCAATGGCGTAACGTTGGCGAACGCGGCGGACTCCACACCCGGAAGCGCACTGAGCCGAGCGATGAGTTCGTCCTGAAATGTCTTGGCTCGCGGGACATCGTATCCCGCTGCCACTAATGAGACCGCCGTCGTCACCACGCTGGTTGTAGTGAAGCCGGGGCTTGTGCTGCGAATTTTTTCCAGGCTCTCGAGCAACAGGGCTGCCCCCACTAGCAGAATGAAGCTGAGACTCACCTGGGAGATGACGAGGCCGGAACGCATCCAGGCTTTTCCCCGAGCGCCGACCACGCCGGAGGAGTCGGCCTTCAAAGGCCCGACCAGATCGAGGTGACGTATTTGAAAGACGGGAATGATCCCCACAATCAAGGTCACGAGCAAGCAGATGCCGGCGCCCATCGCCAGCACGCGCCCGTCGATCGCTCCCGGCAAGTACAATGCTTCTCCCTCGCGGACTGGCAGCAGCATCACCAGGAGGTGCCGGCACCAATACGCCACCAGAAATCCCCCGGCTGTTCCCAGGGTCGAGAGGACGAGGCCCTCGGTGAGGAGCTGCTTCAACAGACGCCGGCGGCGGGCTCCAATGGCGAGGCGTACGCTCATTTCATGCCGTCGAACAAACGACCGGACCAGCAGCAGGTTGCCGACGTTGGCGCAGGCGATGAGCAGGACCAACGCGACCACGGCCACCATCACCTCGAGCGTGGGCAGCAGTTCGTTGGCATGATTGAATGGGGTTTGCCACAGCGCCCACAGCCCGATGCCGCGCCCGCGGTTGGTGGCCGGATAGTCCTTCTGCAACCGAGCCGCGATGGCGGAGATTTGCTGTTGTGCCTCTGCCCTACTGACCCCGGGTTTCAGGCGCACATAGGATTCGATCCATCGGGCGCCCCGGTCCTGGAGCTTGTAACCTCCGCGGAAGGCTGCCTGCATAGAGACCGGCACCCAGAACTGCATCGCCCTGCCCACGAAGGTCCCGTAGAATCCCTCGGGCGTAACTCCGATGATCGTGTGCGGGATATTGTTTAAACGCTGTGTCTTCCCGATGATCTCCGGGTCGCCTTTGAAGCGATTGCGCCACATCTCATAGCTGATCACTACAACTGCATGGGAATTGTTGCCAACGTCCTCGGCCGGTTCGAAGCCGCGCCCGAGAATTGGACGGACCCCGATGGCCTCGAAATAGTTGGCTGAGACAATGCTCCCGGTCGTGACTTCGGCGTGGTCACCAATGTTCAGCGTACTGCCGGTAATCGAACTGACGAAAGAATCCTCGCAGAGTGTGCAACTTCTACGTAAATCGAGGAAGTCGGGCCATGAAAGCACATCAATTCTCTTGCCCTGTACCGTTCCGGCAACCGCGAACAGCCGCTCCTGATGTGCGACCAGGGGGTAAGGCCGGAACAAGATTCCCTCCACCCAACTGAACACCGCCGCGTTCGCGCCGATCCCCAGAGTCAGACAAAGAACCGCCAGCGCAGAGAAGCCCGGGCTGCGGCGCAATTGGCGGAAGCCGTAACGCAAGTCCTGGACAAAATCCTGCAAGACGCTGCCCCCTCGAGCATCGCGGCACTGCTCTTCGATTTGCGTGAGCCCGCCCATCGCGATCATGGCGGAGCGGCGCGCCTCGTCCGGGGACATGCCCTGGGCAATGTTTTCGCTGACTTGCTGCTCAAGATGCTCGCGAAGCTCTTCTTTCACCTCCTGATCCACCTGATAGGAATGGAAAAAGGAACGCAAACGAACGGGCAGGGAATACAACCATTGTTCGACGTTCATGTTCAGGCCTCTTTCAGCCGTACGATGCCGGAGATGGCAGCCGCCACACGGTTCCAGTTGGCGGTCTCCTTTTCCAGTTGCTTCCGTCCCAAGGGGGTGAGGGAGTAGAACTTGGCGCGCCGGTTGTTTTCAGTTGATTTCCACTGGGCCCGTATCCAGCCGCGATGTTCGAGCTTGTGCAGGGCCGGATAGAGGGAACCGTCGCTGACACCGAGGACATCGCTGGAAATCTGTTTCAGGCGCTGGCTGATGGCCCATCCGTTCAGAGGCTGCAGCGCCAGGATTTTAAGGATCAGCATGTCCAGAGTGCCCTGGACCAAGTCGGACGGCTTGCTCACAAAGGATCTCCCCTCGGTTACCGAGTTAGACTATCGCCGCTCCCCTCGGTTAGCAAGAGGTCGCCCAAAAAAGTCAGGCATGTTTCTCGATGGCCGGCCGATCCGAACTGGTTCAGCCCTTCAGATACGGCAGCAGCTCCTTAAAGGAGGGCGTGCCCGAGGAGCGGAGCAGTTCGTACATCATCATTTCGGTGGAGGAGATGACGGCGCCGGCGTCGCGCATGCGCTGCAGGCCGATTTTCCAATTCCACTCGGAGCGGGAACTGACCGCGTCCGAGGCGACATGCACGTAATAGCCGTGCTCCAGGGCGCCCAAGGCTGTCTGCATGACGCAGATGTGGGCTTCCATGCCGCAGAGCAGAACCGTGTTGCGGCGGCCAGGCAGGGCTTTGAGGGCGGCGGTAAAGTGTTCGCTTCCGAAGCAGGAGAATTCCAGCTTGTCCATGGGCTTGGCGGCGGGCAGCAAGGAAGCGATTTCGGAGACCACGTTGCCCAGTCCTTTACAGTATTGGGTGGTGAGCAGAGTGGGCAGACGAAGAATGTTGGCCAGCCGCACGAGGAGTCGTGAGTTGCGGATGAGACGCTCTTTTTCGAAGATGGGAGGCAGAAGTTTCTCCTGGATGTCCACGACTACGAGGGCGCATTCCTCGGCGACCAGCGGACGGCGGGCGGCTTCGTTGAGGGCGGCAGAATTTTCCAGCGCAGTGGTCATGGTCGCTCCTGGGAGCCAGTCCCGAGAGCCACTGCCCCCGGCTCTACCGGGTAGGGCCTCGGGTGCTGGGATGCCACAGCTCTGATCTTAATCTCTTCGAGCGGCAGAGGCAGCTCGGGTGAGGTATTCCGGCCAGGGGTGGCCCGTGTACCAGGCAGGAGCATCCTGCCCTTCATCCGGTAAATCTAATTAAGCGATTAAACAACGACTGTGGGGTATGCGAGTTTGCCTTATGCGGCTGGAGAGAGAACTGTTGTTTCCAGATTAGGGCCTGTAAACAGGCTCGGCCAGAGTACTTAGCCGCTATTTCCTCCTTAATTGTTCCCCCGGCAGGAAGGCCGGCTCTGAAGTGAAGGATCGGGAATACCTGATCTGCAGGCGCCCTGCCTTAGGCAAACTGCGTCCCGAAAGGAGATGGCCCGGTGTTTGAGGACAGCCTTATTGAGTCATCGAAAAGGTTCAAGACGAATCGCGGGAAAGCTACGGCAGCATCGTTCATCATTCAAGCGGTCATCGTGTGTTTCCTGGTTCTGATACCGCTGATTTTTGTGGAGGCATTACCCACGCATCAACTGATGACCGAACTGGTGGCTCCGCCTCCGCCACCTCCGCCACCTCCACCTGCGGCAGCAACAGCGGCAGCACGGCCGCGGCCGGTGGTGAAGGAACAGCTCAATCCTAATGAACTGCACACCCCGACGAAGATTCCGAAGCAGATTGTGAAGACGCAAGAGATGGCTTCGGCGGCGCCGCCATCGAACGCCGCGCCGCCAATGGGCGGAGTGGTGGGCGGCGTGCCCGGCGGAGTAGCCGGCGGCCAGGTGGGCGGCGTACTGGGTGGCGTGCTCAACTCGCCGGTGGCCGTACCCAAGGTTGAGCTGAAGCGAGTGCGCGTTTCCCAGGGCGTCTCGCAAGGCTTGCTGACGCACAAGGTGGAGCCGCAGTATCCGCCGCTGGCGAAGCAGGCTCACATTCAGGGCACGGTGGTGCTGCACGCCGTAATCGGGAAGGACGGCAGCGTGCAGGGCCTGCAGGTGGTGAGCGGGCACCCCATGCTGACGGCGTCGGCCATTAGCGCGGTGAAACAGTGGAAGTACAAGCCTTACATGCTGAACGGACAGCCGGTGGAAATTGATACCACCATCACGGTGAACTTCACGCTG
>DASYWT010000172.1:0-1810 GCA_035935775.1 Terriglobales bacterium
AAGGCGCGGATGTCCTGATTTATGACGCCCAGTACCTGCCCGAGGAGTACGAGGTTTGCCGCCGCGGCTGGGGACACAGCCACTGGCGCGAAGCCGTCAACGTGGTCATGGAGAGTGGCGCCAAAGAACTGGTGCTTTTCCACCACGATCCCGACCACGACGACGCCTGCATCGAGCGCATTGTGCGCGAGGCCGGCAACTATTATCCCCGGGTGCGGGCCGCCGCCGAAGGCATGGAGATTGAAATCGGCGCTCCCGCCCGCGTTCGCGCCGCCAGCCAAAAATAGCTTCCGCCCCTTGCTGCCCTTGGTACAGACTTCATACCTTGACGTCCACCTCTGGCTTGCCCCCGTGGGGCGAGCTTCATATACTGTTGGTTTCGCCGGAATCAAAATTTTAGATTGGACGCATTCAAAATTCCGGACCTTCGCCCCGGAGAACTCCTATGAAAACCATCGCCCTGGAACAGGAAATCAACCCCTGGGAGGCGCAAGCCGCGCGCTTCGATCTGGCCGCCCAGAAGCTCAAGCTCGATGAAGGCCTGTGGAAGGTGCTGCGCTATCCCAACCGCGAAATCATCGTGCATATTCCTGTCTCCATGGACGACGGCCACCTGGAAGTCTTCACCGGCTTCCGCGTACAGCACTCCATTGCTCGCGGCCCAGCCAAGGGCGGCGTCCGCTACTCGCCAGACGTGACCCTCGACGAGGTGCGCGCTCTGGCCAGCTGGATGACCTGGAAGTGCGCTGTCGTCAACATTCCCTTTGGCGGCGCCAAGGGCGGCATCATCTGCGATCCCCACAAGATGTCCATGGGCGAACTGGAACGCATGACCCGCCGCTACACCGCCGAACTGTTCGAATTCATCGGTCCGGAAAAAGACGTCCCGGCGCCCGATATGAACACCAACGAGCAGATCATGGCCTGGATGATGGACACCTACTCCATGCACATGCGCCAGACCGTGACCGCCGTGGTCACCGGCAAGCCGCTGAACATGGGGGGCTCGCGCGGCCGCCGCGAAGCCACCGGCCGTGGGCTGATGATCATCTGCGATGAGGCCCTCAAGAAGCTCAACATGAATCGCGACCAGACCCGCGTGGTCATCCAGGGCTTCGGCAACGTCGGATCCAATGCCGCCCGCCTGATGTACGAGCGCGGCTACAAGATCATCGGCATTGTGGAAGTAGGCGGCGGCCTTTATAACCGCAACGGCATTGATATTGAGGCGCTGTGGGAGTACCGCCAGCACAACGGCGTCGTGCACGGCTTTCCGGGCGCGGAAAAATACGACCCCGCCGAGCTCATGCTGGCCGATTGCGATGTGCTGATTCCCGCCGCCACCGAGAACCAGATCACCAGCCGCAACGCCGACCGGGTTAAGGCGCGCGTCCTGATCGAAGGCGCCAATGGTCCCACCACTGCTGCCGCCGATGACATCCTCTCTGACAAGCGAGTGTTCATCGTCCCCGACATCCTGGCCAACGCCGGCGGCGTCACCGCTTCCTACTTCGAGTGGGTGCAGGATCGCCAGGGTTACTTCTGGAAGGAATCGGTGGTCAACGAACAGCTGGAGCACATCATGCGCGAATCCTTCCAGGCGGTGGTGGAGTACGCCGAAACCCACAACGTCAATAACCGCATTGCCGCCTATATGCTGGCCATTGACCGCGTGGCCTACACCATCCGCCAGCGCGGCATTTACGCCTAGGTGATTGAAGAATGAGGATTGAAGAATCAAGAATGAAAGACCACAGTGTCAGCTCTTAGCTTTCAGCTTTCAGCTAGTCTCAGAGCTGGAACCTGATAG
>DASYWT010000173.1:0-3589 GCA_035935775.1 Terriglobales bacterium
CCACACAACGAACACCGCGTTGTGTGGGCCACCCGCCTGTCCGGAACATCTTTCTACTTACCCACACAACGAACACCGCGTTGTGTGGGCCACCCGCCGAATAACTTAGCGGAACATTTTTCTGCTCCCACACAACGAACACCGCGTTGTGTGGGCCACCCGCGCGGATTTAGCGGGCTTGAGTGGGCGCCCTATTGAAAACCTGTCAGGCCGCTCGTTTCGAAAACAGTCGTCGAACGACGTGGCCTTTCCACATCCACAATCCCGAAACGACCATGAGCGGAAAGAAGACAAACCGAGTAGGCTGGGCATATCCGGGAAGTTTGTCAAACGGACTATAGATATAACCGAAAATCGGAATGGCAAGGATGAGATGAATCCAGCGAAAAATGGAACGTTGGGTGGCACTACTGATCATGTTCGCCTCCGCGAGCGTGGTCGGTGCACGGTTTTGCGATTCCCTTGATTCACGACTTTTGGTCCGCCTTCGGCGGCCAGTTGGACGATTCCATACCGAACTGCCTGGCGTACTCGGCGTTCAGCAGCTGCCAGCCGCCGAACTTCATGGCCTCGGGGCCGACGAGGCGTCCAATGGGCTGACCGGCGAGAAGCCGATCGAGCACATCGAAGCAGATGTGCCACCCGGCAGCGCCCATGGAAATGAAGCGGTGACCGATATTGGTCCACAGCGTCAGGCGCGTGCCGCCGGCAAAGGCTTCGAGCTCCCACCGCATGTCGAAGTCGCCCCAGGTATACTCCAGCGCCCTGGGAGCGTCGGCTCGCTTCACGGTGGTTTCGGTAACGCGCGGCCCTGGGGCTCCCACGGTGGTGAGCTTCACCGTGGTTCCAGCCGTGCCCAGGCTGCCCTCGGCGTCAAAGGGCGCCCACTCGCGCAGCTGCGCCGGGTCAGTCAGCGCCTGCCAGACTTTTTCCGGCGAATGGCGCAGTTGGCGGACGAGAATAAGCGTCCACTTCTCTCCGTCCTTTTGTACTCGCGCCCCGGCGGCCGGACCCGGTGTGTACGCCTCGCGATCGCTCATCTCCGTCCGTCCTACCAGTTCTTCAGCTGCGTGACCTGAATCAGATTGCCGCAGGTGTCGTTCAACATGGCGATCTTGGAGGCCGTCACATCGGTTGGCGGCATGGTGAAGTTGGCGCCGCGGGCTTTCATGCGCTCGTAGTCGGCCTGCACGTCGTCGCTGAAGAACATGGCCGCGGGCTGGCTTTGCTGAAACATGGCCTGCTGGTAGGCCTTGGCCGCCGGGTTGTTGTTGAGCGCCAGCTGCAGCTCCGTGCCGTCCGGGTTCTCGGGTGAGGCCACGGTGAGCCAGCGGAACGGCCCTTGGCTGAAGTCGGCTTTTTTCGCGAAGCCCAGCACTTCGGTGTAGAAGCGCAGGGCCTTCTCCTGGTCGTCCACGTACACGCTGGTCAGTTTGATTTTCATCGGTTTCCTCGTATTTTCAGATTCGCGGGCGAGGCCGCGTTATTTTGTCTTCTTTTTAGTTTTCGTGGCTGTTGATTGCTGCACGCGGTCGAGGTGGCGCTCGAGAGCATCTACGTGAGCCGACCAGAAGCGGCGGAACTGGGCCAGCCAGGCATCCACCTCCTGAAACGGTTGAGGCTTCAGCCGGTAGAGACGGCGCTGTGCGTCCACCGTGGATTCCACAAAGCCGGCCTCGCGCAGCACCCGCAGGTGCTTGGATACGGTCGGCTGCGGCATGCGAAGCTGGCGCTCGATCTCCCCTACTGACTGTTGTGAGGAGACCAGGAGGCTCAATATCGCGCGGCGGTTCGGCTCGGCAATGATTTCAAATACGGATTCCACGCTCCTTATATACTCTAATACGCATATACCTGTCAAGGAATATAAAAGCGCGCAAAAAGGAATGCAATTCGAATGGCCTATCGGGAAGAAACGAGGGGTGGAGCAGGTCCCGAAGGGAGGATCTAGAGAGCCCGCTCCACAGGAAAACGTGAGAGTCTAGTCCGCTGTGGCCGCCGCGTTGCCGTTCACGCCGTTGGCTGGCGCGGGCAGCTTGGAGCCGCGGTTGGAAGGCAGGCCGGTGTCGCGGATCTTATAGAGCAGCGCGCGGTAGCTGATGTTCAACGCCCGCGCTGATTGCTTGCGGTTCCAGTGATTGGCCTGCAGCACTTTCAGGATCACCTTGCGCTCCAGCTCACGCACCGCCTGGCGGGTCAGCTTCTTCAGCGAAATAGGGCCATCCACAGAAATTTCCGGATTGAATACGTCGCGTTCCTGGCTGATCAGATCGCTGGCAATGGCTTCTTCGGTGCCCAGGATCACGTAGCGCTTAATCAGGTTTTCCAGTTCGCGGATATTGCCCGGCCAATGGTACTTCTGCAGCATACCCATTAGTTCGCCGGAGAGCTCGCGGGCGCGGCAATTGTACTTGCGGTTGTAATAGTCGAGGAAGTAGGCCACCAGTTCGGGCACGTCGGCGGCGCGGTCGCGCAGCGCCGGCATGTGCAGGTTCACCACGTTAATGCGATAGAACAGGTCCTGGCGGAAGCTGCCGGTGGCGATCTCCTGCTCCAGTTGGCGGTTGGTGGCGCACACCACCCGCACTTCCACTTTCTTGTCTTCCTGGGCCCCGATGCGGCAGAACTGTCCATCCTGCAGCAATTGCAGCAGCTTGGACTGCAGCGCGGAATCCAGTTCGGAAATCTCGTCCAGGAAGAGGGTGCCGCGATGCGCCATTTCCACCCGGCCCGGCTTGGACCCGTAAGCGCCAGTGAAGGCGCCCTTTTCATAGCCGAACAGCTCGCTCTCCAGGAGAGTGCCGGGAATGGCGGGGCAGTTCACCTTGACGAAGGGCCCAGTCCTCCACGGCGAAAGGCCGTGGATCATGCGGGCGATAATGTCTTTCCCGGTGCCGCTTTCGCCCTGAATCAATACGGGCACGTTGGCGCCAGCCAGCTTTTGCAAGCGCTCACGCAGGGCCCCCATCGCCTCGGTGCGGCCAAAAACTACGTTCTCCGGGGGAATTTCGCCCAACGACTGGGTCAAGGAACTGACGGAAGTTGCAGCCATATCTAGTCACTCCGCCGAGCACAGAGCGCCCCGGCACTAGTTCTGAGTGCACCCCGAGCACCAAAGTACCTGGGGGCCCTCCAGTACCTTAAATTTTTGGGGCAAGTCTATGATTTACAATGGCTTGGAAGACATTTCCTGGTTTCCTGCTTCACCCATGCAAAAGCCTGCAAAGCAGCCAGTTCCCCACAGACGGGTGAGAAAAGCTTTTCACAGCGAAGAAGTAACTTTCCTTCCTGTCGCAGGGAGTAATGGGCGGGAAAACTTAAGGCCAATCAGTTGATGACGATTCGAGGAGCGGACATGCACCACGCGCGCCTGTAACCGGCGCACTGCGCGAGGAAGATGAGCGACATCCGAGAGCGGGGCGCTGGGTACTTCCAGCGAAACCCCAGCGGAGAGCGGCAAGGCACGGGAAACGGCCAGCAGAACCCCTCCCGCGCTCAAATTCAAAGCGGTAGCAAATTCGAGAAATTCCTTGCCCCGCTCATCGCGGCCTCGGACAAATACCGGAATCGCCAGGGGTAATCTTTCCCA
>DASYWT010000174.1:0-6497 GCA_035935775.1 Terriglobales bacterium
TTTCATTTCTTCCTCGCTTTCCTGGCCTCTTTCTCCGCTTGTTCCCTGGCCTCAGACGCGGCCACTTCCTCCCGCCGGTGTGTGATCCACCACACTCCACCCAGCAGGATTCCCCCCAGAGGCACGAAGTCTGGAATGCGCGAGAGCACGCGGTAGGTAAACAGAGGCAGCGGGTCGCGCGTCAGTTCGGCAGGGAAGCCGAACTCCTCGAAGGGCACGCTGGAAAGCATGAGCACGGAAGTTCCGCCCACCTCCGTCAGGCCGTAGATGTGGTTCACGTACTTGCCCGGATTGTCATGCAGGCGCTGTTGCGCTTCCTTGATCAGTTCTTCGCGCTCGCCAAACTTGGTGGCGCCGGTAGGACAGGCTTCGGCGCAGGCCGTAGGTTTGCCGGCCGCCACCCGGTCGTCGCACATGGTGCACTTCTGCACCCGGGGCAGAACTTTCGACCATTCATATTTCGGAACGCCAAAGGGGCAGGCCACCATGCAATAGCGGCAGCCCATGCACCGGCTTTCCTCGTAAATCACCGGTCCGGCCGCGGTCTTGCGCATGGCGCCTACCGGGCACACGGAGGCGCAGGCGGGGTCCTGGCAGTTCATGCACAGGCGGCGCATGAATTTGTCGCCCTTGGTCAGCACCACGGTGAACTTGTAGTCGGACTGCCGGTCTTCCCCGGCTACGGTCTCGTTATAAGGCAGCTTGTTCTTTTCCGCGCACGCCTGCTCGCATTGTTTGCAGCCGATGCACAACGTCGCGTCGTACAAAAGGGCCTTGCTCATGGATTTCTCCCGGCGAATCGCCTGCACTTATGGCCGGCCGGTCCGGATGGGACGAAGAGAGGAACCAATGCCGGCTAATGGGGGAGGGAGGGGGCTTTACCGTGTTCCGGTTCGGAGAGGATTGGAACCACCCGAGCTCCGCTGGTGCGAAGCTCGGGTGGGCCGTCCCTATGAGCGCTGCTTTATGGAGCGTAACGCGCGGTCCGTGGAAAGGTGCCGGACCACTCTGCAGGTCGAGCAGCCGATTTGCTTTTGACTGCCTCACCGCACGCTCCTATGTCATTCCCGCCGCCAGTCCCAAGCGTGTGGCAGCCCAGCGCTGCTAACAGGGACAGCGATCTCTTACTTCTTACCCAACTCGCGAATGTGAGCGACCAGCGCCTTTACCTGGTCCGGCGTGACGCCCTTCTTCTCGAAAGCGTGCGTTGCCTTCTTGTTGGGACCGCCGCTGGCGATGAAGTCGGTCAATTCCGCATCCGACATCTTCTGTGTCTTATCTGAGGTCAGACTTGGAATCTTGGCCGCCGGTTTGCCTTCGCCAGTGGCACCGTGGCAGACCGCGCATTTCGCCTTGTAGAGGGCTGCACCGTCCTCGGCCCAGGATAGGTTGGGCAACATGATGAAAAGCGCCACAGCTATAGTTCCCACCAGGATCGCAAGTTTGCTGAATTTCATAATGACGTTCCTCTCTCCAAGCTAAAGAATTAGGCCGCCGGAACATGGTGTTTCAGAACTCATCAGTTACCACCATCTCCTATGGCAAGTTTCAACACTGGCGGGGCTAAGTGCTGTGACTGGCGTCACTTGTGCGGGTGAGATGCGTCAATTGATGAGGGGTTATGTCGCACACCCCTCTGAGGCAAAATGCAACAGGCGGCACTACTTACGGTAGCAATGCGTATTGCGGCTGTCCTGAGTGGGCTTGCCGTGCAACTTCAGACGCGGGCGGGGCGCCCGCGCCTCAATCTCAGCTAGCCGACGACGGCCCGGATCAGCGGCACCATCAAAAGGGCCAGGCTGGCTAATCCCCAAAGTACCGCCACACCGCGAATGGCTCGATTCACCTTGTACAGTTTTTGCATAGGTCCCCTCTATCTTATTTGACACCGGCAACGCCGGTTTTGATGGCTGGCGCGCTGGGTTGGCACACCGCCGGAACACCCAACCAACGTAAAAACGTCATCATAGGACACCAGTTGGTGAATCCTGATTGCAACAGATTCAAGCCCACAAAGGCGGTAAACAGGTACCAATACGGGCTTACCCAGTGTCCCAAGGCCAGTGAAGCCAGTATAAACGTGCCTGCTATCAGTCTTAAAGAACGTTCAATCGTCATAACTTACCTCCGTAACTTGAGCCGTTGCGGGCCTGATTCGAGCGCTTTGCTCTAGCCGCTAAGCTTTCTACGGCGTCATGCTGAAGGGCTTCAGCCCTGAAGCACCTCGCGTGGACCGCCGCGATTCTCCAAGCTGCACGCCAGATGCTTCGGTGCTCAAGCACCTCAGCATGACGCCAGGGAAGATGAATTGTGTGAGGGCGGAGCTCCTCTGCGCCCATAGACGGGCAAAGCCCGTCCCACGAATCAGTCCGCACTACGCGCCAGCATCGGGGTCGTGGGCATTCTCGCCGCCTCTCCCCTGCGCTCACTCAGGTAGTACAAAACCGGCACCGCCATGCGCGAAAGCACGGTAGAGGCCACCTCCCCAGCCATCAGCGATATCGCCAGCCCCTGAAAAATCGGATCGAACAGGATCACGCTGGCGCCCACCACCACCGCCGCCGCCGTCAACAGCATAGGCCGAAAGCGCACTGCGCCTGCATCCACCACGGCCTCCGCAAGCGGCATGCCCTGCCGCCGCCGCAATTCGATAAAGTCCACCAGAATGATGGAGTTACGGACAATAATCCCAGCGCCGGCTATAAATCCGATCATCGAAGTCGCAGTGAAAAACGCGCCCATCAGGGCGTGTGCAGGCAGAATGCCCACCAGGGTGAGGGGAATCGGCGCCATGATCACCAGCGGCGTCTTGAACGATTTGAACCAGCCCACCACCAGGATGTAGATCAGCACCAGCACGGCGGCAAAAGCCAGGCCCAGGTCCCGGAACACTTCCACCGTGATGTGCCACTCGCCATCCCATTTCATGCTCAGCCGCTCAGTGGATTCGGGCAGCACGGTGCCGGTGTACTGCTGCAGTTGGTAGCCTTCGGGGAGTTTGATCTGCGAAATCGGGCTCCGCATTTTCAGCAGCGCGTAAACCGGGCTCTCTTCTTCGCCGGCTACATCGCCGGTCACATAAACCACGTCGCGCAGGTTTTTGCGGTAGATGCTGGTGTCAATGGTGGTCTGCTTGAGGTCGGTCACCTCGGCCAGCGAGACCTGTCGGCCATCGGCCGTGGGCAGTTTGAGCGCGCCCAGGTCCTGCATGCTGGAGCGCGCCGGCCGTGCCAGTTGCACCTGGATGGGTACGTCTTCGCGGGAATTGGGGCTGTGCAGCAGGCCTGCTTCGGCGCCATTCAGCGCAATGCGCATGGTCTGGCTGACGTCGGCCGCGGAAATGCCGTGCAGCGCCGCTTTGTCCAGGTCCACCTGCATCTCGTACTTGGTCTGCGGATCTTCGACGTACCAGTCCACGTCCACCACGCCCCGCGTTTTCTGGAAAATGTTCTTGATTTGCGCTGCCACCTGGGTTTGCCGCTTCAGGTCGGGACCATAAACTTCGGCCACCATGGTCTCCAGCACCGGCGGGCCGGGCGGCACTTCGGCCACCTTGATGCGGGCGCCAAAGGGCTGCGCAATCGCGACGAGTTGGGGCCGCAGACGGCGTGCGATTTCGTGGCTTTGGGCGCTGCGCGCATCCAGCGGCAGCAGGTTGACCTGGATATCCGCCTGGTTGGGCCCGCGCCGCAGGAAATAATGACGCACCAGGCCATTGAAGTTGTACGGACCGGAGGTGCCGGCATAAATCTGATAGTTGGTGACCTCGGACTGCTGCCCCAGGTAGCGGCCCAGCGCCTGCGCCACCTGGGTGGTCTGCTCCAGGGTGGTGCCGTCGGGCATGTCAATGATCACCTGGAACTCGCTCTTGTTGTCGAAAGGAAGCATTTTGACGTGCACCCACTTCAGGGGCACAAAAGCCGCCGCGGCCAGCAGCAGCACCACCACGCCGCCAAGGAAGAACCAGCGCTGGCGTGGGCTGGCGATCAGTGGGTTCATCAGTCGGCGGTACAGGCGCGTGGTCCAGCCTTCACTTTCATGCAGGTCGTGCCCGTTCTCGCTCGCGCAGTGGCGCAACAGGCGCAGCGCGGCCCAGGGCGAAACCACGAAGGCCACAATCAGCGAGAACACCATGGCCGCCGATGCGCCCACAGGGATGGGCCGCATGTACGGCCCCATGAGCCCGCGCACAAAGGCCATAGGCAGGATGGCGGAAATCACAGCAAAAGTGGCCAGAATGGTGGGGTTGCCCACCTCGTCCACCGCCTCTACTGCCACCTCGGCCAGGCTGCGACCGCGGCTGGAAGGCAAACGGAAATGGCGCACAATGTTCTCCACTACAACTATGGCGTCGTCCACCAGAATGCCGATGGAGAAGATGAGCGCAAACAGCGTCACCCGATTCAGGGTGTAGCCGTAAAAGTAGAAAATGGCCAGGGTGAGCGCCAGGGTGACGGGCACGGCCAGCAGCACTACGCCCGATTCGCGCCAGCCCAGCGCCAGCGCCACCAGCAGCGTGACCGAGAGCGTGGCCAGCAGCAGGTGCTTGAGTAGTTCGTTGGATTTGTCGCGCGCGGTTTCCCCGTAGTTGCGGGTAACCGTAACTTGCAGGTCGTTAGCCAGTACGTCGCCACGAAGGTCGTGTACGCGGGCGAGAACGCGGTCGGCGATGATGCTGGCGTTCGTGCCCTTGCGCTTGGCGACTGTAATCGTGACCGCCGGATACTCGGATGGTGCCAGGGCAGAGCCTTGCTTCGTGCGTTCGATCTGTGCAGCCCCTGCTCCGTTGGCAAACAGAACATAGGTGTCGGGTTCCGCCGGTCCATCTTCGAGCTTTTGCACCACATCGCGCAGGTACACCGGGTGGCCCTGGTGGACGCCGACAACCACTTGCTGCAGATCTTCGGTGCGAGTAAAAAACCGTCCGGCCTCGACCTGAAATTCCTGGTTGTCGCGGGCGAAGCTGCCGGCGATACCCCGGCTGTTGGCCTGCTGCAACTTCCCAACCACCGCTCCCGGAGCCAGACCGTAGGCTGCAAGCTTCTGCGTATCCAGCACCACCCGCACCTGGCGAGGCTGCCCACCGATGATTTTGGTTTCAGAAACGTCATCCAGCTGCTTGATGGATTGTTCCAGCTCGCCGGCGATTCGCCGCAGTTGATAGCCGTTGTAGTTCGGCCCCCACAAGGTCAAAGCGAGGATGGGCACGTCGTCAATGGAGCGCACTTTGATGAGCGGCTGCGACGCGCCGGGCGGGATGCGGTCGAAATTCGAGTACAGCTTGTTATAGGTCCGGACTATGGCGTCTTCTTCTTTTTGTCCAACGTAGAAGCGCACAATCACCATGCTTACCCCGGGCCGGCTGATGGAGTACAGGTACTCCACGCCCGGCACCTCGCGCAGCAGCTTTTCCATGGGAATGGTGACGCGCTGCTCCACCTCCTGGGCTGAAGCGCCCGGCATCTGCACGAACACGTCGAGCATGGGCACGATGATCTGCGGCTCTTCTTCGCGCGGCGTCTGCCAGATGGCGAAGGCGCCGAGCAGCAGCGCCGCCGTAATCGCCAGCGGCGTCAGCTTCGACTGGATGAAGCTGTGGGCAATGCGGCCGGCTAGACGCAAGGTGGTCGAGTTGTCGTCGGCATGTTTCATTGAAATCTGCGCCGCGGATGAACCGGGATGAAGTCAGCAATCAGCCTTCAGCACTCAGCATTCAGCCAGCGAAGCAATTAGTAATTAGCACTTAGCCCCTGACCGATATGGCCAACTTCACCCCAAGAGCCAAGAGCCAAGAGCCAAGAGCCAAGAGCCAAGAGCCAAGAGCCAAGAGCCGTACTAACTCCGTGCCTCCGTGTCTCTGTGGCTAATTTGTTTCCACCCGCTTGCCGCCAAGCTCCCGATTCCCTGGCGCGGCTACCACACGTTCGCCGCCCTCGAGACCGGAGAGCACTTCCACCTGCTCACCATCCGCCTTGCCCAGCGTGATGTAGCGCAAGGTGGCGACCTTGTCGTCGCCGATCACGTAAATTCCTTGCAGCTGGCCACGGTCAAGCACCGCGCTGCGCGGAAGCAGAATCGCCTGCCGCTGACCGCGTGCGATGTGGGCGCGTCCGAACAAGCCGGAGCGCAGGCGCGCGTCCGCGGGCAACTCGACTTTCACAACAAAGCTGCGGCTGGCGGGATCGGCCGCGGGCACAATCTGCGCCACACGTCCGCTGAAGTGCGCGCCAGGCAGGGAATCGAGCGTGACCGGCACCCCTTGACCGAGTTTGACCAGGTGGATGTCGCCTTCGTCCACGCTGGCCTCCAGGCGGAAGCGACGCTGGTCTTCCACCACCAGCAGCGCCATGCCAGGACTGGCCAGCGTGCCCGGATCGGCACGTTTCTCGGTCACCACGCCGTCGAATGGAGCGCGCACCCGGGTATAGCCGAGCGTGGTTTGCGCCTGGGTGAGCGTCGCCTGCGCCTGTGCCAGGCCGGCTCGCGCCAACTGGCGG
>DASYWT010000175.1:0-5891 GCA_035935775.1 Terriglobales bacterium
GGCGGCACGCGCAGCAACGTGGTGGCAGCCCAGGCCTCGGCACTGATAGACGTGCGTATTGCACGCGTGCGTGACGCCGCCTACATAGATAAGAAGCTCCATGCCTTGCGCCCCTCCAACCGGAAGTGCCGCCTGCAGCTAACGGGCGCCATCAATCGCTTGCCCATGGAGTGCACCAAGGGCGTGGCCGCGCTTTACGGCAAAGCGCGCGAAGTGGCCGCCCAGATCAATTGGAAGCTGCAGGAGGCCAGCACCGGCGGCGCGTCCGACGGCAACTTCACCGCCGCCCTGGGCGTGCCCACCCTCGATGGCCTAGGTGGCGTTGGCGAAGGCGCCCATGCCTTCAACGAATCCGTGGTGATCGAGGAACTGCCGCGGCGGGCGGCGCTGATTGCGATGCTGATTGAGGCCGCGTGAGCGAACCGGCTAGCTTTCTGGCTGATCAACAGAAAGGCAGCCGACTGGTGAACCAGCCAGCTATGTAACTACTTTGACTCTACCCTTAGACTGACCTAGAATCTCAACAGGGCAGTTCCCGTAAACTCTGTGCGGAAAGCGCGCCGGCTTGCCCTCCCGGCGGAGGTCCACATGATAGGCAAATTAGGTTTGCCTGAAATCCTTCTGATTCTGGCCATCGCTCTGCTGATCTTTGGCCCCAGCAAGCTGGCTGACCTGGGCAAGGGCCTGGGCGAAGGAATTCGCAATTTCAAGTCGGCCGTAAAAGACGGCGAGCAGGGCAACCAGGAAAAGAAGTAACGGGGTTCGCTTTTTCTCTTCCCACACCTGGCTGGACTCCCTTAAATCTAGATGACCCTGCGCTCGCGCAGCATTCGAGAAACCAGCGGCACCGGCAAGCCCACAACATTGAAGTAGCACCCTTCGATGCGCGGAATCCAACGCGAGGCGCGGCCCTGGATGGCGTAGGCGCCGGCCTTGTCCAGGGGCTCGCCGGAGGCGATGTACTCGGAGATGTCCTGCTCGCTGAGCGCATCCATCCACACGCAGGTGGTCTCGGAGGCAACCACGTTGACGGCTGACGGCCGACGGCCGAGAGAGCTCCTCGGCCCACTAACCACCGACCACTGACCACTGTTTTTCTGGCCACTGGCCACTGCCCACTGACCACTGTCTACGAGACACACTCCCGTGATGACCTTGTGCTCCCGCCCCGACAGCAGGCGCAGCATGCGTGCGGCATCCGCTGCGGGATCGGGCGCGTCGGCCGGCTTGCCCAGGATTTCGCCGTTCACAAAAACCACCGTGTCCGCAGCCAGCACCCATTCGCCTGGCTTACGGCGGCGTTCCGCAACGGCAACCGCTTTTTCCCGCGCCATGCGCTCGGCAAACTGCTGCGGAGCCTCACCGGGATGAGGAACTTCGGGCAGGTCGGCCGCTTCCACCGTGAACTCGATTCCCGCCGCACGCAGCAACTCCTGCCGTCGCGGGGAAGAAGAAGCCAGGATCAGGGACATAGCAGCATTGTATTCACCGCCGAGACGCCGAGGGGGCAGCGAAAAGCCAAATTCAGCGCCGCGGATTAACACAGATTAACGCGGATCAAGCACTTGGCATTTAGCACTTAGCGTTTGGCCAGCCGCGGCCTGTAAAGGTCACCAAGAAGACTCTCTTCCATGGCTAAATGCTAATTGCCAAGTGCCAATTCCCGAGTGCTCAATCCGCGTTGATCCGCGTCGGATGAATTTTGGAGTCAAAGAGGGCACGTTTACTGCCGTCCGCATCCAAACTGCGATGAAATCGGCTACCCTGAGTCTCATGTACGGAGCCACGCTGCGCGGGAGCACGGCGGAATTTCGCGTGTGGGCGCCCCATGCCCGGCAAGTCACGCTGCGTCTGGTCGGCGGCCGCGACCTGCGGATGGAAGGCTCCGCCGATGGCACTTCTACCGTACAGGCTCCGGTTCGGGCCGGCGATCGGTATTTCTACCTTCTTGATGACCATAGGCCCCTGCCTGACCCGGTCTCGCGTTTGCTGCCGGAAGGCGTGCATGGCCCTACGGCGATTGTGGATTCAAGCGCCTTTGCGTGGGCAGACCAAAATTGGCACGGGGTTGAACTTCGCGACTACGTCATCTATGAGCTGCACGTTGGAACGTTCAGCCCGGAAGGCACCTTCAATGGTGTCATTCAGCGGTTGGATTATCTGAAGTCGCTGGGAATCTCGGTGATAGAACTGATGCCGGTGGCAGCCTTTCCCGGACGCCGCAACTGGGGCTATGACGGTGTTTCGATTTACGCGGTGCAGGCCAGCTATGGCGGCCCGGATGGCCTGAAGCGCCTGGTAGATGCGGCCCACCGCGCCGGGCTGGCGGTCATGCTGGATGTGGTTTACAACCACCTGGGCAACGAAGGCAACTATCTGCGCCAATTTGGGCCGTACTTCACACACCACCACACCACGCCCTGGGGCGACGCCATCAACTATGACGACCGCGGCTGCGAGGAAGTGCGCCGCTACGTGGTGGAGAATGCCCTCTACTGGATTCGCGAGTACCACTTCGACGGCCTGCGCCTGGATGCGACGCAGACCATTCGCGATGACTCGCCGCTGCACATCCTGGCCGAGATCCAGGAGAACGCGCAGCGGTTGGCTGCCGAACTGGGCCGCACGGTATGCGTGATCGCAGAAACCGACGAGAACGACCGCCGCGACGTTCTGCCCCGAGCGCAAGGCGGATTTGGAATGAATGCGGTGTGGAGCGATGACTTCCACCACGCGTTGCACGCCTGCCTGACCGGAGAGAGCGCAGGCTATTACCAGGATTTCGGCGGCAAAGAGCAGATTGTGCGGGCGCTGAACGAGGGCTTCGCCTTTCAGGGTGAGCCGTTCAACTTCTGGCGCGGTCGCAAGCGCGGTACCTCTCCAGCCGGCATTCCCCTTCCGCGACACGTCATCTGCACCCAGAACCACGACCAGGCTGGGAACCGCGCCCAAGGCGAACGCCTGGATGCGCTGGTCCCGCGCGGAGCCTGCAAGCTGGCTGCGGCGCTTTTGCTGCTCGCACCGGAGACTCCGCTGCTGTTCATGGGGCAGGAATACGGCGAGACCGCGCCCTTCCAGTTCTTTACCGACTACGGCGATCCCGTGCTGCAAAAAGCGGTGCGCGAGGGGCGCCGCAAGGAGTTCGAGCATTTTGTCGCCTTCGGCGGCGAGGTGCCGGATCCGCAGGACCCGCAGACGTTCGAGCGGTCGAAACTGCAGTGGCAAAAAATCAGTGGGCAGTTGTCAGTGGGCAGTGGTCAGAAAAAGCGGCATCAGGAGATGCTGGAGTGGTATCGCAAGTTGATCGCCCTGAGGCGAGAGTTGGTGATTCCCGGAGAGCGCACCTGCAGGGCGGAACTGGTAGGTGGCGCCATTGTCATGGAGGTGCCCGCGAGCGAGCCCAAGTTGCGCGTGATCGCCGAATTCCCGGACAGCGAGCGGCAGCTCTCCCCGGAAGGATGGCATGAGGTGCTCGCGGCGGAGGAGGACGGATACTCCGTGCGCGCCTTCAAAATGATGCAAGAGAGCCGGTAGGGATTAGCGAGTGCCGCCCCTCCGGGGCTCCTGTTCATGTTCTCGCATTCACCCAGCGCTTACGCGCTGGGCTAAAAGCTGTTTCGCCCTCACGGGCTCGGGATTCGGCCGGCTAAGTTCAGCTTTGAATTCAGCACTGAATCCCTGCAACGGTTCAACCGCCAAACGCCAGGTGCCAAGCGGCAAGGCCCAGACTCTAGGTGCCAAATGCCGACCTGCTAAAATTGAGTCTGTTCCCACCACCCCGATGGACCGCGCCAGTATCCGCAATTTCGCGATCATCGCGCACATTGACCACGGCAAATCCACGCTGGCGGACCGCCTGCTGGAGCTGACCGGGGCGCTCTCGGCGCGCGAAATGCAGGCCCAGGTGCTCGACGCAATGGACCTGGAGCGGGAGCGCGGCATCACCATCAAGGCCCACGCCGTGCGCATGATGTACCAGGCCAAGGACGGTCAAACTTACCAGCTCAACCTGATTGACACGCCCGGCCACGTGGATTTTTCTTACGAAGTTTCGCGCTCGCTGGCATCCTGCGAAGGCGCGCTGCTGGTGGTGGACGCGTCGCAGGGCGTGGAAGCGCAGACCCTCGCCAATTCTTACCTGGCCATCAACCACGGCCTGGAAATTATTCCGGTCATCAACAAGATTGACCTGCCCAGCGCCGACATCGCGCGCACCAAGGAGATGATCGAGGGCGCGGTCGGCCTGGACGCCGCCAACGCGCTGCTTATTAGCGCCAAGACCGGGGAAGGCGTGCCGGAGGTGCTGGAAGCAGTTGTGCACAAGATTCCCCCGCCCAAGGGCTCGCCGGAAACGGCCCTGCAGGCGCTGATTTTCGACTCCTGGTTTGACGCCTATCGCGGCGTAGTGGTGCTGACCCGGGTGTTCCAGGGCACATTGCGCAAGGGCCAGAAAATCCGCCTGTGGTCCAATGGGCGGGCCTTCGAGGTCGAAACCCTGGGTGTACTGACCCCAAAGCCGGTCGAGATAGACGTGCTGGAGGCCGGCGAGGTCGGTTTTCTGATTGCGAACATCAAGAATGTCTCCGACACCAAGATCGGCGACACCATCACCGACGATGCGCGTCCCGCCATCGAACCGCTGCCCGGTTTTGAGGACATCAAGCCTATGGTGTTCGCCGGCCTTTATACCGTGGATGCGCACGAGCACACCGCCCTGCGCGAAGCACTGGAGAAGTTGCGACTGAACGATTCGTCGTTTTTCTTCGAGCCGGAAAGCTCGGCAGCGCTGGGCTTCGGCTTTCGCTGCGGCTTCCTCGGCCTGTTGCACATGGAGATCATCCAGGAGCGCCTGGAGCGCGAATTCAACCTGGACCTGATCACCACCGCCCCGGGCGTGCGCTACAAGATCACGCGGACCGACGGCGAAGTGGTGGAAGTGGATAATCCTTCGCGCTGGCTGCCGCAGGGTGAAATCCGCAAGGTGGAAGAGCCGGTAATTCTGGCCACCATTCTTACCAACGAAGAGTATGTGGGCGGGATTCTGAAGCTGGTGGAGGAGAAACGCGGCCGGCAGAAGGGCTTCGAGTACGTCACCTCAAACCGGGTGATGCTCAGCTACGAGCTGCCGCTGAATGAGATCGTGCTTGATTTTTATGACCGGCTGAAGTCGGTGTCGCGCGGCTACGCCTCGCTCGACTACCACTTGGCGGGTTACTGGGAGTCGCCCATGGTTAAGCTGGATATTCTCGTTTCCGGCGATCCCGTGGACGCGCTCTCCACCATCGTGCACCGCGACCACGCTTACGAGCGCGGGCGCGCACTGGCGGCCAAGATGAAAGAGTTGATCCCGCGACAAATGTTCGAAGTGGCCATTCAGGCCGCCATTGGCGGCAAGATCATCGCGCGCGAAACCGTGCCACCCATGCGCAAGAACGTGCTCGCCAAGTGCTACGGCGGCGATATCACGCGCAAACGCAAGCTGCTGGAGAAGCAAAAAGAGGGTAAGAAGCGCATGAAGCGCATCGGGCGCGTGGACATCCCCCAGGAAGCGTTTCTCGCCGTGCTGCGGGTGGGAGAAGAGTAAAGCTCAACGCCGAGTCCGCGGGGAAATTCCCGGCTGCGGATTAATGCAGATGAAAATGGAATTTGTGGCCCCTGCTAAATTTCCTCCAAGAGAAAAACCTTCACTTCTGTCATTCTGAGCGAAGTCGACCGATTCGCTCGCGAATCGGTTCGTGGAGTCGAAGAACCTTGTGCTTCCGCATCGAGTAATCGTTGCAACGTTCCGCGAAACGCAAGGTCCCTCGACTCGCTTGCGCCTCGCACCGCTCGGCTCAGGCTCGCTCGGGATGACAGCTGCGAACGTTAGATGTGTTCGCCCCGGGCTTACC
>DASYWT010000176.1:0-4180 GCA_035935775.1 Terriglobales bacterium
GACGCTGGAACGAATAGCGTTATATGTTAACGACTTGTGGCGCGGGCGCCCGCGTCGGAACCTCGCCTGACTGCGCTGTCCGCGCACGCGCGAAACTGGGGTAGAGACGTCACAAGTTACGTCTCTACTCTGCCTCTGTAATCTCTGTCTGTCATCCCGAGCGAGCGCGACCTCGCGCAGGCCAGGGTGCGCGAGTCGAGGGACCTTGCGTTTCCCAATATTTAGCTGGCGTTGGCCGCGAATCCCAGCGGCTCCCGGTTCTTGATGACGGCGGCCGCCACCAGCCCGGCCGCAAAAAACGCCACCACCTGCGTAAACATATAGGCGCCGGTGTAGTTGCTGGGAAAGCCATACCAGTTCCAGTAGGGAATATTGGTCGTGATCGCGGCAACCAGTCCCACCACCACCATGAACCCCAGCTTTCCGGCATAGCTCTGCACTCGCGTCTGGGCCAGCAGAATCACCGCCAGCAGCGTTTCCACCACCTCCGTAAGAAATTCCGTGCCCAGTCTTTTCCCGGTAATTCCTGAGGCCCCGGGCGGATGATAGATCAACAGCCCGGAAGGATTGGCAGCAAGCTTGGGCTCGTACGTCTTCATGGCCGCGTTGCGCTGCGCCGTAGTGGCATCGGGACCCACGCCAAGTCCAGGGAAGATATAGAGTCCGGCCGTCTGCCCCATGCTCGACTGCATGGCGCCCAGCACCGCCGACTCGTTGGGGATTTCCCGAAAACCCGTGGCTCCCAATGGCAATACCATGTGAGCAATGGACGCCCAGATGAACATCGCGATCCCGCCCAGCACGCCCGCCAGTACAATTCGTTTGGCCATAGCGCCTCCTGTCTGCGCGAGATTATGCCGCAAAAGGCTGCAAAGCGCGCTTCCGGACACAAAAAAGGCGCAGCCTTAAGCTGCGCCTGATCTCAAATTGAGTCTGGCTAGAAGCCGGTTCCGCCCATATCGCTCTTGCTCTTTTTACTCTTTGCGCCTGCAGCGCAGGTGTCGGCTATATGGGTGATGTTGGAGACCTTGAATTCGTGCTCTTCTTTGCCCGTCTTCTTTTCGTTGGCTTCGGTGGCGGCGCTTTCACTGCCTTCGGACATAACGCCCGTTTCCCACGCACCGGTCAGCTTCACCTCATGACCGACGTGGCTCTTCAGTTCGTCGGAGCCGGTGACCATGGTTTTGTGTTTTCCGCGTTCGAGGACATAGGTTCCGGGGCTGGTTCCCTCACTCAAACAGCCGGTCAGGGAGTGCTCTTTTGTCCCCTTCATGTGGTGCTTCGTTGTCTTGGTGGTCGTCTGGTCTGCGCTCTGGCCCAGGCTTCCCATGTTGTCCTGGGCCATCATCGCCAGTGTGAAGGCGAAGCACAGCGCCAACAACATTCCGAGTTTTTTCATTGCGTCCTCTCCTTGCGTTCTCTGATCCTTTTTGAGGATTCGTGGTTCTGAGATGCCCGTGGCCGAGTGGCGGGTTGCAGGTCGCGGGAGGGGGTTGCGGGTTTCACGGCCTCATTCCAGTGGCTAAACCGCGTTGTGGACCAATAGATACGCTACGCAGCCGGCGCCTGACCGGCGCCTTAGGGAACCTCAACATTGTAGTCCTGCCGGACGTTAAGTGCCCTCTCCTTAGCCGTTACAATACTCAATGTGACTGCTCCAGCCCCCAGCTTGTCGGAAGACCGGACCGCTGCCGAACCAGGCTTTTCCCTGCGCCAGCGCCTCCTGCTGCCACTGATCGCCGCCGCCGGCGCGGTGCTGGTGCGCCTGCTTTGCGCCACCGTGCGCTACCGGAATTCAGCCGAACCAGGAGGCCCGCTGGACGCCAATGAACGCCCCATGATCTGGGCTTTCTGGCATCGCTGCCTTCTCGTGGCCACGCATCGCTTCCAGAAACGGGACATAGCCGTGCTCACCAGCCGCAGCTTTGACGGCGAAGTTATCTCCCGCATCATCGAGAAGTTCGGCTACCGCGCTGTGCGCGGCTCCAGCCGCCGTGGAGCCCTGGGAGCCGTGCTGGGCGCGCGCCGCGAGTTGGAACGCGGACGCGCCGTGGCCTTCACCGTGGACGGGCCTCTGGGCCCGCTTTACGAGGCCAAGCCCGGTCCGGTGGTGCTCTCGCGCCTTACCGGCGTCCAGGTTATCGCCTTCCATATCGCGGTGGAACGCGCCTGGACCCTGGGCACATGGGACCGCATGATTGTGCCCAAGCCCTTCTCCCGCGCGGCGGTGCATTTCAGCGCCCCCATGCTGGTGCCTGCTGCCGCCGATGAAGCGCAGATGGAAGGCTGGCGCCGCGAACTTCAGCTAACCCTTGAGCACGTGCGCGATGTTGCGGAATCCAAAATCAAAAGATCAACGCAGAGGACGCGGTGAACAAATTGATGATTGCAGATTTACGATTGACGATTGAAAAACACCTGCGTTTATACTTACGCTGCGATTAGCTCTTCAAATCGCCAATCTCGACTGGCTGAATGCTGAGTGCTGATTGCTGAGTGCTGGCGGTTTTCAATCGTCAATCATCAATCTTCAATCCTTAATTCCTCCATTGACAGCTTGCATCCCCGACGCCTATCTTTGTTCCCGTAACTTCGGTTCGCGCGTCCTGAATGCTCGTTCGGGACTGGGAAGCGGGTGAGAATCCCGCGCTGCCGCGCAACTGTATGCGAGGAACCTGCCGCTGGTCACTGGGCTTAGCCCGGGAAGGCCGGCGGTCACGATCGCGGACTGCTCCGCACTAACTATGCCGGAGTGGTCCTGACTCGCTAAGCCAGGAGACCGGCGCGAATCACCATAACCCAACCCCTTTCGCGTGCAAAGGAGGAAGTCATGCGGGGTTTGCGCTGGTTCGCTTGCAGTCTCCTGTTATTCCAGGTCGCGTGGGCAGCCGATCTCACCATCAAGGTCGTTGACCCTCAGTCTGCCGTGGTCGCAGGCGCCAGTGTGCTGCTGCTGCGTTCGGGCACATCCTCCCCGGTTGCGGTGCAGAGCACGTCGGCAATCGGGGTTGCGCGTTTTAGCGCTCTCGCACCCGGCTCCTATGTGGTGCGTGTTCTCGCGCCCGGCTTTGCCCCTCTCGCCGCGGATGCGACTTCACCGGGAGAACTGACGGTGCAATTGCACATCGCTGCGGCCACGCAAAATGTTGTGGTCAGCGCCACGCGCACGCCTGTGCCCGGCGAGGAAGCAGGGGCGGAAGTTTCCACTCTGGATGCCACCGAATTGAACACCATGCAGCCCGTCAATGCGGCCGAAGCGCTGCGTTTTCTGCCCGACGCCATAATCGGCGAAAATGGCCGCCGGGGCGCATTGGCGTCGCTGTTCGTGCGCGGCGGCGATTCCCGCTACAACAAGGTGATCATTGACGGGGTCACGGTCAACGACCCCGGCGGCCGCTTCGACTTTGGCGTCGTGCCCATGGATCAGGTGGACCGCCTGGAATTCGTGCGCGGCGCCGAGAGCGACCTCTACGGTTCCGACGCCATGACCAGCGTGGTCCAAACCTGGAGCCGCGAAGGAAGCACGGTTACGCCCGAATTGACCTTCGGCGCCGACGGTGGCACGTTTCAAACCGCGAACGGCTTCGCCTCCATTTCCGGCGCGCGCGGCCCCTTCGATTACAACCTATTCGGCAACCAGTTCAACACCAGCGGCCAGGGCCCGAATGACGATTACTCCAATTCCTCCCAGGGCGCGAACCTGGGCATCACGCTGGCGCCCAGGGTGCGCTTCCGCCTGCGAGCTCGCCACCACAACAGCCGCACCGGAATTCAATCCTTCTGGGACTTCAACGGCCAGCCCTTGCTCCCAGCCGACATGGATGAAAAGGCCCGGCAGAACGACTTCCTCTCCAGCGCCGAAATCACGGTCAATGGCACCCGCTGGCAGCACACCCTTACCGGCTTCGAGTACCACCACAAGCTGGCCAACGTGGACCAGATTATGGAGCCAGGGCGAGTCTCTCCGTCGTTCGGCAACATTGACTTCCCGTTTGACAGCGTCTCCGATGTCAACCGCGCCGGATTTGAATACCAGGGCCAATACTGGGAGCGTTCCTGGGCGCGGCTGATCGTGGGCTACCGCTTCGAGGACGAAAACGGCTTCGTGGGCGACCTGCTTTCCCCGCCGCTCAGCCACGGGCTGCGCCTCAACCACGACCTCTATGCCCAGCAACTAGTT
>DASYWT010000177.1:0-13408 GCA_035935775.1 Terriglobales bacterium
GTCCGGGACGGGAGAGCTGCCCGGAAAGGTAACGAGGGTATTCAGCCTTGCCCCTGGGCGACGGCCCCGCCTTCCCCCAGCGCCTCAAGGACATCCACTGCGGCGCTGTACTTACCGAAAGGCGCGCTGATCTGAGCCCCCTGGACCAGGTCGCGGATGGCAAGAAGCATCTCCCGCGCAATGGCCACACCTTCGTGTCGTGCCGCCTCCGCGTTGTTGGCCGCCCCCATGCGTTGGAAGATGGCATCGGGAATGGAAACGCGTAACTCGTTCTTCATGAACTCGGCATTGCGCACGCTTACCAGCGGCCAAATCCCAGCAACCACCGGGATTCGGCAATGCTCGATGCGGCGCAGGAAGTTCTCCAGCAGGCCGATGTCGAACACCGGTTGTGTCACCGCGTATTCGGCTCCCGCCTCCACTTTGTATTCGAAGCGGCGAATCTCTTCGTCTATGTTGGGCACACCAGGATTGGCGCCCACCCCGATTACAAAAGCAGTTCCCGCGCCCAGCGGATTGCCGCCAATATCCAGGCCCCGATTCAGGTTGTGCACAATGTTGACCAGGCCGATGGCATCCACGTCGAAGACTGCGGTGGCATCGGGGTAGTTTCCTAATTTGGGCGGATCTCCCGTTATGCAGATCAGGTTGCGGATTCCTATCGTTGCCGCTCCCAGCAGGTCCGACTGAATGCTCAGCACGTTGCGATCGCGGCAGGTGTAGTGCAGCACCGCCTCAATTCCCACCTGCTGCTGCACCAGGATAGAAAGCGCCTGGTTGCTCATGCGGGCTGAGGCCCGCGGACTATCGGGAATGTTGACTGCGTCCACGCCCACCGACTTGAGAAAGCGTGACCCCTCCAGTTCCTTAGCGATGTCAGTGCCCTTAGGAGGCACCACCTCCACCATGGTGACAAACTCGCCGGTCGCGAGCTTAGCCCCTATTCGCGACCGCTTTTCCAGCGCCGGCGGTTCGTGTGCGGTGGGTTGTGCGGGGGCGCTGGCTACGGGAAACGTGCTGGCGCGGTTACGCGCCTTGCCCACCTGCAGCGCCGCTTTCATGGCGCGAATGTGATCGGGAGTGGTGCCGCAGCAACCGCCCACTAAGCGCACGCCGGCAGCCACGAACTTACGTGCATAGCTGGCCATGTATTCGGGCGAGCACAGATAGATATTCCGGCCTTCCACACTGCGGGGCATGCCGGCGTTGGGCTGGGCAGCGAGGGGAAGCTGGGTAACGCGGCGCACCCGCTCCATGGCGTCCAGCATGGCTACCGGGCCGACGCTGCAATTGCAACCCAGCACATCCGCTCCCCATTCCGTGATGTGGGGAGCAAAAGTTTCCGGGCTGGAGCCGTCCAGGCAGTTGCCGTCGTCGTCTATGGTGACCTGTGCCACCACCGGAAGCCTGGCATCCACCTCGCGGGCGGCCAGCAGGGCCTGGCGCAGTTCTTCCAGGTAACCGAAGGTTTCCAGAATCAGCAGGTCAACGCCGCTTTCGGACAGCGCCGCAATCTGCTGCACAAACATGGAGCGCGCTTCTTCCCGCGAAGTCTTGCCGAGAGGTTCAATGCGAATCCCCAGCGGCCCCACGGAACCTGCCACCCAGCCGGCAAAACTCTTTGCGGCCTCCCGCGCCAATCGCCCTCCCGCCAGGTTGATTTCCCGCACCCGGTCGGCAAAGCCATGCCGGGCGAGGCGCACGGCGTTGGCTCCGAAGGTATTGGTTTCAACCACTTCCGCCCCCGCCTGCAGGTATTCGTGGTGAATTTCCCGGATCATGTCCGGCTGCGAGCAATTCAGCTCGTCGTAACAGCGGTTGATGAACACTCCCTTGGCGTACAGAAGCGTGCCCATGGCGCCGTCACACAGCACCGGTCCCTGCTGCAGGCGGGAAAGAAATTCAGAGCCCATGGAAAAGAGAATACAGGATTCGGCGCGGAGCGCCCAATTGAGCACGCGCGGGAGGCCTTCGTAAAGACGGCGTTCGCACACCCCCTAAGCGGCTCTGCTATAATTTCGCTTTTCACCTTACTTATCCTTGTGCTTCGCAGAGTGCCCAGTTTGAGATTCGGCGCCGTTTCCTTCTCTGTCGTTCTCCTTCTTCTCCTATCCGGCTGCAGCGGCGGAAGTAGCCCCGCCTCGCAGAGCGTCAGCGGCATCCGCCCGCGCGCCTTTGTTTCCAACAGCGAGGCCGGAATCGTGCAAATCATCAATGCCGCCACCAATGTCCTTGACATAGCCAATTCCATCAACGTGGGCACTGAGCCCGGCCTCATGGCTTTAGCTCCCAGCAGGAATCTCACCCTGGTCTTCAATAACGTTGGTAACAGCGTCTCCGTTGTCAATAACACCACGGAATCGCAGACTACGACCATCTCCCTGCCCAGCTGGACGGAGAGCATGGTCATCTCGCCGGACAGCACGCTGGGTTACGCGGCTCTGCCGGCAGCCACCGTGCTCGGGCAGCCCGCCGGGGTGGTAGATGTGCTCGACCTGGTCAACAACCGGGTGAAGTTCACGCTGAATCTTCCCCAGGCGCACTGGCTGGTTTTGAACCACAGTGGCAACCGGTTGCTGGTCTTCAGCGACAATTCCAATTCCGTTACGGTTATCAATCCCAACCAAATCGGAAAAGGAAGTTACTCCACCACCGTCAGCGGTTTTGACCGCCCGGTGTGGGCGGCCTTCAGCAACGACGACAGCACGGCTTACATCGTGAGTTGCGGCTCGGAGTGCGGCGGCACCAATGCCGGGGTGACCGTGCTGAACATGAACAGCAACACGGTGGGCGCAACCGTCGGCCTCTCCGGAGCGACCATGGCCATCCTGGCCGCAGGAAACCTGTACGTGGCCGGCAGCGGGCACGGGGTGGGAACACTACAGGTGGTGAATACGGTCAGCCTGGCCGCTGCGCCGCCCATCAACATCAGCAACGGTTACCACCAACTGATGGCACTGGGCGCCAACAACAAGCTCTTCATCGGCTCCAGGGGCTGTACCTCCGGGGGCTGCCTTTCCATCGTTGACATCCGCTCGAATAAAGCCGTCATAGACACGCCCAATGGGAATGTGACTGGCATCGCTCCCATCGCCGATAGCAGCGACGTCTATGTCGTTGAAGGCGGAGAGTTGCGCATCTTCGATACCACCACCAGCGCTCCCTCCACAACCCACTTCATTGACATCGTCGGCCAAGCCATTGACGTCGTGGAAGTGGATGCTCCGCAGTAGCTCTTCGCGCAATATCTCTACCGGTATCGTCTCCGCGTGTGGAGAGACGTACATCTCGCTTAAAAGGGGCAAAAGGAGTTGAGGAGGGGTGGGAACGGCCAGCTCAGTTAGCGCATGGATTCTTCTACTTCATTGAGCCAGCCGGGCCGCTTAAGGACTTCGCGAGGCTTGGGGCCATCGGCTGCGCCCACGATGCCGTCTTTTTCCATGAGGTCAATCAGGTGAGCGGCGCGCCCGTAACCGATGCGCAGGCGGCGCTGCAGCAGGGAAGTAGAAGCCTTGCCGAACTCAACCACCAGGCGCACGGCATCTTCGAAGAGGGGATCGTTCTCGTCGCTTTCGTCTCCACGCTCGTTGCTGCCTGAGGGCCCCTGCCCTTCCTCCTTGGGCGCCTCCAGGAAATGCTGCTGGTACTCGGCCGTGCCCTGGGAGCGCCAGAATTCTACAGCAGCGGCAATTTCCTTTTCCGTGACGAAAGGCGCATGCAAGCGCTGGACACGGGCGGAGCCGGAGGGCAGATAGAGCATGTCGCCACGGCCCAGCAAGGACTCAGCGCCGTTGGCGTCCAGAATGGTGCGCGAGTCCACCTTGGTGGCCACGCGGAAGGAAATGCGGGCAGGAAAATTGGCCTTGATCAGCCCCGTGATCACATCTACCGAGGGGCGTTGGGTGGCCAGAATCAGGTGAATGCCCACGGCGCGCGCCATCTGCGCCAGCCGAGTGATGGATTCCTCGACATTCCCGGAGTCGAGCATCATCAGGTCGGCCAACTCGTCAATGATGATCACCAGGTAGGGCAGGGGCCGCTCCTGCTCCTCGCCGGCGTTCTCAAACAGCGTGGGCATCTCCTCTTCGAAGAGCTGGTTGTACTGATCAATATTGCGCACCCCTTTTTCCGCCAGCAGCTTGAGGCGGCGTTCCATCTCGCGCACCGCGTTGCGCAGGGCGTTGGCCGCCAGCTTAGGCTCGGTAATGATCGGCGTGTAGAGATGGGGCACGCCTTCATAAACCCCCAGCTCCAGGCGCTTGGGGTCCACCAGAATGAAGCGCACCTGGTCGGGAGTGGCCTTGTAGAGCATGGACATGATCATGGCGTTGATGGCCACGCTCTTGCCGGCGCCGGTCGAGCCGGCAATCAGCAGGTGAGGCATGGTGCCCAGGTTGGCCACCACAATGCGCCCGTTAATGTCCTTACCCAGGGCCAGGGTGAGCTTGGATTTTTCACCGATGTATTCCTGCGACTCGATGACCTCGCGCAGCCAAATGGTTTCGCGCTCGCGGTTGGGCACCTGCAGACCCACGGTGGACTTGCCAGGCATGCGCTCAATCAGAATGCTTTCGGCACGCAGGGCCAGGCACAAGTCGTCGGTGAGGCCGGTAATGCGGCTGTACTTGATGCCGGCTTCCGGCTTGAACTCAAAGGTGGTAACCACCGGCCCGGGGTTGATCTGCGTCACCTGGCCGTGGACTTCGAATTCAGCGTACTTCTGGGTGATCACCTGCGCCAGGGAGCGCAGTTCCTCCTGGTCAATGCGGTGGGCTTCGTCGGGCCGGTGCAGCAGGCTGCTGGAAGGCAGCTTGTAACCGCCCGCTATCCTGGGCAGCGTAGTCTTATGCTTGGCGCCGCTGTCGGCGCGCTCAGACACTTCGGGTTCCGGCGTCGGTTCGGGTTCGGGCGGCTCGGTGCCCAGCACCTTGGCGGCTTCGCGGGAAAGCGCCTCCATCCGCTCCTGATCCATTTTTTCGATGCCGGTCCTGGGAAACACCGCAGCTTGGCGGGCGGGAACGAGCTGAGCGCTCACCAGCGGTTTGGCGGAGCGGCGCTTATCCAGTTCCCTCTGCAGACGCTGTTTTTGCCGGGTGGCGCGCCAATCCCGCCACCGCTCCACCAAAGCAATGATGAAGCCGCAATGGGCCGCCGCCCAGGCCTTGGCAGTTCCGAAGGAGAATGCGGTGGAGAAGTACAGGGCTACGGCGATCACGCTGGCGCACACGATGTAGGCGCCGAGCAGGTTCAAGTAATGGATGAGGAAATCGCCGACAATCCTTCCCAGCAGGCCTTCAATAGGAATCACGTGCCGCCAGCGCAGGTGACCGGGCAGTAACGCCAGCAGCGCCGGCACGAAGATCTGCAGCCAGATCGCTCCCAGCGACTTGGCTACCGGAGAAGCCGTTCTGCGGGAACGGAACCAGCGCGCCCCCAGCAGAGCCAGCAGAAAGGGCGCGAGAAAAATGCCGATACCGAAAAGCTGCAGCAGCAGGTCGGAAGCAATGGCTCCCACCAGGCCTATCCAGTTGCGGGCGGCGTGCGCGCCGGTCAGCGCCGACGCGCTGTTAAAAGAAGGGTCGAGGGGGGAGTACGAAGCTAAGGCAAGGAAAAGGAGAATCGCGGAGACGAACAGCAGGAAACCGATCAGCTCATTGAGCCGGCGGTTGCTGGTCGGGACAAAAGCGTTGGAGAAATACCTCATGTGGCGCTTTCACCATTGACGGTCCGTGCCCGCGCACAGGCACACCTGACCGCCTTCAGTGCACGAAATACGCCAGAGCAGAAAGATTATGCCAGAAGTCAGGCTGCGAAAGACGGGAAAGTTTCACGGTACGTGCCCAGTTAGTTCCTGCCGGGTTACGTTTCCTATCCTAATCCTGCCCTTGGCATTTTGGACGCAGTCGTTGTGTTTTCAACCTTTCAGCGCCGCTTCGATCTGTTCAAGGTGGTGCTCGTTGTGCTGCGCGACTTTGTCGAACTCGGCCTGCAATGTGCGAATGCCGGTTTCGCTGTGCACAAATTCGCGCTGGCCATCCCGGTCATAGTGCAGGCGGGCCTGATAAATCATCCCCGCCCGGACGGCATCGTAAATTCGTCGCGACAAGTCGAGCGGCATGTGCGAATAGTCCAGTCCCTTGGCCCACGCGTCCTGGTCAAACGCCCAGAGCACCTGCCGGGGTTCGCTGAGGACCCGGCGGATTCGGTCGAACAAAACTGTTTCTGCATCGGCGAGGTGATGCAGGATGAACTTCACCGGCCACTTGCCTGGGCCGTAGGTGCGGTCCAGTTGCTCGCCGCTCAAGTCAAAGTATCGCAGGGTGCGATCTCTGACCGCTTCCAACCGCGTGACGATGTCCATTCCCGGTCCTTTCTACTTCCCAATACGCTTGGAGATTAGATGTGAATAGTCGCGAGATGGCGACAGGAGAATGCCGACCGTCATGCGTGCCGCCACATCGCGGGCGAGGCGCCCGCGCCACAAGTGCTGGTGACGCTCCCAGCAGGCCGTACCAAACGGACGAGGGCGAGACGCCCTCGCGACAGCAGGCGAGAAGCCGCTGCTACTTCTTAGTGGATGGCCATGCGCGCCGCCCAGGCGAACACGGCAATCCCTAAAACGATGCGGTAAACGGCAAAAGGCACAAAGCCGCGTTTGCGCACCCAATTCATGAACCAGGCGACTACGGCGTAGGCCACGATGAAGGAAACCAGGAAGCCGATGGCCAGCACAATCCACTCCTGCCCCGTGTGCGGGGCAACCCCGATGTCGGCCGCGCCCGGTTTGTGGTGAAACGAACTGAACAGATCGTATCCCGTAGCCGCCACCATGGTGGGAATGGATACGAAGAAGGAGAACTCCAGGGCCGCCGGTCGCGACATCCCGGCGACCTGTCCGGCGGCAATGGTCGCCATGGAGCGCGAAGTGCCCGGAAACACAGCGGAAAAAATCTGGCAGATGCCAATCCAGATGGCTTGGCCCAGGGTCATCTGCTCCACATGCTCGGTCCTGTAACCGAGCATGCCCGTACTGGTGCCCGCAGCCCCCACAGAGTGGGCGGGCAGCGGCCGGGGTGGGCCGTAGATGGCATCCACCACCCACATGACGACTCCCCCAATCAGCAGGGACCAGGCCATCACCTGCACGCTCTCCAGATTCTTGCCGATCACCTTGGTGAGCATCAGGGCAGGGACGGCGGTGAATACGAAGGCCACCGCGGTCAGGCTGAGGGGATGGGTCCAGATGGTGTGCTTGCCATCGCGTCCGTGAGGAAAGGTGGCCACAAATTCACGAATACGTTCACGGAAGTAAATCGGCAGGCAGAGGATAGCGCCCAACTGGATGACGATGGAATACATCTTCCAATAGCCGCTGGAAAGGTCCACGCCCAGGAAGGCCTCGGAGAGACGCAAGTGGGCGGTCGAACTGACGGGCAGAAATTCAGTCAGTCCTTCGATGATTCCCAAGAGTAAGGAAAGAAGATAATGATTCAAGTCGGCTCCGATATGGCGCTCCGGGCTCAGCCACCTTGGTGAGGTCCCCTCCCACCACCGAACAGCTTGCCAGACAGAATAACAGCCTGGGGCGGCAGGGGCGGGGACGGCCGGAAATCCCGGTGCTCCTCAGTCTGGGCAAACAACTTATCAATTCCCGAGTGCTTCTACCGCAAGAGGTGTAAAATCCTTCTTGTAGGGACTTCAGCAGGACGGGTCCTCCACCCGGCTTTCGAGGCTTGCATGAACGTCCATTTTAGCTACAAAGTTAATAAGACCCCCGACATAGAAAAAGAAATCAACCAGCAGGTCGAGAAGATTCGCAAGCGGCTGCAGGTCTTCCGCCCGGAACTGATCCACCTGAAGGGCATTGTGGAGCAGAATTCGGCCCGGGAAGGCTTCATGGTGTCGCTGAACCTGCGTTTGCCCTCCGGGCAAATGGCGGCTCAGGAGCACTCGCCCACGGCCACGACTGCCATCAAGGGCGCCTTCGAGGATCTGGTCGAACAGCTCACCAAGCACAAGGACCACCTGCGCAGCACGCACAAGTGGCCGCGCTGGCGGCGCGTGGGCCGCACCCGGCGGCAGCCGCAGGTGCCCTTTGAGGAAACCGTGGCCGCGGTGCAACCGCCCACCGTCTCCAGTGAGGACATCAGCAGCTACGTTAACGCCAATCTGAACCGGCTGCAGCGCTTCGTCGAGCGCGAGCTGCGCTATCGCGAAAGCGTGGATCAACTCGCGCCTGAAACGCTGACACCGGCCGAAATCATCAATGAGGCCGTGGCCAACGCCCTGGGGGACGGGCTCGATAAGCCCGAGCGTCTCGCCCTGGAACCCTGGCTGTATCGCCTTTCCATGCGCGCGATTGACGACCTTTCGTCGCGCGCCGGTGAAGATCCCGGCGCCGTCCCCCTGCAGCGCAATCAGCGTGCTCCCAACGTGCGCGCCAGCGATGAGCCCCAGCTGCAATATCACCAGCCCGACGAGCAACTCATCGCGCAGGACATCATCCCCGACCGCGGCACGGCCACACCCGAGGACATTGCCGCTTCTGACGAGATGATCACCCTGGTGGAGGCGGCGCTGCTTAGCGCCCCCCGTGAGAATCGCGAAGCCTTCATTCTTAACGCCATTGAGGGCTTCACGGTTGAGGAGATCGCCGCCATCACCGACCGCAAGCCGGAGCAGGTGCGGGCTTCGGTGAACTCGGCCCGCGACCACTTGCGCAAAGCCTTGCCCATCCCCAACGAATTTCGCGACAAGCTGTTGCAGCACACCAGGACAGCTTGACTGTTACTGCATAGGAGGTGGCGAATGATCCGTCGCCAAGATATCCGCGAATTAGCTCAGTTTGACTCCGGAGAAGGTTCTGCCCTGAGCTTTTATTTTCAGCCGCGGACACCACTCAACAAATCACACCGTGAAGAAGCCATCCTGGCCAAAGACCTGGTGCGGGCCGCTTTGCGCGAGGTGGATAAGAACGGCAAGGGCAAGAGCGCCCGCGCCGACCTGGACCGCATCCTGGAAATCGCCGAGCGCCTGCACGGCAACCAGGCCCGCGCCAAAGCGATTTTTGCCTGTTCCCAGCAGGGATTCTGGCGCGAATATGACCTGCCGCCGCGCCTCTCCGCCAGCCGGGTTGTAGTCAACCAGCGTTTCCACCTGCGCCCCCTGGCCGCCATCCTGGGGACCATGTACAGCGCGTCTGTGGTTTTAGTGGACCGCAAACAGATGCGCCGCTTTGCGCTTACCCTGGATGAGATCGTGCCGCGCGAGGAAATTAAGGCTGAACTGCCGCGGCGCGGCCGCAGCGACGGTTTCGCGGGCTACGATGCCGGCCACGCCCAGCGCCACGTGGAGCACGAAGCCATGCACCACTTCAAAGCGGCCGCTGAGCGCATGAAAGAACTTTTTGATAGCGGCGTTTCCGCCAACTTCATTGTTGGGTGCCGCGATGAAACCTGGCCCGAGTTTGAACCTCATCTGCATTCCTATGTACGTCAGCATTTGCTTGGGCGAGTTGTCCTGGAGCCCTCAGCCGCGACCCCGGAGCAGGTACGCGAGAAGGCTCTGGGTGTGCTCACGGAGGCGCGCGCCAGCCGCTGTGAAGTCGTACTGCGCGAGGTGCTGGGTCAGGCGCAACGCAATGGCCGGGGAGCCGTCGGCTTGCGCCGCGTGCTGCGTTCCCTGGAGACCGGGGAAGTTCAAGCGCTCCTCCTCGGCGACAAGTTCGAAGCTCCGGGGGTGGAATGCAGCAACTGCGGCCACCTCGACTTCCACATGGGCGAGAGCTGCGTTGTATGCGGCCGGCCGGTCCGTCAGTTAAGCGACATCGCCGACGCCATTATCGGCGCCGCTCTGCGCAAGGCCATTGAAATTATTTATGTGGAACAGAACGACGACCTGGAGAAAGTGGGACACATAGGCGCCCTGCTGCGCTTCCGCTCCGACCAGAACACGCCCATGAAGCAGGCTGGATAAAAACAGGAGTCGGGAGTCAGGGGTCGGTAGTCAGCAAAAAAACCACTAGCTGGTAGTTGGTAGCGAGTAGTTGGTCGGGAGTGCTACAACTAACGACTAACTTCTAACGATTAACCACCAACTGGAATCTACCACCTACAAACTACCGTCCAGCAACTGAGCACTGACTCCTGAGTACTGACTCCCTCGCTCCACGACATGTTATTCTTTCCCGCTGTTTTCAGCAGGAGGAAACATGTCCGTATCCCGCCGGCAGTTTCTTACCACCGCGGCTTTGAGTTCGCTGGCTCTCGGCCTGGAGGCCCAGGAAAGCAAATCGTCAGGACAAGTAAAGATGGCGCGCAAGCCGGTGCTGATCAGCGCCGCCAACGGCTACAACTACATCGAACGTGGCTACGGCATCCTGAGCGGCGGCGGCGATCCCCTGGAGGCGGGGCTCAACGTGGTGCGTGGCCCGGAAGACGATCCCAACGACCACAGCGTGGGCCTGGGCGGCCTGCCGAACGAAGAGGGAGTGGTAGAACTGGACTCTTGCTGCATGCATGGCCCTTCGCAGCGCGCTGGGGCCGTAGGTGGAGTGCACGACATCAAGAACGTTTCGCTGTTGGCCCGCGCGGTCATGGAGCACACTGGCCACGTCATGCTGGTGGGCGACAACGCCACTAAGTTCGGCCTGGAGATTGGCTTCCCGCGCGAAAACCTGCTCACCGACGCCTCACGCAAAATGTGGCTGCTGTGGAAGGAAGCCCATTCCGACAGCGACTGGTGGGGCCCGGGCCCAGATGACCCGCGCTGGCACGCGCCTGAAGAGGAAGCACCCGCGCCCAAGGTGGAGTTGTGGCCGCAACGCCTGCGCAAACTGGAGGCGCTGGCCACGCGACTCGGCATTCCGCCGGGGCTGCGGCAGGAGGCAATCCGCAACATTTTCTATCCGCCCACCGGCACCATTCACTGTTCCGTACTCAGCGCCAAAGGCGAAATGGCTGGCACCACCACCACCAGCGGCCTGGCATGGAAAGTTCCGGGACGCGTGGGAGACTCGCCCATCATCGGAGCCGGCTGCTACACCGACCAGGAGGTAGGCTCCGCCGGCGCCACCGGCAGCGGGGAAGAGAACATCAAGGTCGCAGGGGCTAAGACCATCATTGAAAACATGCGTCACGGCATGACGCCGCAGGAGGCGGGTATGGATGCGCTGCGCCGCATCGCCCACAACTACCAGAATGACATGACGCGTCTGCGCTACATTGACATGACCTACTACATCCTGCGCAAGGATGGCGCATACGCCGGCGTTTCCCTGTGGACAGGCTACGAGGCGGGCAAGCCGCACAAATTCGCCATCCATGACGGTACGCGCCGCCTGGAGCAGACCGTGGCATTGTTTGAAGGCTATTCGCGGGAGTGGCCACCGATGCCGAGGGGAACGGCGTATTAGTGGGCAGTGGTCAGTAACGAGCATTCAGCAGTCAGCACTCAGCATTCCGCCCGTCAAGTTGAATGCCGGTTGGGCTGAGTGCTGACTGCTGAGTGCTGATTGCTAACTGGCAACTGGCCATTGGCAACTGGGCACTGCTTTTACGAGAAGCGAATTCGTATATCCGGCCGATTCTCCAGGTGAATGCTGTCAATAAAGCGCACCTTGCCGGTGCCCTTGGTCATGATCACCGAGGAAGTTCGCGTGCCCTCGCCGAAGAAGCGCACGCCGCGCATAAGCGCGCCGTCGGTCACGCCGGTAGCCGCAAAGATAATCTGCCTGCCGGGAGCCAGGTCCTCCGCCTTGTAAACCCGGTTCTTGTCCTTAATGCCCATGCGGTAAACGCGTTCTTCCAGCTCGGGCTTGTCCACCACCAGGCGTCCCAGCATATAGCCGTTCAGACAGCGCATGGCGGCAGCGGTGAGCACGCCCTCGGGCGCGCCGCCTGAGCCCATCACCACGTGCACCCCGGTGCCGATCACAGCGGCGGCAATGCCGGCGGAAAGGTCGCCATCGCCGATCAGGCGGATGCGCGCCCCCGCCTTGCGAATCTCGGCGATCAGTTTTTCATGCCGCGGCCGGTCCAGCACCACCACTACCAGATCATCAATGTCGCGGCCCAAACGGCGTGCAATGTTCTTCAGGTTGTCGCGGACAGGCGCATCCAGGTCTACCGCGCCGTGGCAGGAAGGCCCGACCACAATTTTCTCCATGTAGCAATCAGGCGCATTCAGCAGGCCGCCCTTTTCGGATGCTGCCAGCACGGTGATGGCGCCGGGAGCGCCAGTGGCACACAGGTTGGTGCCTTCCAGCGGGTCTACGGCAATATCAATTTCGGGGACCTTGGTGCCATCAGGAAACGAAGCGCCTACCTGTTCGCCGATAAAGAGCATAGGGGCCTCATCCCGCTCGCCCTCGCCGATCACGATGGTGCCGCGCATGGGCACCGTGTCCATGGTTTTGCGCATCGCGGTGGTGGCCTTTTCGTCGGCCAGTTTGCGTTCCCCCTGGCCCATGGTGTGGGCGGAAGCGATGGCCGCGTTTTCCACCACTCGCAGAAACTCCAGCGCCAGGTCGCTCTCGATGTTCTGGCCAAAGCTCTTGGCCAGGGCCTTGGCTTCTGGCCTTACCTCGGTAGCCATATATGACTCCTTGCATTAAGAATTCAGGGCCGCGAAAACCTGCCTCTTCCGTCCGGCCCAGGCTGGGGGATGGCCTGGTGGACACGAGACAATCGCGCATCATGCGCTTTACATTCGCTTTGGTCAAGCCGGGGGAGTTGACCTCAGAGGCTAAAGATGTGCACTCGGGTGGTATGTGGCATTGGACCTGAAAGCACGCTGCTGCACTTTGGTAATCTTTTCATCTATGAGCGAACGCCGCGAACCCGCCTACAAGTTCGCCGAAGAGCAAGTTGCCGCCAAGAGCCCGCTGGCGCGGCAATTCATCGCGACCCGGCGGAAACTGAACGCCAATGTGGAGAAGGCTGACAACTACCTGGTCAAGCGCTTCTACAACATTGACCACAACACCTACCTGGAAGGCGCCATTCCGGCCAAGTACAAGGAACTGATGGGGCTGGTGGTCTCGGCAGGGCTGCGCTGCGACGACTGCATCAACTACCACATCATCCAGTCCTACCGGTTGGAGGCGAGCCGCGCCGAGCAGGAGGAGGCGCTGAACGTGGCTTTGGTGGTAGGCGGCAGCATTGTGATTCCGCACCTCCGCCGCGCCTACGCCATGCTCGAGGAACTGTACGGAGGCTGAACGCATTGCCAGTGCGCGCGAGATCCTTCGGCGCTAAAGCGCCTCAGGATGACGCCTGCAGAGGAGCATTAATCCGAGGGGTTGCCCGTGAAGCGGAAGCGGCACGGCCCAAAATGGGAGTAGCTAGCCTTTCTGCTTGTTCCCGATCACTGACGCGCGTTCCAATAGCAAACTAGTCTGATGGAGTCA
>DASYWT010000178.1:0-16711 GCA_035935775.1 Terriglobales bacterium
TGCCCAATACCACCCCGATGCTAAAGTAATGTTCAGGAGCACGGGTGCAGCGCCTCATCAAAGCCCAGCCTGAGAACACCCATCGCGAGGTGGTGCCACGCGGAGTGCTGCGCTTTCTCGAATTTTCACTTCTGACGGGCAGTTCCGCCTATCGTAAATCCACGGCCGATCGCGAATGCGTTCTCGACGTTTTTTCCGGCACCGCGACTGTTTCTCTGGAAGGCCGCCATCTCAAACAGAATTTCCCGCGTATTGGCGGAAGAAAGGATGTCTTTTCCGGCCCGCCCTGCGTTCTGTACATCCCTCCGCAATGCGCCTGCACCATTCAGCCTGAATCGGATGATTTTCGCGCCGGCCTTTTTTCCGCTCCCGCAACCCACGCCGGCCCGCCGGCCCTGGTCGAACCCGGAGCGGTCCAGACCAGGCAGGTCGGCAACGGCAGTTTCGAGCGTACCGTCTACACCGCTTTGGGTGACAATTTCGCTGCCGAGCGCTTACTGGCTGGGGAAACCTTGAATGCTCCGGGGGGCTGGTCGAGCTTCCCTCCCCACAAGCATGACCGCTCCAACCCTCCCCACGAAACCTGCCTGGAAGAGATTTACTATTTTCAAATCCAGCCTGCTGGGGGTTTTGGTTTCATCTGGACCTATACCGCGCCCGGCGACCCTGACGGCTTCAACAATGTGTTTGTGGTGGAGAACGGCGATACCGTGCTCTTGCCTAAGGGCTACCATCCTGTGGTCGCCGCGCCGGGATGCCGGCTGCACTACACCTGGGTTCTCGCCGGCGAAAAGCGTCAATACGGCGCGTGGGCTGAGGATCCCAAGTACGCCGCTCTGAAGCACTCAATCTGAGGTGTGCCTCGACACCTCACGCCGCCTTGCGCGCCATCTGCACCGCTGCCACCAATTCCCGCGCCGCGGCCACAATCTTTTCCGGTTTACCCTGGCGCAGCGCCGCCGTGTCCACCAGGTCCGACCCCACGCCCACGGCGAATGCGCCGGCGGCGATATATTCGGCCGCGTTCGCCACACTAACCCCGCCCGTCGGAATGAGTTTCAGATTTGGGAACGGCCCTCTGAGCGCCTTGAGATACTTTGCGCCCCCCACGCTCCCGCAGGGGAAAATCTTAATCACGCTGGCGCCCCCGTCGGTGGCGGCCATCACTTCCGTGGGCGTCAGAGCGCCGGGAACAGCCAGCGTGTTGCGCTCTCGCGCCATCCGCACCATCGCAATAGATAATCCCGGGCTCACCAGGAACTGCGCCCCCGCCTCCAGGCACGCCTCCGCTTGTTCTCGCGTTACCACCGTTCCCGCGCCAACCAGCACCTTGCTGCCGAATTGGCGGACCATGTCGCGGATCACCGCCACCGCGCCGGGAACCGTCATGGTGATTTCCACCACTGGGATGCCGCCGGCCAGAATGGCGTCAACTGCCTGCCGCGCTTCCTCGACCCCCGCCGCCCGCACCACCGGCACCACGCCGATCTCCCCGATTCTCTGCGCCGCCTCTTCCGATGTCATTGCGCTCCTTATCTCGCCATCCGGGCCGTTGCGCCCTTCATTACCTGCAACACTTCCTCCAGGGTTGCCATGGTCGTGTCACCCGGCGTGGTCATGGCCAGCGCCCCATGAGCGGCGCCACATTCCACCGCCCACTGCGGGTCTTTGCCGGACAGCAAACCATAAATCAGCCCCGAGGCAAAGGAATCTCCCCCGCCCACGCGGTCATAAATTTCCACATTTTCCCGTACTGTCGCCTGATAGAAGCGCCCCGCGCACCACGCGATCGCTCCCCAGTCGTTCAGAGTAGCGGTGCGCGCATGGCGCAGCGTTGTGGCCACCACCTTCAGGTTAGGAAACTCTGCCACAACTTTTTCCATCATTGCCATGAAATTTGCCGGGTCGAGCTGCGAATGACCTTCGTCCAGCCCGGCCACCGAAAAACCCAGCGCCGCCGTGAAATCCTCTTCGTTGCCCAGCATCACATCTACCAGCGGCGCTAGCACGCGGTTCACCTGCTGCGCCTTTTGTTTCCCGCCTATGGTCTTCCAGAGGGACGCGCGGTAGTTCAAGTCGTAGGACACCACGGTGCCCGCGCGCCTGGCTGCCTGCATCGCCTCCTGCGCCACCTGCGGCGTCGTTTCCGAAAGAGCGCAGAAAATACCACCAGTGTGAAACCACCTCGCCCTCTCGTGGCCAAAAATCTGTTCCCAGTTAATTTCTCCGGCCTTGAGCTGCGAAACCGCCGTGTGCCCCCGGTCCGAGCACCCCACCCCCGCCCTCAGCCCGAATCCCCTCTCGGTGAAGTTCAGCCCGTTGCGTACCCCGCGCCCCACGCCATCGTAAGGAACCCAACGCACGTGCTTCAGGCTCACTCCGCCTTGCAGCATGAGGTCCTCGACCAGGCGGCCCACAGGATTGTCAGCCAGGGCGGTCACAATGGCTGTCTCCATTCCGAAACACCGCCGCAGTCCCCGCGCCACGTTGTACTCGCCTCCGCCCTCCCACGCCTCAAACCGCCGCGTCGTGGCGATGCGTCGGTCTCCGGGGTCAAGCCGCAGCATCACTTCTCCCAGGCTGACCAGGTCCCACCGGCAATCTGCTTTGTCCTTAATTGTCAATGCCGCCATCGTCTCGCAATCCTCTGCCCTAACCGGTTTCTGCTTCCCTGTTAGGCTGTGCCGTCGGATTAATGATATATAAGACCGACCGTCGAACCCGTGCAATCCTCCCCTACTCCCCGAGCTGCCGCTTCCCGGCCCGCCGCCGCGCCGCGCATTATTTACCACCTGCGCTGGTGGATTGCCGCCATGCTCCTGGCCTCCACCATCATCAATTACATTGACCGCCAGACTCTGGCGCTGCTGGCTCCCTACCTGCAACTGCAATATCACTGGACCAACACCGACTATGCCAATTTGGTGGTCGCCTTCCGCGTCTCGTATTCCATCGGCATGACGCTTTGCGGCCGCCTGATGGACCGCGTCGGCACCCGCCGTGGCCTTAGCTTTTCTGTGGCCTGGTACTCCATCGTGTCCATTCTCACCTCCCTGGCGCGCGGCTTCTACAGTTTCGCCACCTTCCGCTTCCTGCTGGGCGCCGGCGAATCGGCCAACTGGCCGGCAGCCACCAAGGCGGTCTCCGAGTGGTTTCCCAAGCGTGAACGCGGCCTGGCCACCGCCCTCTTTGACAGCGGGTCCTCCGTCGGTTCCGCCATCTCCCCCTTCATTGTGCTTTGGATTTATTTCCGCTGGGGATGGCGCCCCGCCTTCATGCTTCCGGGGATCCTGGGCTTCTTCTGGCTGCTTGGCTGGCGCTGGCTCTATCGCCCTCCGGAAGAGCATCCCCGCCTCGGCCCCGCCGAGCGCCAGATGCTGGCTGCCGAAAAGTCAGAATTCGAATGGCAGCCTGCGCCTCGGCAGCGCTGGCGCGACCTCCTCAAGCTGCCGCAAACCTGGGGCACTATCATTGCCAAGGCCTCCACCGATCCGGTGTGGTTCTTTATCGCGGACTGGTTCCCTATTTATCTGGTTGCGAAAGGCATTAACCTCAGGAGCAGCCTGGTCGCCATCTGGATCCCCTTTGTCGCCGCTGACGTGGGCAATTTGTTCAGCGGCGCCGCTTCCGGTTACCTCATTCAGCGCGGCTGGGGCTTAGGACCGGCGCGCAAAGCCCTGATGATCTTTGGCGGCATCGGAATGACATTTCTGATTCCCACGATTTTTACCACCAACCTGTTTCTGATCTCGCTTCTGTTCGCCCTGGCCACGTTTTCTTTCGCCTGCTTCACCACCATTGCAAATGTCCTGCCCGCCGACCTCTACCACAATGAGTCCGTAGCTTCGGTGAGCGGATTCAGCGGCACAGGCGCGGGGATCGGCACCATCGTCGCCTCGGAACTTATTGGCCACGTGTCTGACGCCCGCCACCTTACCGGCACTCACTCCTTTGATCCCATCATGATTGCCGCCGGCCTGATTCCCCTCATCGGCTTGTTCCTAGTATTGTTACTGCTTCGCAATACGCGAGCCACTGAGCAGGGTCTGGTGCGTCGCATTTGACCATGCTCCTTTGAGCCGCACTATGTGGAACTGGTGATCATCTTATGAGCTACCCTGGCCTGGATCTGAATGGAAAAACCGCGGTGGTGATTGGCGGCAGCTCCGGAATCGGCCGGGCGCTCGCGCTCGGCCTGGCGCAAGCCGGCGCCGATGTGATACCCAGCGCGCGCCGCGTCCCGGAGGTGGCGGCAGCCGTTTCCGAAATTGAGCGCCTGGGCCGCCGCTCGCTGGCCATCACCTGCGACGTGACCTCGCAGTCTTCCTTGCGGCAATTGCTCGAGCAGGCGGTCAGCGCCTTCGGCAAGGTGGACATTCTGGTCAACTCCGCCGGCATCGCCAAGCGCTCACCCACCCTGGCGCTGAGCGAGCAGGACTGGGACGCCATTCTCGACATCAATCTCAAGGGCGTGCTGCACGCCTGCCAGATTTTCGGCCGCCACATGGTGGAGCGCCGTTACGGCCGCATTATCAATATCGCTTCTCTTTCCTCGTTCGTCGGCCTTTTCGAAGTTGCCGCTTATGCCGCCAGCAAGGGCGGAGTGCTATCGCTCACTCGCTCTCTGGCGGTGGAGTGGGCGCCCCACGGTGTGTGCGTGAACGCTCTCATGCCCGGCGTTTTTCGTACCGCTCTCAATCAGAAACTGCTCGACGGCACGCCGCGCGGCCAGGAATTTCTCCTGCGCACCCCCATGCGGCGCTTTGGTCAGGTGGAAGAACTGGTAGGAGCCGCCATTTTTCTCGCTTCCGAGTCGGCCGGCTTCGTCACCGGCGCCACCATCCCGGTGGATGGCGGCTTCCTCGCCAGCGGCGTCAACCAGTAGGCCTCTGCTGTGGCGCAAACACCCGCCCGCAGCCCCATAGCTCAGTTGGATAGGTTGGCAACCTTCGAAGCCGACAGTCGGGAGTTCGAGTCTCTCAGCGCATTTCGGGTTCTTAGGTTCTTAATTTTGTGCATCAGCTTCGGATGCCGGGCCCATTCCACTCCGCTTTCCTGGGGAGCGCCAAACAGTTCGGGATGAATGTAGAATCCCCTTTCGCGAAGCGGCTTGAGCTGTTCAACTACAACTGGATGCGCTTTGGCGAATGCGTCCTGTCGAACTGCGGTGACTTGCCAGGAGACCTTTCCTCCCGGATGCCCCCCTGCAATCTTGAACTTGTGGTTTGAAATCTCCTGCGCGACATACAGCCCCGGACCAGCGGCCCCTATGGCGGTCAGTTGATAGCGAAAATCGCTATTCTCAGCCTCAAACCACGCCGGCAAAGTCACTATGGCGGCGCCGGTGCCGTCGAGCACCAAGTTCCCGCTGTATACGTTGAGCATCTCAGACGACTCCACTGAGGCATGGATCAGGTACTTGTTAGCGGGATCAAGCGGGTGATCAATCTTAAAATCTTTTGTTCCGGCGAAGATGGCGCCAGTTACGTTCAGGTCGCCTTTGAAATCCCCTGCATACGCGCCAGAGGCTGCAAAGGTCCCTCCGTCAACATTGGTTCCAAAAATTCCGTCACCATCCGCACTTGCTCCCTGCCCGCCGGTACCGTTTACACCATCTCCACCTAACTCTGAACTGCCACCGGTGCCCACTAATCCCCTTCCGCCTCCTCCCCCAGCATTCCCACCATTGCCGACAACGCCATCACCTCCCCCAACGGAAGGCGCTCCGCCACCACCACCATTGCCAACTACGCCATTCCCTGATCCGAAATTAGTGACCCCCATCCCTATGCCACCGAAAGCATGGATGCCATCTGTGCTTGTTACCGTGTCACCAAATCCATTGGCGACGAGACCGGCATAGGAATGCGAGTTCGATGTGGTGCTTAGGATCGCACCTGGGGTGGCGGTAGTTGTTCCCACCTGCTCAAGTCCGTTCACCACCAGCCTCGAACTAGGTGTGGTAGTTCCAATACCGACATTTCCGGTCTTGTCTTGGATAAACACGGCATTGGCAGCCGAGACCGCCCCGATGCTCACCCCGAGGCCGTACGTGGCCACGATAAAGTGGTTGGGGCCGCCCAGGTACAGGTGGGCCTGGTTGCCAGCGGCAACGAAATTGTTGGGACCTTTTATCAGGATGTCGCCTGAGTTCACCTGGAACTTCTGAGTCGGAAGCGTCGTTCCGAGTCCGAGGAATCCACTGCTATTCTGAAACAGCACCGAATTGCCGAGCGCGCTAGTGCCTGTCCAGCGAGCAATGTACCCTGGTGTTCCGCTCCCAGACACGCTGGCAACGGTAGCAGGGGCGGCAACCGAAGGATGCGAACTCGCAGTGGTCGACGTAGCCAGCGGCGACGATAATGTGAACGCAGATGCAGGTTTGCCTCCCAACGTTTCGGCATCCGCTGCCTTCAAAGCGTACGGAACACTTAGCAGCAGAACACGTGGTTGTTCCTCGGCGCCAGCAATTTGCACACCCAACCAGCGAGCTTCTCCGGATGAAAACAACTCTACCGCCAAACCTTCGGTTTTCGTTGCGCCAAGCAGCGCTGTGTAATGGCCGTGAGAGTCGGCGTGAACATTTTGTGTTTCTATCCAAACCGGTGCGCCGCCTTGTTGTTCCTTGTAGAGGGCGAATGTGACCCCGATGGTACCGGTCATTGGCTTGTGCTCTGAATCCGCAGCGACGCCACTGAATCGCACGAGGTGTGGCACGGCGGAAATCGTGGGTGAGTCTTGCGCGAGTCCGAAAGAGAATCCGACCGCGCCGATGAGTAACAACAACCAGATCCTCGTCATAAAATAACTCCTGTTTCGCTGTAGGCAGGCCGGCCGGCCTGGTCCAAACTAATTGAGGAATTAAGCGGCAGAACGGGGTGCCGCTTTAAGGGTCGCGGCGAGGGCCGGTTCAGTCGGACGGCGCAAATGCGCAGCTTTAGGGAGGGTGCGGTTCGGCTGGACTAAACCAGCGTACACCTGAAGGCAAGGTTGTCAAGTGATCTGCGTCCCGATTGGTATTTTCAGAACAATGCAACAATCTCCAGATCCCGCGCAACATTTGCATTCCACAAAGCCCTCTGGGCGCGGATGCCTCTAAGTTGCTGCTGCCCTGGCCTTCTGCGAGCGCCTGCACACAAAGTCCCCGCAAAAAGGCCCAAGCGACGCCAACTGTCATCCTGAGATAACAACGCCCCGCAGTTGCTCAGACTGCGAGGCACCCAAAGGGTTCTAGGGGGGAGATAATCCCCTATTTATTAGCCAGCACTCAAGCCCTAAGGCGAGGGAGAAGGCCGGGCACAGAATGCTCATTTGGCCTCTTTTTCTGCCTGTCAAAAATGACAGTTGTCCCCGGCGTGAACCGGCGTGAGATTGGAAGTCGCTCATCCTCTCCAGGACAGTTGTCCCAGACTTGGATAGTGATGACACTTAAAACCCTTCACAAACCCTTCCGCATTCTCAAAAAACGGGAAGTGTTTCGGAGTATCACGTGAAATGGCACGAGGTCCGGGCCGACAGGAAGCTAAAGGGAGTCTGCATCGAATGCGCTCAGCCCGTATGCCCGGAATCGAGGATTCGCTGCGCCCGCCATCGTCTGGGCCAACCGGGAGCGCGGAACTAGGATGACGCACATGGATGATGAATTGCCCGTTGCATTGTACGTTCTGACTTTGGTGCTCTGGCCGCTGGCCTGGATATGGAACACATGCGGAGACATACTCGCCTGGGCCTGTATCAATATACTTGCCGGCAACTATTGCGGTTATCACCCCTTCCGCTCAATAGCTAACGATCGGCGCTTCCGCTCCTGAGGATGTCGCCGCCGCAAACGCCGTTGAGACCGTATCCACGCGCCCAAACCTCACCCTGAGCTTGGTTTTCGTCTACTTGGGGAATTTGCGGACTCGCGGTAGCTTAGACCATTGGCCACAATCTGACTCCAGTTCCTGCCGGTGGTAAGCTAACCAATTGAAAGTAAACCCGCCCGGGTGGCGAAACTGGCAGACGCACGGGACTTAAAATCCCGAGGACCGAAAGGTCCGTACCGGTTCGATTCCGGTCCCGGGCACCACCCTCGCCTCACCCCCGGTTCACTGCTCCCGAGCGCGTCAGGCAAGGCTTAAGTCCAACCGGGGGACGCAGCTTTTCAACCGGTAGGCGCGGCTTTGTTACAATGCCGCCCATGGTGGATACATTTCTGGTAGCGGAAGGGACCACGGTAACAGCCAAGGGAGACGGCACGGCGGTGGATATTGCCGCGGCTTCGCACCGCATTTTCCTCCTGCAACTCAACATCACCCGCATTCTGGAGCAGCAGGCGCTGGACGTCAGCGTCTTCGGCTCGGCCGATGGCACTGCCTGGGGGCAGAAAGCCCTCATCGCTTTTCCTCAGAAGTTTTATCGCGGCGAGCACCCGTTGCTGCTGGACCTGGGGCAGCACCCGGAAATCAAGTTTCTGCGCGCCCATTGGGAAGTGAACCGCTGGGGCCGCGGCCCGGAAACGGCCATGTTTCAGTTTCAATTGCGTCTGCGCGAAGTTCCACCCGAAGTGCTGAAAGAAGTCACCGCCGGCGCCTTTTCCCGTGCCTGACCTACCTGCCTAGTGCTCGACGGTGCTAGCCACCAGGGGCCGGACTTTCTCCACTGTTGCCCGCACCTCCGCCGCGTGCGGACCGTTAGGCGCCTGGCTGAGGTACTTCTGAAGTTCCGTTAGCGCCGCGCCATAGCTGTGCAGCCCTATGTAGACGTAACCCCTCACCATGTAAAGGTCGGGATGGGTGCTGGGATCTGCCAACGAGAATGCCTTATTCACCTGCTGCAGCGCCTGCGGAAGGCTTCCCATCTGCAGCAGGGCTTTGCTGGACTCGAAGTATCCCTGCCAGGCGTTGGGCATTAGCATTTCCGCCCGCTCCAGGGGCCGCAGAGCATCCTGGAATTTCTGCTGGCAATTGAGCGCTGCTCCCATCACCAGGTAGCCGGTGCCGTGATTGGGGTCGGCCTGGATGGCATGATTGGCGTCGGCCGCAGCCTGCTCAAACTGCTGCTGCTGCATTTCCAGTACGCCGCGGAAGGCCAGGGCCTGAGCATATTCGGGGTAGGCAGCGAGCGCGTGGGAGACATATTTGCCCGCTTCCTCGAGGTGGTTCTTCATTAAAGCTTGTTGTGCCTTGGCGAGGAAGGACGCGGCTTTTTCCGGTACCCGCAACTGCTGCACTGAAACCGTCGGCGGGCTGCCGCTCCCGCCCCGCGTCGGGGAAGCCGGCATGCGCAAGGTCACCCAGGTTTGTCCGTCGTCTACGCGCACCCGCGCGCTGGCCTCCAGCACGCCCGATTCCGCCCGCAACTCATATTCTCCGGTGGGCACGCTGTTCACAACGAAGGAGCCGTCAGTAGAGGTGTACTCGGTAATCAAACGCTGCTGCTGCAGGGAGGTGACCACCACCCGCGCATTGGTCACGGGCTTGTCGTCCAGGGTGCGGACCGTACCCATGATCACGCCGTTCTCGGGCCGCTTTACCTCCGGACCAATTTGCGGAGGCGCGCCTGGAAATTGTGGGCTGCCGCCCAGGCTTGGTTCCTGCAAATCCCCGATTTGGGCGAAGGCTGGAACGATGGCGAAGGCAAGAAGGAAACCTGCCAGGAAGAGCTTATCCCGCGAAAAAAACATCCTGACCTCTCGATGCGAAGCGGCGGACTTTTTGCGAGGGCTTCCCGTCTTAGGCAGGGGACCTGAAGGCCGTGGAACAACCACTCAGTAAGAGCACCGGCTTGCAAGTGCGCTATTGACTGAGATGGCAGCTACAAGCGACAGTTGTCTTAGCCTTCCGCAGAGCTGCTCGAAAAATTTGTGCCCAGGCGAGCAACTCGCGGACAGGAGTCGCGTGCAAAATTCGACTATCCCGTTGCCGGTGGTCACGGTACAACCGGCTAAGAACCTGGCCGGCAGCTTGCGTCTGCCCGGCGACAAATCTATTTCGCACCGCTATGCCATGCTGGGAGCGCTGGCGGAAGGCGAAACCGAACTGGAGAATTTTTCCAGCGGCGCGGATTGCGCCAGCACTCTTGATTGCTTGCGTGGGTTGGGCTGCTCAATTGTGCGCCACGAGGGAAACATCCGCCTGCGCGGGAAAGGCCCGGCGCTGGCGCCGCCGCAGCAGGCGCTGGATTGCGGCAACTCCGGTTCCAGCATGCGCATGCTCGCGGGCATTCTGGCTGGACAGAATTTCACCAGCCAACTGGTAGGCGATGAATCGCTCTCCCGCCGGCCCATGCAGCGCGTGGTGACCCCGCTGCAGAAAATGGGGGCAACGATCAGCGCGGGGGAGGGCTGCCGTCCGCCCCTGCGCATTCAGGGAAGCCGGCTGCGGGGCATCGAGTACCAGATGCCGGTGGCCAGCGCGCAGGTCAAATCCTCCCTGCTTTTCGCGGGCCTGCTGGCGCAGGGAGAAACCACGGTCGAGGAACCGGTGCGCACGCGCGACCATGGCGAGTTGGCGCTGCGTGCCTTTGGGGCGAAGGTGAACCGCAACGGCAACCGCTGCTCGATTGCCGGCGGGCAGAAGCTGCAGGCCATTCGCGCCGCCATTCCCGGCGACATCTCCAGCGCCGCGTTCTTTCTCTGCGCCGCCGCCATCTTTTCCGAATCCAGCCTCCTGGTGGACGACCTGCTGCTGAACCCGACCCGTGCCGCCATTCTGGATGTGCTCATCGCCATGGGAATGCGCATCACGGTGCTCAAGATTGAGGAGCATCACGGCGAACTAGTGGGCACGCTGCAGGCCCGCCACGGCGGCCGCTTGCGCGGCACGCGCATCGCGGGAGCACAGTCGGCCGCCCTGATTGACGAGCTACCGGTGCTTGCCGCCATCGGTCCTTATACCGAGGATGGGGTGGAGATCCGCGACGCGCGTGAGCTGCGGGTGAAGGAGTCTGACCGCATCGCCGCTATGGCCCAGAACCTGCAGGCCATGGGCGCAAACGTGGAAGTTCGCGACGACGGGCTGTTCATTCCGGGAAAGCAGGCCTTGCACGGCGCCGAAGTGGATTCTTTTGGCGACCACCGTATCGCTATGGCCAGCGCGGTAGCTGCGCTGGGGGCCAGCAGCGAACTTCACATTCGCAACGCGGGCGTGGTGGACATCTCTTATCCGGGATTCTTCCCTACCCTGGAAGCGCTGCTGCAAAGGTGAGACCGAACCTCAGCGGGCATTCTTACTTGGCCGCCGCCGGATTGCTCAAGCAGCGGGTTTGTCGGGCTGCTCGCTGGCGCTGACCTCGTCTTCGCGCATTTGCAGGCCGGTGCCGGAGAGCTGCAGCGTGGGCGTGGCAGCGGCGGAAGCTGAGACTTTGGCCGCCGGCCGGCGACCGGAGAAAATGCGGGCCAGGTCGGAGTGACGGAACTGGCTCAGGTCGCGCAACACATTTCCCGCGTAATGCAGAAGGTTGACCATGCTGTTCTGGTACCAGCAACAGCGCGACATGCGGGGCGAGAAGCCGCAATACAAACGAAAAGTCTGCAGCGGCGGCGAGGGCATGAGGGCAGCCGCCACCATGCGATGATTGCCCTCGATGATGGTTAGTGGCTTGTCTTCATCAATTCCGATCAGCAGTACGCTTCCGCCGACGCCGTTTTTGACCAACTGCGCCTGCAGCACGCTTAGCCCCGAGACAAATGAGTCGGGCGCGGGTTTGGCCAGGCCGGCGGCAATGCGGCCGGCAAACTGAGGCAGGGAGAAGCCACGTTGCGAATAGCGGCGCCAGTCAGCGCGGGGAAACACCCGCACCCGGCCCAGGGCACGGGCCCGCATGGACACCTCCCACCAGGTTGTATCGGCAGGCAGCTCTCGCCACAATCCTCCGCGCTTGCGAAAAAGCAACTGGCGGCGGCGGATGTTTTCGCCTTCATCCTGCAAATTAGGGTTGAGGACGATGGCTGCGAACTCCTTGCGCACATCGTCGAAATCAGGGTGGTAGAACTCGTTCTTCAGGAATTCGGCGATGACTTCATTGTGCGACACCAGGCGCGTCTTCAGAATGTCTGGTTGTGGCGGAGTGGAAAGACCAGCGGGTACGACCATGGTTTGGCGCATGCGCAGACCCAACAGCAGCATGAGCATGGCTCCGACGACCAGCATGACCGCCACCCTTGCCAACGGGAGGATGAAGGTCAGCGCCACAACCGCCTGAATGTGCTGCGGTTCCATGTTTCGCCCAAGCCAAGGTGTGAATGCAAGCGGCGCGCCACAATGAAGGTGAGCCTGGGCCTGCAGCTCTCTCTTCTGTAACCGCCGGCACCCCGCTGGGCAGTTGAAACTTGCCCATTGTGAGCACGCAGGTTCTCAGAATGGGAGGATTGTGTCTCACCAGCTCACGCTGGCCTCGCCGCCGACGAGAAAGCCTAATTTGAGTTCCTCGATACTTGCCTTTTCGCTTGCGCGAAACCTCGGGCCTGCATTAACTTGGAGCGTCTTCTGGACGAGGAGCCAGCCACCGTGTAGAAGTTCATCCAAGCAGGAGGTTGCGCAAGTGGCTTTGTCAATCAAGCATTGGTTGCTGCGGCAACTGAATGCCAATGACTCGCTGGACGGAGTCGCGGTCACTGTAAAACTTGCCGTCGCCGAGTATGGGCCCAAGCCTGTAGCTCGAGAGTTGCGCAAGTTTGCTGACAACCTGGAGCGCACGGGCGAAGTGCCGGGCTGGAAATTTCCGGCGCCCGCCCCGAGGTTGAAGCGATCGCGAAGCCAGTCGGCAGATGCTGTCCAACCCTCATCATCCTGATCGTTCCCGATCCTCCCCTGCCGGTCGCGCCACCCGGTAGGTGTGAATTTCCCGCCGAAGTAGAAGTATGTCCCGCCAGCCTTCCGCGATATTCAGGTGGAAGATTACCGATTACGGTTGCGAAACCCACCGGGCGGGGCTGCAATCCTCTATCGTGATTCGTCACCCCTAATTTACGGCAGCTGATTCAGGTAGCAGGACCCATTCGTCGGCTGCGCCGGAGGCTTCGGCGGGGTGGCCCAGGGTTTGTTGGTGAAATCGAAGAACTCGGTCATGTCCATCTGCGCCGCATCTCTGGCGTTCAAACTGGGCAGATTGAAGCGTGTTTCAATGAACTTCAGCAGCGCGGTGTAATCCGCCACCGTGTGGGAGACGTAGTGCTTCTTGGCAAACGGCGAAATCACGATCAAGGGAACGCGATAACCCGTAAGTGTGAAGTTGCAGGTATAACCACCGGCGCCGTTGCCGGCAGCGCAGATATCAGGGCTGGGGCCAGTGACCAGATCGCTGGGCGGGATGCCGTCCGGATTCACCGCCGGCTGGGGCGCAACGTGATCGTAGAACCCGCCCCCCTCGTCGAAGGAAAGAAAGAAAACCGAATCCTTCCACGATGAGCTGCTCATCAGGGCATTAATCAGCGAAGCAGCATAATTGCTGCCCGTCTGCACATTGGGAATAAATTGCGCCTGCAAATCGTCGTCGGCGGGATGCTCGTCGAGCAATGATTCCGAGGCCGGCTCGATAAATGCCACCTGGGGCAAGGTCCCATTCTGCACATCACTGAAGTATTGGGAAATGGGAGCATAATTCTGCGGAAAATTCTGCAGGATGGTGGCGCCGTAGGTGAACTGATTCATGTAACTCTGGGCAAAAAGGCAACTGGGCTTGGAGCAGCCGTTGGCGTCGGGATGCACGTAGATCTTCCAGGAAATGCCATTGTTCTGCAGAAGCTGGAAGATGGTCTGGTCAGAAAGCAGCGGACTGGTGGGAGTAAGCGGATACACGTGCCCATGGGACGTTGCGGCATACAGGTACATGCGGTTGGGCTGGGTGCGGGTCATGGCCGGCGAGAACCAGCGGTCGGAAGTTCCGAAATTGGAAGCCATGAAGTAGTAATAGGGCAGCTCGCGGTCCGTGTAATAGCCCATGACGCGGATGCCCTTGCTGTCTATGTAAGGCAGGCCGGTTGTCGGACTCTTTTCGCTCGCGGCAGAACGGACAAAGCCGTCCAGCAACGGGGTGCTGGAGGTGGGGTCTTCGTGGTTCCAGTCGGCATGGCTCTCGTTCCATGATGGGCTGGGATTCTCTACACAAGTCGTGGTCAGATGAAAAGCGCTGACCGGGGTGCCAGGAGTGGTGCTGGGGTTGGAGGCATCCGCGGGCTCGCCGTCGAAAGGCTCTGCCGAGTAGCCGTTGGCCGCCCAATAATCCGCCAGATGGCCAAAGTAATGGTCGAAGGAGCGGTTCTCCTGCAGCAGGATGATGACGTGGTTGAGAACACTGACGTCGGCTTGATGAAAGCTTGCTGTCACCGTCTGGTTGCTGCTCAAGGTGACAGTACAGGTGGAGCTGCTGCCCGTGCAGGCTCCGCTCCAGCTGTCGAGGGACGAATTGCTGCCGGGTGTGGCCGTGAGAGTGACCTTCGTGCCCTGGTTGAAGGTCGCTTGGCAGGTAGTGGGGCAATTAATACCTTTGGGCTTGCTGGTCACCGTCCCGGATCCAGCGCCCGACATCTTGATGGTCAGGTTTTCCGCCAGCGGAGGGGGCGGTGGAGGAGTGCCGCCGTTACCGCCGCTGCTGTTCCCTCGAGCTCCCTGGCAATCGGTGAAAACAACGAGAAGGAGGAACAAAAGGCAGCAACACCCCAGTTTGTGCATTGAGCTCCTGACGCGGCCAGCCATTTTGAGATGAGGCGCCCGGAGCTGCTGGTTGGCCGCGTATCTCAGCCAAGAACGGCGAACACCGCCGGCTTGTATTAAGTAATCACCCCTAGCAATATTGCCGATGCTCGTCGGCAGCCACTCTGCTACACTCCACGCAAAAGCATGCGTAAAATCTGTTTTCTGCTTTGCCTCCTCACGGGGGCTCTGTGTGCTGCTCAGCAGCTACCGCGGCCCTCCACAGTGTCGGGTTCGCTGCTGGAGTCGGCCCCGCTCCCGGAGCATCACTTCTTCGACCGCACAAACCTCGCCCTGCATGGCTGGAACTTGGCGGCAGAAACTTATGACGCCATCACTACCCGGCGCACGCTTGATGGCCGGCCGATCCACGAACTGAATCCCTTCGGCGCTTTGTTTGTAAACCATGGCTGGGGAGGACAAGCGGTATTCAGCTACGGCTTCGGCGTGGGCGGGCCGCTGCTCGCCAGTTATCTTCTCCATCGCACCGGTCACCACAAGATGGAGCGGTGGGTAACGGCCGTCAACGCTCTTGGCTCGACCACCGCGGGCAGCTGGAATCTGGCCCACTAGCACTTCTCGCGCCGCCCGTGAAGCTTTGGACAAATATGAGATGGGGCGTCATCAGGCAGCCATGGATCTGTGCCGGGGCATGGCTTGGACGAAGCGTGCCAGGTCCAGCCACAGCATTTGCCCGCTGAAAGGGTCGGCGCACAGGCGTTCGATGGTGCGCACTAGTTCGAGCTCCGATTCGCGGGGCAGAGTTGTGCGGTGCAGTCCCTGGCCGGAGAACAGCATCACCTTGCAGTCGGGCAACTGGCGGCGAAGACGCAGGGCATCCTCCATCTCTGACATGCCGCCCACGGCCAGGTCGCTCACAATCAGAGCCGGCTGCGCGCGACGCGCACGCTCCGGCAGCGCGCTCCGCTCCACCAGTTCGATATTTAAGCGATAGCGGCGGAGAATCCTCGCCATCTCGACCGCCATGCGACTGCCGCGGACGATCAGGATTCTGGCGCCCGGCCCCTGGTGGAGGCCGAAGCGGCGGCGCACTCTTTCTCCAATCTGGTCCAACATCTGGCTTGCTGCCGCCATGTATCGCATGCTTGACCTTGATTCTGGCGGTGGCAGCGGACCGTTACGCCCCGCTGAAACCTGCAACCCGCCACCTCTGCCTGGGGAGATTGCCCTTAATTAAACCGATGTTCTGCTGCCAGCGGCAGGATGCCTGCCAGCATGGGGAAAAGTCACTGATAAAAATCGCGCCACGATCTATTTGACAGGGTGGTTCCTTGTGCCCTGCCCGGCTTTTGCACCGGCGGCGGCTGCCGGCCGCTTCGCTCTCCTTTGTGGCATCATGTTGGTAACCCGCCTTCGTGGTTGCAAAGGAAATACGCTTGGCCTTGGCCGCGAAGGGAATTCCAAATGAGTGCCAGCCTGCAACAACTTGTTTCCGTGCGCCGCGGTTATTCCTATCCTCCCGGCCCCAAGCACGGCTTGCTATGGATGGCGAGACGCCGTTTTCGGCCGCCCGACCCGATCATGCTCTTCCAGCAACTGGCGCGGGAATACGGCGACGTGGTGCATCACCACCTGGGACGCCAGCACATTCTTTTCCTCAATGACCCCGCGCTCATCGCCGAGGTGCTGATCAACCAGAACGATAATTTTGAAAAGGAGCGGACGGTGCGCCGCTCCGAGTTGCTGCTCGGCAAAGGCATGATCACCGCCGAGGGTGCGGCCCACCGCCGCCAGCGCCAGGCCGCAGCGCCCGCGTTCCATCGGCAGCGGATTCGCGCCTACGCGCAAACCATGGTGGAGAATGCCGAGCGCGCCCGCGAGCAATGGCAGGACGGCGCGCTGATAGACGTTTCGCTGGCCATGATGGAGATGGGACTGGCCATCGTGGCCCAGACTCTGTTCGGCACCGCTCTGGGCGACGAAGCCCGCCAGTTGGCCGCGGCCATCAACACCATCATGGGCATGTACAACTACATGATCGTGATGCCGGCCGCGGAAACGCTGGTTCATCTGCC
>DASYWT010000179.1:0-5124 GCA_035935775.1 Terriglobales bacterium
TTCGGTCTTGATCGCGCCTCCCTGGCGCGCATAAGGCCATGCCGCATAACTCTGCGCCACGAATCTTCTTGCGCCGGCAGCCCGCGCTCCGGCCAGCAGATTGTCCGTTCCCTTGGTGCGCAAAAGGTTGGTGATTTCAAATTCACGATCGAACCTTCGAATGTCCAAACGAGCGGGAATCGCTGTGAGTTCGTGAATCACTACCTCTGGCCTGGCGGTTTTTATTGCTGCTATCACGGCGCCGGCATCAAGCGCATCGGCCACCACTGGCTGGGCGCCCGCTCCGCGCAGCATCTCTGCCTTGCTCGCCGTGCGCGTCATCCCGGTTACCGTGTGGCCGGCTTCTACCAGAAGCGGCACCAGCCTGCGCCCAATTGCCCCGCTCGCACCCGCCAGGAACACTCTCATTCCTTCAGATCTCCCGATACAGGTAATTGCCAGCGAAAGGAATCCAACAGCACTTCTTAGATTCAGTCGCCGCACGATACGATGCGGAGATCTCGCCTGCCTAGGGTCTCTTGGCTGCGCTTCCCGCCGCTGTAGCTCCTCCATTCTTAATCAGGTATTCGTAGTGGTCCTTGAAGCGCGCGATCGTGCCTTTCGCGCCCACCGCCCAGCCGGCGGTGCCTTCAAAGCTGACCGCATTGAGGTTCAAATGATCGCTATGCTTCCAGTGCTTTCCCCGGTCATGGCTTATGTCGGTTCCGTTCGGTCCCACGGCCGCAAAATCCCCGTAGGAAAACGACCCCACGGCTGAGCGGTAGCCGCCCGGCTGCTCTTCCGACAGGCTCCACGTCTCCCCGCCATCTTGCGAATAAATCGCGACTCGCTTGGCCTCTGCCGGGGCTTTGTAGTCGCCCCCGACCGCTACCAGGGCATCGCTCCGACCATAGCAGGCGACGCTGAAGATGCCCCCGGTGGGACCGCTGGGAACCGGCGTCGTGGCCACCTTCCATGACCTTCCCTGGTCCGTGGAACGAAAAATGCGCGCCGCCCCCACTCCCGTCCCAAAGTAAATGCTGCCGTCTTCGCACAGCGCGAGGGCGGTGCCGCTAGCCGCAAACGCTCCTTCGTTGGGCAACGCCGCCGGCATCTTGTCGCGCGGCAGTTCTTTCCAGTGCTCGCCATCCTCCGTGGCCAGCACTAGGAACTTGCCATCTACCGGATCGCTCAGCGCATAGCAGCGGGTCGCGGATTCGCATGCCAGCGCGTCCAGAAAAAAGCCAGTGCGCTTGTCAGAATATTCGAGCCTCCACGTCTTACCTCCGTCCCCGGTCTTGTAGATTCGCGACTTGTCCCCCTCCCCGCTCGACATCACGTAAGCCCTCTCCGCATCGAAGGCTTCAATGTCGCGGAAATCCAGGTCGCCGCCTCCGGGCACACTCAGCTGTTCCCAGGTTTTCCCGTCGTTGGTGGAACGCAGAATCACGCCGTTCGAGCCTGAAGCCCAGATAATGTAGTGTTGTTTCCCTTCGCTGCCTTGGTCGTAGCTAACGCTGACCCCGCGCAGATTGGTGTCCAGCCCGCTGGTCTGCACCGACCACCACTGCTGGGCATAGGCGGGAAAGTTTAGAAGAAGGACCAGCAAAAAAATTCGCACGCCAGATTGTAAGCCTTCGGGCACGGAGCCGGCTGCCTAGAAACGCCGAGCGGGCTGCGGTGCGTATATGATTTCTACCGGCTTTCCATCCCACATGCCCAGATAGAACGATTCCGTATTAGGAACGCTCTCCGCCCGGTGCACGGTCGAAGCCAGGGCGACAAAGCGGTCGCCCCACGCCTGTTCCACTTCCAGCGCTACCGCGTAAGGCAGGTACTTCTCGTATGTCCCGGGGTGTTCACCCGGAGCGTCCGGCTGGTTGAGAGAAGACCGGTCCACCTCCTGCAGAAATAGCCGGAAGCCCTCGATTTCATCCAGCAACTGTCGCCCCTTCTGTGTCGGCGTGCGCAGGAAATGCAGGAAGGCGACGTCCAGCGCCGCCATCACTGCGGTCACGCCGACCGCCAGCCCGCCGAATGTGCCGCCCAACTCAATGCATCCCAGGACGATCCCGGCAACGCACGGCAGCACCCACATCAGCGGCGCCGCGGCCCGGCACAGTACCTGCAGGTCGAGCTTGGCGCGTACCGTGCGGAACAAGTCGCGGATTCTCAGCAGCAGGAAAGGAAGGTAATATGCCGCAGGCGCCATGACTGCAAACGACAGTCCGAGGGCAAACCATTCATCCGCCGAGCTTGGCTTGGCAGCCAGCAACACCACAATTGCAGAGAAAGCCGTTCCGGTCAGCACGCAGGTTCGGTTGTCCTGAAACCAGACTCCCGAAGCCTCATCTCGCAACACGTCCGACATTCGTCCAGCCAGGTCGGCAGTACCCTCATCCAGCATATTGATGCGCACACCTTTGCCTTTGGGATGAGCCTGCACCTTGTCGAACAACAGTCTTTCCTCCTCGGGCAACAGTGCCTTCCCATCCGCCGATGGGGCGAGGTGGAGAATGGCTCCCCCGGAATCCGATTTCATGGTCGCCAATCCCTTGGAGACCAGGCTGAGCACCGCTGCCCAAAATGTCCGGTCGTCGAAGCGTCTTTTCCAGGCATAGCGCAAGCCTGCGGGTGAAAGTTGTTGCGGGGGGTCGTATAGGGGCACGATCGTACCCTGCCTGGGCGCGTGTGCTATAAGCGCCCACGCCGCGGCATAGTAGGTGAAGACGGCCAAAGCAGCGGTAGTGGTGTATGCGTCCAGTCTGAGCAGGGCGAGCATCTACTTGTCTCAAAGAATTCGCTTGGCGCCCAACTTAGCGGCGTTTCCTGGCGCTTATCGCCCGGTCAGTTCCGGAGCCGACTTCAATTTCCTCGCAATCACCGCCAGTAGCACTATGATGAGTCCGGCTTGCAGCGCTATTCCCACATAAGTTGCAGGCGGAAAATGCTGTCCCTTCAAGCGCGGATAAAATGCTTCCGCGGGAGTCAGCAAGGCAAGCGCCTGGTTTCCCGATTCTTCCGATTGCCAGTAAAAAACTGCGCCGATTACTACCGCGGCTGCGTAATACAGGCAGAGGTAAAGACATCCCTTCACAACCGGCTGGCGAAGCCGCGTCAGATTGCACCATTGGATGAACAAAACATCGCGCGCCAGAAAAATGAACAGGACCGTAAACTGCAGCGCGGCGGAGGCCAGCAGTATTCGCTCAAACGGCAAACTATGGCGCCACACCTCCAATCCAAAGATCAGCAGGGCGTAGGCTATTGCCACTGAGAGCGCCAGCCAGGGCAGGGGCAGGCCCTCCTGCATGTATCCGGAAACTCCTAAGCCGCGCCGTTCGCGCCACCATACGCTCAGGCGCTCGTACGGGCTCAAGGTTGCGAGCCCAATCAGCAGCAGCGCAAGAGCATTTACGATCACCATCACGGTTACCAAGTAGCTCGCGCCTGCAAGAATGCCGATTGCATCAGGCCGCATCAGAGCATAAATCACCAGGTTGACATAGGCCACGCAGGCCAGGGCGTGCCAGCGGGACAGTGGGCGAATAGCTGCATAATCACGTTTCAAGTTCCGCGCTAGCATCAGGGCAAACCACGCCCCGCACGAAATCTCGAGAAACAGGCTCAGTGCCAGCCAGGAAACGGGATACCCAAAAAATGAGCCGTCGGTCTTGTAATAAGTGGGGCGGATGCCAAACAGGCTTGAGATCCCTGTCAGCGGACTGAACCCGGCCAGCCCTGGCAGTCCCGTTTCTCGGGTAACGTAGCTGACCATCACCAGGAAGTAGATTCCCAACGCGCCAATCAGGCCGACGCCCCGGCTGCGGTTCTCAAACAGCATGGATAGCCACAGCCCCGCCATCCCCAGGAACAAGGCGCAGACGGCGAGGAAAATATACGCCTCAATAATATCGGGCACCTCTACTCCGGCCAGCAATCCTGCGGCGAAGCCGGCGGGTAACGAGACCAGGAAGGCAAAGTAGGCCAGCACTGGCTCGCCGAACAGCTTGCCTCCAATCATTTCGGCGGGCGAGAGCCGCGTCGTCCTTTGAAAATCCCAGGTCTTACGTTCGCGCTCTCCAGAGATAGACTGAGCGCAAGCAAGCAAAGCCCAGAACGTCAGGACGACGCCCTGAATTCCCAACAGCCACTTGTAAGACAGAAGCCATGTATCACGGGATTTGTTTCTTTCAAGCTGCTGGAGTCGCGCCACCCAGAAGCCATCAAAGTGGTTGGCGGCATAGCGCGCGCTCTCCAAATTTCGCTGCACGGAAGTCCAGCAGGAGAGCGCTACTAAAATGCACACCAGCACAACGATGATTACCACCGCCGCAGCCCGCGCCGGGCGTAGTTCGGCGCGAAGATGCCTTACGAATTCGGGATTGCGAAATACCGCCACTCTACGTGACCTCATGGGTGGAAAGTTTCATGTAGACTTCCTCGACCGTCGGTCGTACCTCGCCGAAGGAGACCACGCGAATGCCCGCGCCCACCAGCGTGGCCAGCACCGCAGACAGTTCCTCCTCGGAGCCGCCGAAGCCAAACAGGGCTGAATTCTCGGCAAAGCGAAGCTCCGATACCAGTGGGTTTTGCCGCAAATAACTCTCCGTCAGGGCCGCGGAATCGCCAACCCAGCCCATCCGCACCAGCAATAACGGACCCCCGGCTGCCGCAATTTCCTCCATTTTGCCGCTCCGCATCATGTGGCCCTTTTCCATGATCCCGATAGACGTGCACAACCCTTCCAGTTCCGTCAGGATATGGGAGGAAATCAGGATGGTCGCGCCTTCGTCGCGCAGAGAACATAGCAACTCGCGGAGTTCGATGCGCGCTTTTGGGTCCAGCCCCGAAGCCGGCTCATCCAACAGCAGAACCTTGGGGCGGTGGATTATGGCGCGGGCGATCCCCAGCCGCTGTTTCATGCCTCGAGAAAGACCGCGTATGAACGCGTCGCGCTTGCTCGCAAGATTGACCTGCGCGATCACCTCGGCGACGCGCGCCGGAATCTCCTTTTCCGCCATCTTGTAGGCGTGAGCAAAATAGTCCAGGTATTCCCAGACCTTCAGCTCCTCATACACCGAGAAAAAGTCGGAGAGATAGCCAATGTATTGTTGCGCTTGCTCCGGATACTGGTTTACGTCT
>DASYWT010000180.1:0-6653 GCA_035935775.1 Terriglobales bacterium
TGGCGGCCCGCTGGGCGGACCTTCAAAGGCGCGGCAGAAATCGTCCAGCGACCGCCGCCCGTTCGTCTGCTTGCGGATGATGGTGTCGGCCTCCAGCCAGGTGAGCTCGCTCTCCGGATAAAAATCCGCGCTGCGGCGCCAGGACGTCCACTCCCGAGGTGCTTCATAAAGGATCTGCGCTGCAACCGCCGTATCCTCCAGCGGCCGCCAGAGGCGCCCGGCGCGGTGATCCATCTGCGCGGCTGTCAGCGCCAGTTGCTCGCGGAACTGAGCTGGCGTGTAGAGGCCGGAGCGTGCCGCCAGCACCTCTCCCAAATATGTGGTGAGTCCTTCGTACACCCACAGCAGCTCGCCCTTCATCGGCTGTTGGTAATCGGGGGTCGCCAGGCCCGCGGGACGCCGGTACTTGCCGTTCCAGGAATGAGCGTATTCATGCGGCAGGAGGCTCGCCATCAGCTTGCGCAGGCTGGGGTCAATCAGCGTACGCTCCGGAGCGCGGTCGTCGCTGGATTCGTGGTGCTCCAGGCCGTTGGGCGGCTCTACATCACTTAGCGTGAGCAGGAAGTGATAATCACGGTAATGGTGCGCGCCAAACAAGGCGCCGGCTTCTGCCATCAGGCGCGTATAGTCGGCCACCGATTCCTCGGGAATCTCCAGGACGGCCGCGGAATCGGCGGCGATATCGAGTTCTTGCGGCGGCGAGCCCGGTGCAGGTAGGGGTACCGCGCGATAATTCGCGCCCGCCAGCACCGGCGAATCAATCAGCGTGTTCAGTGGCGCCGGCGCGAAGGCCACTGCGCTACTGGAATGGCTGCTCACTGGCAGCGCTGTGCCGAATTTCCACCCCGCCGGCAGCTCCAGCGTGGCGTTATAAGTGAAGTCCCGCGCCGGCTTGCCTGCAGGATAAAGCAGAACCACGTTCCAGTTCAGGATCATCAGTTGGTCGGTGGAAACCGGGTCGAAGCGGCCGGGGCCATGGCTGGGCGTAACGTAATCGAAGCCGGCCTCCAGCGTGCTCGCGCCCGCAGGCACATTCACGTGGAAGGCGTACATGTCCACATCGTCGCGGTTCCAGGGAATCACCTGTCCGCTTGCGCTGAAGTGCAAGCCCACCAGGTTCGCAATCGGACCCGTGGGCCGGTGATTTCCCGGCAGCCACTTGGGGTAGTAAAGCGTGAGCGGGCCGGCCGAGACCGGAAAACTCAGCCGCACGTGAAAAATCCGCCGTGGCGCTTCGCGCGCATCCACGTTAAGAGTAATGGGCGCGTTTTGCGCCGCGCTTACAGCGCAAAAGAAAAACAGGCTGATCGCCGAGAACACGAGTGGAGATGGTTTGCGCATCTGAAGTTTCACTAAAAAACCGCCCATGTTAGGCCGCACGCGCCACTCGGGTCAAACTTGCCCTGAGAGCAAATTCCCGTAATCACATTTACAATCAATGATTGCCGTGCTGATCACTGCCCACTGACCACTGCCCGCTTACTGACAATTGGCAACTGAGCACGACAACTGGTTTATGTCCGACGTTCGTCGCGGTCTCATCATCGTGAACACCGGCCCCGGCAAAGGCAAGACGACTGCCGCCATGGGCACCGCCCTGCGCGCTGTCGGCCAGGGCATGCGCGTGCTCATGCTGCAATTCCTGAAGGGTTCCTGGCACTACGGCGAACTGGACGCGGTGAAGGCCTTCGGCGACCGCTTTATCATGAAGCAGATGGGCCGCGGCTTCGTGAAAGTAGGAACCGAAAAGCCCGATCCCGAGGATGTCCGACTGGTCGAGGAAGCCTGGGCCGAAGGCGCTCGCGCCATCAATTCGCGCGACTGGGACCTGGTCATCCTCGATGAGATCAATTACGCCATCAGCTATGGCATGCTCGACCCGGCCAGGGTCGCGGAAATCCTCAGAAATAAACCGCCTATGGTGCATGTGATATTGACGGGCCGCAACGCCCATCCGACAATTGTGGAACTGGCTGATACGGTGACCGAGATGCGCCAGGTCAAGCACGCCTACGAGAAGGGTGTGGAGGCTCAGCGAGGAATCGAATACTGAAATTGACGATTGATGATTGCCAATTGACGATTGGAAGTTGGGCGGTGCGTCCTGAGAGCATGCGGATTCAGGGGTTCATTCGTCAATCATCAATCATCAATCATCAATCTTCAAGAACTGGCAACTGACCACTGGCCACTGACAACTGTTCTTATGGCTTGGTTCAAACGCGAAGGCGGAGAGCTGGACACCTCGGGCGAAAAGAAAGTCCGTACCGAGGGTTTGTGGGTGAAGTGCGACCAGTGCCGGCAGATCATCTGGAAGAAGGATTTGGCCGAAAATCTGAATGTCTGCCCCAAGTGCGATCGCCATTTCCGCATTGACGCGCGTTCCCGCCTGGCTCAGTTGCTCGACAAGAACGAGTACGAGGTCGAAGACGACAATCTGACGTCCACTGATCCGCTCAAGTTTGTTGACCTGAAGTCGTACCGCCAGCGCCTGCAAACGGCCCAGGGGGACACGGGCCTGAAAGATGCGGTCATCAACGCGCGGGGCAAATTGGAAGGCCGGCCGGTGATTGTGAGCGCCATGGAGTATTCCTTCATCGGCGGCAGCATGGGCGCGGTGGTCGGCGAAGCCATCGCCCGCGCCGTCGAACGCGCCACCGACAGCAAGATCCCCTTGGTCATCGTTTCCGCCTCCGGTGGCGCCCGCATGATGGAAGGCGTGGTCAGCCTGATGCAGTTGGCCAAAATTTCCGCCGCCCTCGCCCGCATGCATGAGGCGCGTGTGCCCTACATCTCTGTGCTTACTGATCCCACCACCGGCGGCGTTACCGCCTCCTACGCCATGCTGGGCGACCTGAACATCGCTGAACCGGGCGCGCTCATCGGCTTTGCCGGCCCCCGCGTGATCGAACAGACCATCCGCCAGAAGCTGCCCGAAGGCTTCCAGCGCAGCGAGTTCCTGCTGGAGCACGGGATGTTGGACGCCGTCATTCACCGCCGCCAGCTCAAGCCCTACATCGCGCGGGCACTGGCCTTTATGGCGGCGTAGGTGGCTCTTAGCTGTTGGCTTTTAGCTCTTAGCTTCCCCGCCTCGGCCGCAATCTGCAGCTACCCTATAAAATACATCTCGATCGTGTTCAAGCCGAGGGCCGAGAGCCAACGGCCAAGAGCTAAGAGCTAACCGCTTGTCCTACGATTCCGCAGTTGCGAATCTTTACGCGCTCGGCCACGAATTGGCCCGCACGCCTTCGCACAAGTTCGACCTGGCCCACATGAGGGTGCTGCTCAGGGCTCTCGATCATCCCGAACGCCGTTTTCCCTCGGTTCTCATCGCGGGCACTAACGGCAAAGGCTCCACCGCCGCAACCCTGGCTTCGATCCTGCGCGCCGCCGGCTACCACACCGCGCTTTATACCTCACCCCACCTGGTTCGCCTGAACGAGCGTATCCGCATAAATGGCGAGGAAATCAGCGATGAGGAGTTCACGACGCTTCATGACCGTGTCGAGGAGATTGCCAACCGGCTGATTGTCGCCGGCGAACTTCCCTGGCATCCCAGTTTTTTCGAGATGTTGACCGCCATTGCCTTCGAGCATTTCGCTCGAACTAAGGTGGACCTCGCCGTGCTGGAAGTCGGCATGGGCGGCCGCCTGGACGCCACCAACGTGGTCGAGCCCTTGATTTCGGTGATCACAGATATTTCCCTCGACCATCAAAAATTCCTTGGCAACACCATCGCTGAGATCGCCGGGGAGAAAGCCGGCATCATTCATTCCAAAGGCATAGTCGTCACCTTGCCTCAGCATCCCGCCGCCAACGACGTGATTGGAAACGCCGTGCTTGAGCGCGGCGCCCGCGCCGTAAGCGCCGTTCCCTATGTTCCTCCCGTCTCCCCCGCCGCCGATGCCTTCAGCCGCGAATTGACAAGAAAAGAAGACTCGGCTCATTTCAGCCGCGAGGCGGCAAAAGAACGTAGCCCCGGGCGTGAGCCAGGGGTTCCGAGCACAACTGAACCGAGCCCCAGCCGGGCGAAGGACCCAACTGGAGCCACCGTGGAAGCGTACGGCCATCGGATCCAAAATGATGCTGACCCCACCGTGGAAGCGCACGGCTTCAGCCGTGCGAATCAGGCTTCGAGAAAGGTTGGGGCTTTAGCCCCTGCCTTCCGCACTTCCTATCCGTTGGAAGTCATGGGCGAGCAAATTCTTGTGGAGTCCCCCCTGCTCGGCCGCCATCAATATCGCAACATCGCTCTGGCTATCGCCGCCGCCGTCGAACTCAATAATGAGGGGTTTCACGTCACCCCCGCCGCCATCGCCACCGGCATCCGCAGTACGCGCTGGCCCGGACGCTTTCAAATCATCCCTGCGCGAGACTCTTCGCCCGAGCTTGTCCTCGACGTTGCCCACAACCCGGCCGGCGCCTGGGCCCTGCGCTCCGCACTCTCGCAGCACTTTGGCGAGCGCCCGCTTACCTTCGTTTGTGGCGCCATGCGCGACAAAGCCATCGCCGAGATTGCGGAAATCCTCTTTCCCTTGGCCGAGCGCATCATCGCCACCCGCGCCGATAACCCGCGTTCTGCCACGCCGGAAGAAATTCGCGAGGCCGCCGCCCGCACCGGCGCCGAGGTGCTTACGGCTCCTAGCGTGCCAGCCGCCCTGGCCCAAGCCCGCTCCCTGGCTGGCTCTCAGGGCTTGGTCGTAGTCACCGGTTCGATTTACATTGTGGGAGAGGCGATGCGCGAACTGGGGCTTCGCGCCTGAGAGATTTGGCTGCTTCATCCAAGCATACTTCGAATTTGGCGCCGCCAGCCGCGGGCGAGGACGCCCGCGCCACACCTGGGTGGAGGCAACTGCTCAGCCGTCTCCGTTCCTACCTGATCTTCGATCCCCTGATCTGGTTCTACACCATCGTTCTGGCTATCTCGTCGCTGCTGTCATCGTTCCTGGACCGCGATGGCCGCATCCAGCATGCCCACGCCCGCCTCTGGTCGTGGCTCATTCTGAAGACCAGCCTCTCGCCCCTGACTGTGTATGGCCTGGATCGCATTGACACCTCCAGACCGCATCTCTATGCCGTCAACCATGCCTCAGCCATGGACATCCCAGTGCTCTATGTCGGGCTGCCCTTCCAGTTCCGCATCGTGGCCAAGAAGGAATTGTTTCGCTACCCGTTCATGGGCTGGCACCTCAGCCGCTCCGGGCAGGTGCGCATTGACCAGCAGAATCCAGCTAAGTCCATCAGCATGCTGAAGTCGGCGGTGAAGACGCTGCAATCCGGCATGCCGCTCGTGATCTTTCCTGAGGGCGGCCGCACTCCTACCGGGCAGGTGAAAGAATTCCTGGCGGGTGCATTTTTCCTCGCCATCAAGGCGCAAGTGGACATCGTCCCCATGGCGATCGTCGGCAGCTACGAAATGCTCAAGATGAACACTTTCCATATCAAGCCGCGTCCGCTGGAACTGCTGGTGGGCGACCCCATCCCTACCGCCGGCCTGACCCTGCGCGACCTGGAAGCGCTCTCAGCACGGGTGAAGACTGCAATTGAGGATCTGTATTACTCTCGCGCCGCAATCGCCGATCCCCGTAGTTCTGCATAGCAGAACAGCCAGCGGTAGAGACGTAGCTCGCTACGTCTCGGATTCAACACAGGAAACTTTTGCAAGCAACGTGTCAGCCGACACATTGTGCCTAAGTGCGGACAGCTGACCTCAACTGCAATACATACGTGGGCACAGGCGCCCTCGCCTGTGCGGCCGGGCGAAGCCCGGCTCTGAGGCGAGCTGAGCTCGCCCGGACAGCCGGGGCGGCTGTCCCCACGTGCACATGCTAAACTCAATCTTTCAGACCACATCCGCCTGCTCCCATGGCCGAGACCATCAAAATCAAGCTGCCTGATGGCAGCGTCAAGGACGAGCCCAGGGGGGCCACCGCGCTCGACGTGGCTAACCAAATCAGCCCGCGCCTGGCCTCCGCGGCCCTGGTAGCCAAGTCTAACGGCGATCTGATTGACCTGACCAAGCCGCTGGAAAAAGACACCGACCTTCGCATCCTCACCGAAAGGGACCAGGAAGCGCTCCAGGTGTATCGCCACTCCACTGCCCACTTGATGGCGGCGGCGGTGCTCGAGCTTTTCCCCGAAACCAAGCTGGGCCACGGTCCCGCCACGGAAACCGGCTTCTTCTACGATTTTTACCGGCCCACTCCCTTCACCCCGGAGGACCTGGAGCGGATCGAAAAGAAAATGCAGGAAATCGTGCAGCGTGACGAGCCTTACGCGCGCGAGTGGCTGCCCCGCGATCAGGGGCTGCAGGAATTCCGCCGCGAAGGCGATTTCATGAAGTGCCACTTCATCGAGCAGTTCACTAAGCCCGATGAAAGAATTTCCATTTACCGCACCGGCAAGTTTACCGACTTCTGCCGCGGCCCTCATCTCCCCTCGACCGGCAAAATCAAGGCTTTCAAGCTGCTGAATATCGCCGGGGCCTACTGGCTGGGGGACGAGAAGAACCCGCAGCTGCAGCGCATCTACGGTACCGCCTTCTTCAACAAGAAGGAACTGGATGACTACCTTCACCAACTGGAAGAGCAGAAGAAGCGCGACCACCGCGTTTTAGGCAAGCAGCTCGACCTGTTCTCGATTCAGGAACTGGC
>DASYWT010000181.1:0-4444 GCA_035935775.1 Terriglobales bacterium
AAATCGAGTTCTTGACGGAAATCGCAAATAGCGATATTAATATTGCGATTTGCAATATGCGACTCGGCGAAAAAATCCGCTACCTGCGCGAAGTCGAAGGCACCCTGCGCGGCTATGGCCGCGCCTTCACCCAGCAGGAAATTGTGCGCGCCGTCAAAAAAGAGATGGGCAAGAGCATCAGCCAGTCGTATTTGTCGCAGATCGAGAGCGGCGCCCGCCCGCACCTGACCAATTCCACCCGCATGCTGCTGGCCCACTTCTTCAAGGTGCACCCCGGCTATCTGGTGGACGATCCCGAAGGCTTTCACAACGAACTGATTTCCGACCTGGGCGCGCTGGAGGACAAGCTCGACCTGTGGCTGATCAATGGCGCCGAGCGTTTTCGCCGCGACCTTGAAGTCAGCCAGGCCCTGCTGGAGGCCGCCAAGCATGAGGATTCCCGCCGCTGCCTGGTGCTGCTGGGCGCCATCCTGGAGACCCCCAATCTGGTGGACCGCCTGCTGCAGGTGTTGAAACCGGAGAACCACCGCCACGGGAACCACGGGGCATTGCCCGGCGAAGGCGACGGGCAGGGGAGGCGAGAGTTATGACCTGGGAAAATTTCTATCTGGTCTGCTTCGTGGTGGGCTTCGCCTTCAGCGTGCTCTCCTTCCTGGGTGGCGGCCTGCGCTGGCACCTGCCGTTCAAATGGCATGTGGGGCACGCCGGGCCACATGTGCACCTCGGACACGCTGCTGGCGCTCGCGGCGCGGGCGCGCATGGCGCCCAGGTGTCAGCTTTTAATCTGCTGACCCTGACCATCTTTCTTGCCTGGTTCGGCGGCACCGGCTACCTGCTCACGCGTTATTCCACGGTATGGTTTCTGCTCGGGCTGGGGGTTGCCATCCTGAGCGGCATCGGCGGCGCAGCCATCATTTTCTTCTTCCTGAAGGCGCTGATGGCCAGCGAACATCCCATGGATCCCGCCGATTACGAGATGGTTGGTGTGCTCGGTAAGGTGACCAGCTCCATTCGCGCCGGCGGCACCGGCGAAATTACTTACAGCCAGGGCGGCACGCGTCACGCCGCAGGTGCGCGCAGCGAAGATAACAACGCCATCGCTAAGGGTTCGGAAGTGGTGGTAACCCGCTACGAACACGGGATCGCCTATGTCCGCCGCTGGGAGGAAATGGCGGGCATGGACGATGCCCCAGCGCCGCAGCAGGCCTCCGGTTCCAGCGCCGGCGGCAAGGAAGGCGGCTAGCCATGGCCCGCCCGCTCTATCGGCTGTTCAGTTGGCTGCTCTGGCTGGGCTTGCCCGTGGCCGCAATGCGGTTGTTTACCGTCTGGGACCGGCTGCCCAGGCGCCTGGCCACGCATTTTGATTTAGCCGGCCGGCCCAATGGCTGGATGTCGCCCAACGGCTTCCTGGTTTTCATCCTGGTTACTATTACGGTGGTAGCCACTATCTCTACCATTGCGGCCTACCGCGCTTCGCAGCCCGACCTTTCCGCCTGGACGCTGCTGGGGTTCTTCTACGTCGTGGTTGGCATTCTCTACGGCGCCGCCGATGGCATCGTGAATTACAACCTCTATGGGCGAGGCGTCCATGTAGCGCCCTATTTGATCGCGGGCTTCGGCTCGCTGTTCGTGCTGCTGGTGGTTTATATCGGCACCCGGCGCGGTCCGCAGCTGCCGTCCGAAAACCTCATCGCCGACGAAGTGCACGGCTCGCGGCTGTGGGCGCTGGTGCTGGCTCTCCCGGTCGTGCTCCTGGCGGCACTCACCGCCTCCGCCACCAATCTGGTGGTGCGCCTGGCTTTCGCCCTTCCCATCCTGCTTCTCCTCATGGCCGTCATCATGGCCTGGAGCGGTTTTCATTACATTTTCAGCAACTCCGGCCTGGAGATTCGCACCCTCGGTTTCCGCCTGCGCACTATTCCGGTCGGCCAGATCCGGGATTACGCGGTTGACAACTGGGGCCCGGCCGGCGGCTACGGTATTCGTGGCGTGGGCAACACCCGCGCCTACGTATGGGGCAAGAAAGGCGTTCGCATTCATCTTTGGGACGGCGAGGTTTTCCTTGGTCACCGCGAGCCTGAGCGGCTGGTGCACGACCTGGATGCAGTTATGAGTTTTGCGCATTGATGCGGTTCTTAGGAGGCGTTATGCAGTTGGCATTCGGAGTTTGGGTGATTGTGGGCCTGATGGTGCTTGCCTTCATGCTCATCATGAGCTTGCTGGCAAGGTTGTATCGCAAAGCGGGTCCGCATGAAGCACTGGTGGTGTACGGCTTCCGCGGCACCCGGGTTATCAAGGGTCACGGCACCGTCATTTTGCCCATGGTGGAAAACTGCCGCGGGCTCTCGCTGGAGCTGATGTCGTTTGACGTGGCCCCGCAGCAGGACCTCTACACCAACCAGGGCGTGGCCGTCACCGTGGAGGCGGTGGCGCAGATCAAGGTCAAGTCGGACACCGAGTCCATCCTGACCGCCTCCGAGCAGTTCCTGACCAAAACCCCGCAGGAGCGCGAAGGGCTCATCCGCCTGGTCATGGAAGGCCACTTGCGCGGCATCATCGGCCAACTCACGGTGGAGCAGATCGTGAAGCAGCCGGAGATGGTTTCCGAGCGCATGCGCTCCACCTGCGCCGACGACATGAACAAGATGGGCCTGGAGGTGATTTCCTTCACCATCAAGGAAGTGCGCGACAAGAACGAGTACATCACCAACATGGGCCGGCCGGACGTGGCCCGCATCAAGCGCGACGCCGATGTCGCCGGCGCCGAAGCCGACCGCGACACCGCCATCCGGCGGGCGCTGGCCACGCGCGATGCCGCCACCGCTAAGGCGCAGGCCGACCAGGAGCGGGTGCTGGCCGAAACCTTGTCGCTGGCCAAGCAGGCGGAAGCGCAACGCGACCTGGAAGTCAAAAAGGCGCAGTACCAGGAAACCATGAAGAAGCAGCAGGCCCAGGCCGACAAGGCGTATGACATCCAGTCCAACGTCATGCAGCAGCAGGTGATCGCGGAGAGCGTCAAAGTGCAGCAGGTGGAGAAAGAGCAGCAGGTCAAGGTGCAGGAAGCCGAGATCGCGCGCCGCGAAAAAGAGCTCATCGCCACCGTGCTCAAGCAGGCGGAAATCGAACGCCAGCGCATCGAAACCCTGGCCGAGGCCGAGAAGCAGCGGTTGATCATGGAAGCCGACGGACACGCGGCCTCGATTCGCGCCCAGGGCCAGGCGGAAGCCGAAATCATCTTCAAGAAGGGCGAGGCCGAGGCCAAGGCCATGAACGTGAAAGCCGAGGCTTACCAGGAGTACAACCAGGCGGCGGTGGTGGACAAGCTCATCACCAGCCTGCCCGAAGTGGTGCGCGCCATGGCCAGCCCGCTGGCCAACGTGGACAAAATTACCGTGGTCTCCACCGGCAACGGCGACGCCGCCGGCATGAGCAAGATCACCGGCGACCTGGCCAAGATGGCGGCGCAGGTGCCCGCGCTCTTTGAGACGCTTTCCGGCATGCAGATGTCGGAGCTGTTCTCCAAGGTGCGGCTCATCGGCGATAAGTCGCCCAAGCCGGATGGTCCGCCACCCACTCTGGATGGCAAGGGTCCGGACGCCGCACCCAAGGCGCAGGCGGCAGGAAAGTGAAGATTCGCTGGCTGGCTGGCGCTCTTGCCAGTCAGCTAGCCAGCCAGAAAGCTAGATAGCTAAGGAGGTTGGTCATGGCATTACTGGAAAGGGTTTCCACTCTGATTCGCGCTAATCTCAACGACCTGATTGACAAGGCCGAGGATCCGGAAAAGATGATCAAGCAGGTGATCCTCGACATGCAGAACCAGCTCCTGCAGGTTAAGACGCAAGTGGCCATCGCGCTCGCCGACCAGCACCTGCTGGAGAAAAAGCAGAAGGAAAACGAAGAGCACGCGGACGACTGGATGCGCCGCGCAGAAAAGGCCGTGGACAAGAAAGAAGACGACCTGGCCCGCGCCGCCCTGGAGCGTTCCATGAGCTATCGCAAGATGGGAGAGAGTTTTCAGCAGCAGGTAGCCGATCAGAAGACGGAGGTAGAAAACCTGAAGGCGGCGCTGCACAAGCTGGACCAGAAGCTGGCGGAGGCGCAGACCAAGAGCGACCTGCTGCTGGCGCAGCATCGGCGCTCGCGCGCCGTCACCAAGGTCAGCGAGGCGCACATGGCCATGCGCGAGCACGACCACAGCGCCGGCTTCGACCGCATGAAGGAGAAAGTGACGCGCGCTTCCGCCGTCGGGCAGGCCAAAGCCGAGCTCGCTGGCGACAGCGTGGAGGACCGCCTGGCCGCGCTGGAGAAAGAAGACGAACTCGACCGCCTGCTGGCCGAGTTAAAGGCAAGGAGAGGCGTGGGGGCATAGCGGAGGGCCACTCACCTCGTCGCTAGAGTTGTCCCGCTCAGGCAATAAGGACGGGGCGGGTGGCCCACTCAAGCC
>DASYWT010000182.1:0-6794 GCA_035935775.1 Terriglobales bacterium
TTTGTGCGCGGCACCGACGGCTCACCGGCGGTCGCCATCGGGGAAGGCTATGCCGGCGCCATCTCCCCGGATGGCAAGTGGGCGGTAACCCTGTCGCCCGACGACGCGCGCCGCGCAACCATCGTGCCGGTGGGGGCAGGGGAGACCCGGAATTTGCCGGTTTCCGATATTTCCTATGGGCTGGGAAAATGGCTGCCCGACAGCCGCCACTACATTTGTGCCGGCCAGCAGGCCGGCCGTCCCCTACGTGTCTTTGTCGTTGACCGCGTGACCGGACAAGTGCAGCCGCTAACCCCGGAAGGAACGGTCGGGATTTTTTCTTCACCGGACGGAGCATGGCTTCCTGTTCGCGACAGCAACAATCGCGATTGGTTATGGCCGCTCAAGGGAGGGGAAAAGCGGCCGCTGAACGGGGTTGAGCCGCAGCAATTCGCAATCGGCTGGCGCGACAACAAGTCGCTCCTGTTGAGCTCGAACAAACCCGAGGACCGCATCCCGCGCCGCGTCTACGTGTTGGATGTCGCGACCGGCCGCCAGCAATTCTGGAAAGCGCTGGGCCCCTCTGATACCGCGGGAATGCGCAGCATCGGACCAATCGCCTTCGCCGGCGACAGCTACGTTTACGGCTACACGCGCCAGCTTTCGGAACTGTTCCTTACCAGCGGACTGCGCTGACGCCGGTTTCGTCGGCACGGCCGTTCCATGCCTGTTGTTGGCACGAGAGGAGCTGCCAGGCCCGAGTGCTTTCCCTTGCATATCTTCCGCAACTACTTGCAGCCGCTACACACGTCCGTTCAGAATTCGGAGCGGCTGCGCCATTTCTGCCCGCCGTTTGCTAGGATAGGACAATGGCTGAGCGGCAGCGGAGTAGCGGCGAACTGGCCGATGTTTTCGCGAGCCTGGTCGGGCAGGAGATAGACGACGAACGTATTGACCTGCTGCGCGCCGCGCTTACGATCGCCCGCACCGAATATCCCACGCTGGATGCCGACGCTTACGTGGACCAGGTGGATGCGCTGGCGGAGCGCGTCAGCCGCCGCATTCGCGAGGTGGGCGACACCGCCCAAACCATTTACGCGCTCAATACCACGCTGTTTCAGGAAGAAGGCCTGCGGGGCAATCGCGACGATTACTACGACCCGCGCAATTCCTTTATCAACGAGGTGCTCGACCGGCGCCTGGGCATTCCCATCACCCTGGCCCTGATTTACGTGGAGGTGGCCCGCCGCATCGGCTTCCCGCTGTTCGGCGTGGGCATGCCGGGACACTTCCTGCTCAAGCACTATGACATTGAAGGCCGGCAGGTGCTGATTGACGCCTTCAACGGCGGCAACATCCTTTCCATGAAGGATTGCCAGCGGCGGCTGAACGAAATCTATGCCGGACAGGTGGCATTTCAGCCCGAGTTCCTGATGTCGGTGAGCCGCCGCCAGATGCTCACCCGCGTGCTCAACAACTTGAAATCCATTTATATGGCCAGCCGCAATTTCCGCAAGGCGCTGCCCATCGTGGACCTGGTGCTGGTGATTTACCCGCGCTCGCCCGAGGACGTGAAGCAGCGCGCCCTGCTGCGCTACAGTTTGGGCCAGATGCCGGGCGCGGCGGAGGATTTGGAAGTCTATTTGAAGATGTCCCCCGACGCCTCCGACGCCGACGAAATCCGCCAGACGGCGCTCTCCATCCGGCGCACATTGGCGACCATGAATTGAGTTCTCGGTTCTCAGAAAAACCCAGCGTTAACCATGTCAATGAAAAGTGCTATGGCGATATTTCGCCCGCCGTAATGTGGCGATAACTCGCCACCGTTCAAGTACCTCACGAGATTGCAGCGTCAATCCCCCCGCGGTTGGCGCGCGTCCCGGCAAGGCTGGACGATTACACTTCATCTCTGACAATCTTGCCGGATGCACTTTCGTGTGGATAGTTGAAGAAGAGCTGATTGCCGTCAGGATCATCAACCACCATAAGCCGATAGCCCCAGAAACCCTCCCTGACCGAAACGCCCTTGGCCTCGAGTTCCGCGCGCAGCGAATCCAACGCGGCGACCGCGGCCTCGCGCGTCTCGGGCTCGACGTTCAGGGAAATGAACATCAGCCCCTTGCCAATCTTCTCCGGCCATGTGTCGGCCAGGATAATCGCGCAGCCCTGCCGGTCGACCTGTGCGACATGCGCTCTGCCATCCTCGTCGTAGCGCCAGGGGCTCGTGAAGCCGAGCCGGTTAACGTAAAAGCGGAGCGAGGCCTCAACGTCCTTGACGTGTAGGACGGGGCGTGCGAACCAGTCTGTCATAGACATTTATTCTCCGAATGAAGACCACTTCTCCAAGATTCAAAAACGAGGAGTCACGGTTCTGACTTTGGCAGCGTTTTTCGAACGGCGGTCAGCCCAGTTTCCGGCAGCCGTATTAGTTCGGCTCCGATGAAGTGGCAAATCCTCGGAATGGATGTACAGTCTGGCAAGTATCACACAGGACCGTCAACTGTTCGGGTGCCTGTGGCGAATGGCCGCGATCACAGCCTTCTTCATCCGCTGCCTGAAGTGGCGGGCTACTCTCATCTTGTTCCTACGGAACGAGCTGAATGGCCAAATGCTAAGGGCTAATTGCTGGTTTTTCCGAGAACTGGCAACTGACCGCCGCTACTGGGGTTGCGCGGCCGGTGGCGGCGGCTGCTGATTTTCGGCGCGCACGGGGGCCAGGGGCAGTTTCAGCACGCCCTTGAGCAGGTCAAGCTCCTGGTTGGAAAACTTGCTGTGATACTCGGAAGAATCGAGCGCCTGTTCGCGCTGCTGAGGATCCATCTTGCGCAGGTCGCGGATGGCGCCGGCCATTAATTTGCGGCGCGCCGGCGGTAACTGCCGGATCTTGGTGAACACGGTCTTGGCCGCCTTTTTCTGCGCCTCGGTCAGATGCTCCCAAGTCTCCATGCGCTTGAGGATGATCTTCTGCTTGTCCGGGGGCAGGGAACTGAAGCGGTGCAGTTGCTGCTGCAGCAAGACCTGGCGGTCGGGCGGCAGCTTGCGAAACTGGGGGTCGCTTTCGAGAGCTTTCTGCTGCTGGTCGGGGGGTAAGTCCTTGTACTTGCGCAGCCAGTCGCCCGCGTGATGAACCGGCCGCCGCGGATGCGCGGCGTGAGGGGCCTCTGTGGCGGCGTGTGCCGAGGGAGCTGAAGCTTGCAGGCCGGCAGCGGGCTTTCCCTGGGCGCGGACGAGCTGCGCTTGCAGGCCAAGGCCCAGGACTGCCAGCGCCATCAATTTACAGATGCTCTGCAACCCGCCATCCCCGCATCTAGTGGCTGGCCGCTTTCGACTTCGCCATCGAAACGCAGCCAGGTTAAGGAGTCACGTCGTGCTGTACCTCCAGCTGATCAAGCACATCGAAATCAGCATAGAGGTCATGATTCTTGTCCAAGGCCTGCAGGTCGCCGACCGCGGTGCCGGGCTGGGCCGTGACATTCATCTCCCAGGAGGTAACCGCGCTGGGGCTGTTGTTCAAATTCTGATCGTGAAAGAACAGGCTCACGCCAACCAAGAATAAAGCCGCCAGGGACCCCGCCAGCGCCGGCTTGCGCAGCCACGCCAGCCAGTTCTTAGCCGGCGCCGCGGCCATTTCCCCGCGCAAGCGGGCGTAGAGACGGGTGTCGAAATAGGGTGAAGGCTCGGGCGCTTGCCATTCCTCGAGCAACGCCAGCGTGCGGCGCAGATTGTCCAGCTGGGTCGCGCACTGCGGGCACTCGCGCAGGTGGGCCTGCGTCTCAGCCGATGCGGCAGCGACCCCGCTGGCCACATCGGGTAGAAATTCACGTACTCCATTGCAATTCATATTCGCCAACCTAAACAAAGTCTTTCAGTTTTTCGCGCAGACTCTCGTAAGCGCGAAATAAAAGCGATTTAGTCGCGGATTCGCTCAAATGCAGCACTTCCGCGATCTGCCGGTAATCCATGCCCTGGTACTTATGCATGACCACCGCCATGCGCTGCCGCTCCGGCAAAGCCTGCACATGGCTGCGAATGGCCGCCAGGCGCTCCCGCCGCAGCAGGTTCTCCTCCACGTTGGGCGTGCCGTCCGGCAAGTCCGGCATCAGCCCGGTTTCCGTGTCGGGCTCGTCCAGGCTCACGCTGACTTCCGGCCGCTCGTGGCGCGTATCCCGCGCGTGATTCACCGCCAGGTTGGTCGCAATGCGATAGAGCCAGGTGGTGAACTTGGCGTTGGCCGTGTAAGTCTCACGCGAGCGATAGACGCGCAGAAAAACTTCCTGCGCCAGGTCCTCCGCCGCCTGGTTGCGCGCCATGCGATACATGAAGCTCAGCATGGGGCGACGATACTTCTGCACCAGGTAGGCGAAAGCCTGCTCGTCTCCCGCTCTGACCCGCAGCATGACCTCGGCGTCGGTTAGACCCTCAAGCAAGCTGGGGGTTGCAACTGAGGGGACCCCACTCTGGCGGTCTAGCCTCGCCGTGCCAGGCAGATGCGGCGCCATGGCAACGCTGGTCACACTAGTCGAAACCCGTTCGCCAGCAGAAAGTTGCGGCGAAGTTTCGCTTCCGGAGAGGTCCTGGCCGTTGCCTTTGGCCGGGGCCGAGTGGGTGGGCGGGGATGGGGATTGGGTAGGGCGTTCGCTGCCCATTACTTTAGGAACCTGCGGGCCCGGTTACCCGGGCTAAGTTGCCGTCCGATAAAGGCTATCACGGACGTGCCGCCCGGCGCAGCCCTGGGCTGCAGGTGATTTTCCACCCTGAAGCTGGGGCGCCCGCGGGAAGCGCAGGTTTGAATAAAATGCCTTGATACCTTGAACCGCGAGGTATAATAGCCTCATGGCAATCCACGAGACCAACCCGAATTTCATGAACGGGGTCCCAGAGCTTCTGATCCTCAGACTGCTGCAGGAGCGCGAGATGTACGGGTATGAGATCGTGCAAGCCATCCACAGCGGCAGCCAGGCGGTAATTGCAGTGGGCGAAGGTGTGGTTTATCCGGTGCTGCATGGCTTGGAACAGGATGGGGCGCTGAAGTCGCGGCGCAAGACGGTCAACGGGCGGAGCCGGATCTATTATTCGCTCACCCCGGCGGGAGGCCAGCGCTTGGCGGCACTATCTTCTACCTGGTCCAATCTGGCCGGCGCCATCCACAAAATGCTGGCAGGAGCGCAAGCATGACGCAACCATTTGAGGAACTTCGCGAACTCCTGCTGCGGGCGGGCGTCGCGCCCCGCCACGTTCGGCGCTATCTGGGCGAACTAGCTGATCATCTGGCCGATTTGAGGGCGGAAGAAGAGCGCGCGGGGCGCAGCCGGGAAGAGGCCGAAGCTGCGGCGCTCGCGCGGCTGGGCCGGGTGAACGATCTGGCCCAGGCCGTGATCAAACAGCGTCAGTTTCAATCCTGGTGCGCCCGGGCGCCGTGGGCCATGTTCAGCCTGGCTCCGCTGTTTCTGCTGGCCGCGGCGTACCTCGTTGCCTGCGTTTATTTGTGGTGCGGGTGGAATCTTTTTCTGCCGGCCGCCGACACGCCTTTCGGCACTCCCTTGCCGGGCTCCATCTACAGTCTGACGAACATTTATTTTCAGGCCGGCAAGTACTACTACATTTGCGCGCCCGTTCTGGTGGGTTGGGGAATTGGAATCGTGGCCGCCCGGCAACGATTGCAGTTGGTTTGGCCCACGGTCGCTTTGCTGCTGATCGCATGGATGGGGGCTAGCGCACAAATTGAGGCGAGCCGGACAGCGGTGCCGGCCGGACTGGGACATATCAGCATGAAATTCTTCGCGCCCGCGAGTCTGGCTATATCAGCAAGCCTGCTGCATGCCGGCGTGATTCTCTTGTTTACAGCTCTGCCGTATTTCATTTGGCGCTTGCACAGTGCACACGCGCTTAGAGGCTGAGTGCCCGGCAATGCAACTGTGCTGGCGCCGAGTGCACTCCGTTTGCTGAATGGCCGTTTGTTACAATGGCAGGCAGCGGGCGCTTAGCTCAGTTGGTTAGAGCGCGTGCTTCACACGCACGAGGTCGCAGGTTCGAGTCCTGCAGTGCCCACCATGCCCCCCAAAACCTTGCTGGTAGAGGTCCTTCGCCTGTCGGCTCAGGATTTCGGCAGCAGGCTCCCACTCCTCGCCTGCGGCGACTCGTTCACGCCTGCTAAACGCCTCAAGTTCGAGTCCTGCAGTGCCCACCATCCGCCCCCCAAAACCTTGCTGGTGGAGGTCCTTCGCCTGTCGGCTCAGGATTTCGCCAGCAGGCTCCCACTCGTCACCTGCGGCGACTCGTTCACGCCTGCTAAACGCCTCAAGTTCGAGTCCTGCATGAAAGTCTTCCTGCGCGTTCCTTCCTAGCGCGGCAGCCTGAAAACAAAACGTCGTGATTCTGGCGAAAGTGCTGGTTGTTTCGGACCAAAGAGTCGGGCGAAACTTACCGCATTACCTCTATCGAAAGGGGCCACCTCTTAGAACCTGGGCTTTGGGGCGGCCTCTTTATCATCTAGTATCGTGTGCGGTGGACGAGACCTTCCCCTGTCCAAAAACGAATCGGGCAGCGGCCGGACCCGGCCTGCATCTTTCATCCAGGAACTGGGCTCAGCACGGTAGCGAAGAGTGCCTGGCTGCGCCGCTCACACGTCTTGGGAAGAGCCGCGCGCGGCGCCGGTTTTCTGGCCGCCCGGCGGGCAGATGACAACTCCTTGAGGGAAGGGCAGTCGGGAGAGAGAGGCTGCTTGTCCCAATGCGGTCCTATTCCCAAAACGCAAGGGACCATCACCAAAGGGTGTTCCTGCTGCACCGACCCCTTCTGCCGCCACCTTTTACCAT
>DASYWT010000183.1:0-21892 GCA_035935775.1 Terriglobales bacterium
CCAAGTGGGGCGGGGCGGGAAACAGCTGTCGCTGGGCGTACCACATGCCGAAGCAAAGTGGCACAAATAACAGCAGCCAGCCCCACACTTTGTTCTGCGGAACCCACTCCGCCAGCAGCCCGCCGCTAAACACAAAAAGAAGAATGTAGACCAGGTGCAGGGCGCGCATGGGCTGCAGTTCGGCCAGGCTGGCCAACTGTGGAGGAATGGTAATGATCAGGGCGGCGGCGAAAAACAACAGCTCGAAAAGAATGAGCGCCGAACACATCCGTTCCAGGACGCGCATGCCATGCTTGCGCGCGATGCTGCGGTACCACCAGAACAGAGCCAGCGGAGCGAAGATTCCCAGCCACTCATACCATTCCCAGCGCAGCAAAAAAAAATATTCGCGCGTGTTCAGAATTTGCCGGTAAGCTTCCGTGACGGGAGGAAAAAGGCCCAGGGGGAGCAACGCCAGAGCGGTTGCCGGCGCGAGTTCGCGCCGCTCCATCCACATCACAAAAAACATGTAGGCGGCGCCGAACACCACCATCAGGGGATGAACCAGCCCGGTGAGCACAATCCACACCAGAGCGCGCACCCACTTGTGTTCCACCACGTTCACAATCGCCAGCAGAATCATGGGGGTGGAGAGGGAGCGCGTGTTGAGGTACTGATCCATGATGTAAAGCGAGGTGCCGGCAACGGGGATGGTGAGCAGTGCGGCCACCAGGCCCACCCCTCCCCACACCGCACGCCGCGTGCTAAAGCACAGCCTGGCTATGCGCCAACAGGCCAGCAGCAGAAGAAAAATGGCCAGCAATTGCCATAGGAGCATGGCGTAGTCGAGGGGCAGGTGGGAGAGGCGCACGGAGGCGGCCATCAGGTTGGGGTAGAGCGTCATGTGGGCGTGCGAGGCGAAGAAGCCCTGGTTGTAGGGAAAAAGAGCAGGGTTGAGGACTTTGAGCACTCCCGGCAGGTAAATCTCGGCGTCCTCTACGCGCGGATGATATCCCGCAACCGCCATTGCGCCCAGGGTGAGAAGCAGAAGCGCGGCAAGTGTCTTGAGGCTAAAAGGAAACTCGCGCAAGTATTCCGCCTAGGTGGCCGAGAAGCCGCGGCCGGCGCTGCGCGCATAGTAATTAGCGCCGCCGGCTTCCAGCTTGCGGCCGCTCGAACTGAAGACGCGAAAACGGCCCAGTCTTGCTTTTTGCAGCCCGAATTGCAGCGAGGTGGCCAGCACACCCAAGCCGTATTTCAGGCTGCGGCGGAAGTTGATGGAGGATGCTTCCGGAAAGTACTTGGTGGGGCAGGAGACTTCGCCAATGTGAAAGCCGAAATAAACGCACTGGGCCAACATCTGGTTGTCAAAAACGAAGTCGTCGGAGTTTTCCAGCAGCGGCAATTCGGATAAGACCCCGCGGCTGAACGCCCGGTAGCCAGTGTGGTACTCGGAAAGCTTGGCCCCCAGAAACCAGTTCTGCACCAGGGTGAGGAAGCGGTTGGAAATGTACTTGTAAACCGGCATGCCGCCGCGCAGGGCGCTGCCGCCCAGGATGCGCGAGCCCAGCACCACATCGTAGACGCCGTAAGCCACCATGCTGGCCATGGCCGTTACCAGCAGAGGCGTGTATTGATAGTCGGGGTGCAGCATGATCACCACATCGGCGCCGGAGCTGAGAGCTTCACGGTAGCAGGTCTGCTGGTTGCGTCCGTAACCGTAGTTGCGGTCGTGGGCAAAGGTGTGCAAGCCCAGCCGCTGCGCCACCTGCAAAGTGCGGTCGGTGCTGAAATCGTCCACCAGAATGCGGATGTCTACCAGGTCGGGCAGTTCGCGCACAGTCTGTTCCAGCGTCTGTTCCGCGTTATAGGCGGGCAACACCACGCAGATACGCTTGCCGTTGATCATCCGATTTGGGCTAGTGCCCCACCACTCCCTGCTCGGCGTTATGCGGCGTTGGCAGTATAGTCCCCGCAAGCGCAGACATATGAAGGAGGTGTCTTATGAGTCTAAGATGCGGGGTTGGAGGATGCAACCCGGCTGAACTGCCCCACTCAAGCCAAAACCGGGCTTGAGTGGGCCACCCCCTGAAGGCCGGGGTTTCCACACCTGTGGCAACGCGTTCTGAATCGTTGAGACCCACGAACGGTTGCGGTCCCCGCCTTCCGGGTCAGATTTCTCCAAGCCTCTGTGCCTCTGTGGTGAAAAAAAATCGGTTACTCGTGGCGCAGGCTCTCGACTGGATCGAGTTGCGCGGCGCGCGTAGCGGGCACGGTGCCAAATAAGACGCCCACAAAAGTGGAAACCCCCAAAGCGATCACCGCCGACCAGCCCGAAACCGGCAGGCGATAGCTGCTGAGAAAGCGCACGGAAAAGGGCAGGGCGAGGCCGATCACAATGCCCAACAGCCCGCCCCCGAGAGAGATCAGAATGGCTTCAATCAGGAACTGAAAGCGAATCTCGGCGCGCGTTGCCCCCACCGCCATGCGGATACCGATCTCGCGGATACGGGCGCTGACCGTTGCCAGCATGATGTTCATGATGCCGATGCCGCTGACCAGCAACACCACCATCGCGGTCAGCAGCAGGACCAGGGTCAGAGCGTTGGCCGTCTTGCTGGCAACGGTGAGCACCTGCGTCAAATTGCTGAGGCCGTAAACCGATTCCGGACGGTGGCGCGACTGGATCACCTTGTGCGCCTGCTCCGTGACCCGGGGTACGTCCGCCATATCGGCAACGCTGAAATAGATCTGCTTGACCGTGCTGCCGTTCTCCGTAAAGTACCGGCTCACGGTGTAGGGGATGAGGATGGTGTCCTGGGTGATCTCGGTCTGCCCGAAGGTCTCCACTCCCTCCTTGAACGTCCCAATCACGGTAAAGGGCAGCCCGCTCAGCTTCATGGTTTGCCCAATGGCAAAATCCTGCGAGCCGAAGAGCCGTTCGGCAAGCTTTTCCTGCAGCAACGCCACCTTGTTGCGCGCCTGCTCATCCTGATCGTCGAAGAAGCGGCCGGCCAGCACGTTGATGTTGCGTATGTAACGGTATTGCGAATTCACTCCCAGGATGAGGACTTCACGTTCTTTACCTCCGCCGATGGGGATGCGGTCATTAAGATTGACCACTGGGGTGGCGGCAACGATGCCCGGCACCTGCTCCTGTACCGCCTGCATGTCATTGACAGTGAGCGGGTCGGGCGGTTCGGCATTGACGTGCTGGCTGCCGCCTTCGTACTCCGCCCAGACCAGGTTCGAGCCGATACCCTGGATCTGGCGCAAAAAGTACTGTTTCCCGGTAAGTCCGATGGTCACTACCAGGATCAGCGAGGCAGTCCCGATGACCATGCCGAGGGCGGTGAGCAGGAAACGCACCTTATTGCTGCAGAAGGTGTCGTAGGCGAAGCGAAGGATTTCGTCGAACACCAAGGACGGTTTTTGCTGTTCAGCCACGTGATTCTTGCCCTAGTTATGGATGACGCCAAAGGCGCCTAGGGTTCAGGCTACACCCGCCAGAGGCCTGCCTGGCAGCCGTCTTTTGCACCTGGGTGCACATACCTTTAGCGGCTTGAATCTAACCTGTTAGTGCGCAACACTGAACCTAGGTCAACCGTTCTGCCCGATGGAAAAGGTGCTCACCACTGCGACTGGCGCCCCGGATGCTGCTTCGGCCAACAAAGCCTCGGCCAGATTGGCGGTGATCATCCCTACTCTGCACGAGGCCACCAACATTCGTAGCGTGCTGGACCGCGTGCGTGCCAGCCTGGACCCGCTGGGCGTGCCCTATGAGCTCATTGTAGTAGACGATGACAGTCAGGATGGCACGGAAAATATCGTGCGCGGGGTGTCTGCCCAGGATGCGCGCGTCCGCCTGCTGGTGCGCCACGGGCAGCACGGTCTGGCCGGCGCCATCAGCGACGGCTGGAATTGCAGCGAAGCCGAAGTGCTGGGAGTGATTGATGCTGACCTGCAGCATCCCCCGGAGCTGTTGCCGAAACTATGGGAGAAGATACAGGCTGGCTGCGACGTTGTGATCGCCAGCCGCTATACGACGGCCGGCAGCATGAGTTCCTGGAACCCGCTGCGGCGAGCTATTTCCGAGTTTGGAGTGCTGCTGGCCAAGCCCGTGCAAAAACGCAGGATCCGGGTCAAAGACCCGCTCTCTGGCTTCTTCCTGGTGCGGCGGCGCTGCCTGGACGGGGTAAAACTGCAGCGCCACGGCTTCAAGCTGCTGCTGGAGATTTTAGTCCGCGGCAACATCGGCTCAGTTGCCGAAGTGCCGTTTACCTTCGGCCTTCGCCAGGGCGGCGAAAGCAAGGCCGGCCTGAGCACCGGGCTGCACTACTTCTACCTTCTGGGGCGGCTGTGGGGAAAAAAGAAGGGCAATTGACGATTGCCGATTGAAGATTGACGATTTAAACCCTCTGGACCCGCCTTTCTGCAACGCCATTCTGAATAGATGAATGATCTAGAATTCGTCTGCATGCTCGGCGGTCACAGCTACGGTGATCCATTGAAGATTGGCGAGTTCAAACCCGATATCATTCGCATCCGGCGCCGAGAGGCTTGAAATCGTCAATCGTAAATCTGCCATCATCAATTCTCGGCGTCTCGGCGGTGAGAACTTGGTTTTCTGCTATATCACCGATCGGCGGCAGTTCCCTGGCTCCCCCGCACAACAGCGGGAGCGCCTGCTGGCCAAAATCGCGGAAGCCAGCCGCGCAGGCGTGGACCTGGTCCAGTTGCGGGAAAAAGACCTGGCGGCGCGCGACCTCGAGGTCCTGGCGCGCGAAGCCGTAGCCACAGTCCGTGAAAACGGTGGCGCGAATCGCACCCGGTTGCTGATTAATTCGCGCGTTGATGTGGCCATTGTGGCCGGGGCTGATGGAGTTCACTTGCGCGCGGACGACATTGCGGCCAGCGAAGCGCGCGTTATCTTCAGCAAGGCTGGCGTGCACGCGCCAATGATTGGCGTTTCCTGCCACTCGCTTTCCGAGGTTCGCCTGGCCGAGTCGCACGGCGCCGACTTTGCGGTTTTTGGGCCAATCTTTGAAAAATCCGGGATTCCCGGCCAGGGGCTCGCCGCCTTACGCGCGGTCTGCGGCAAAGTGCCGGCGCGCGGCGTAGAGGCAGCGGTTCCCGCCGGAACCATGCCGGTGCTGGCCCTGGGCGGCGTCACAGTGGAGAATGCCGCCGCCTGCCTGGACGCCGGCGCTGCCGGAGTCGCCGCCATCCGGTTGTTTCAGGAAAACGAGATTGCGCGGGTGGTTGAAAAGCTTAAAACCTGCCACAGAGACACAGAGGCACAGAGAAATCCAATTAAAGATTGACGAAGAAAGATTGACGAATAGAAATCAGGAACGATAGTAGATTGACGATTTACAAGTGATGATTGAAGCCTTCGAGGTCAGCTATCCAGTGATGGCACGTCCGTTTTTTCAATCGTCAATCGTAAATCGTAAATCTTCAATCATCAATTTCTCTGTGCCTCTGTGTCTCTGTGGCAGGTTTTGGCTTGCTCAGTATTGCCGCGGGGCGGGGCGCACCAGCCACTTGAGAATCATGTTTACCAGCATCAGCACGATGGCGCCGAGAAAGGCGGCGCCGAAGCTGGTGATGTGGAACCCGGGCACAAACGCGGACGCCAGTTCCAGCATGAGGGCATTGATGATGATCCAGAAAATGCCCAGAGTGAGGATGGTCAGAGGCAGAGTGATCACTTTGAGGAAGAGGCCCAGGGTCGCGTTCACGAGGCCGATGACGATCGCCGCCCACAACGCCGCCGCAATGCCGCTGACGTGAAAGCCTGGCACCACGCGCGCCACGATCAGCAGCGCCAGAGCGCTCAGCAGCCAGTTGATGAGCAAACGAAGCATTAATTTAAGATTGACGACTTACGATTGACGATTTATCGAACGCAAGCTTGATGCCCGATACAATCGTCAATCGAAAATCATCAATCGTCAATGCTAAATCAGCCTGCCATCACCACCGGGCGCTGCATCGGCCGTTTGGGGCCGCGCTTGCGGACCAGCAGCACACGAATGCGCTCCAGCAATTCCGCGGGCGCATACATGCCCTTGGGCAGGAAGACATCGGCCCGCGTGTCCCGGTCGTAAATACGGATCTTTCCCGAGAACAGGATGGTCGGGGTCTCGGGAGACACGCTTTTGACCTCGTCAATCAGCCGGGTTCCGTCCACGCCCGGCATCACCAGATCGGTCAGCACCAGGTCTACGCCGCCCTTGCGGAAGTGCACGAGGGCCTCCTGGGCGTTACTGCAGGCGATGACGCGGTAGCCGCGCGTTTCCAGCATCACTTTGCGAATGGAGAGCGATTGTTCGTTGTCGTCTACGCAGAGAATGGTCCGTTTGGGCTTCATTTGTCCTGTCTGAACTCTATTCGGGATCGGCGCTCGGCGTCATTGCTGACGGAGAACATCGGGCCGGCTGAAAATCGTCGTCTGCTCCGAACCAGGGTGTTGCGGGTGAAATGAATCCTAACGGTGAGAACTTCGCTTGTAAAGTGGCGCAGAAGACAATAGGAAACGCCGCGCAGAAATTTTTCGTTCGGGGCGTGACCAACTAAAAATCCGCGATTTTACTCTCTGCGGCGCGAGGCAGATTCGCGGCGCATTTCACAGCACGACCTCGCCGCGCAAAACTTCCACCGCATTTCCACCGACGCGCACATTGACTACCCGGTTACCATCCTTGTCGGCGCGGACAAAAATGCGACTGGGACGCCCCATCTCCACTCCCTGTTCGATGAGCGCGCGCTCGCCCGGTTTAGCCACGCCGTGCGCCGTCATCCACGCCGCAGCGCAGCCCGCCGCCGAGCCGGTAGCTGGATCCTCGCCGTTGTAGAAAAACATGCGCGCATGCAGCCGGGCACTGGGGTCCACGGCTTCCCGGCTTACAAAATAAAAGAACTTCCCCGGACCGCGCTCCAGGTACTCCGCCGCATGTTGCAGGTCCACTCGCATGCCCTGCATGGTGGCCAGCGAGCGCAGGGGAACGATGACAAAGGCCACGCCGGTGGAAACGGTTTGGATAGGAACGTCGTCGACAATCTCCTCGGGGCGAAGTCCGGCCGCGGCCGCCACCGCTGCCCGCTCGTGCACCTCACCCAGTTCCGGGTCGCGCTGCCGCATCTCGCCAAACACCGGCTGACCCCTGCCGTCTTCAAAGCGCACCGGAATTTTGCCCACCTTGAGGTCGAGGGCCACCTCCTGCGCCCCGCTTGAGCCGCGCAGCACGAAGGCGGTTCCCAGGGTGGGATGCCCGGCAAAGGGCAGTTCCTCACCGACGGTGAAGATTCGAACCCGCACGCCGCGTTCCCGCTGCACGGACGCTTCGCGGGGAAAGATATAGGTGGTTTCCGACAGGTTCATCTCCCTGGCCACGGCCTGCATTTCGGCGTCGCTCAGGCCGCGAGCATCGGGGAAAACCGCCAGAGGATTGCCTTCCAATGGCTTGGCCGAAAATACGTCCATCTGCACCACGGAGAAACGCCGCGTTGGCTGGCTCATCCCATTTGCTCCTGATTCAGGCTGCACTATGGATGCCCGAGGGCCGCCGGTTGGCACAACTTTTCCGCGGCGGTTTTGGTGAAAACACGAGAGCGGCACCCATAGTGCCGCCCTCTTTACTCTAACCCTGCTTTCCGAATCGCCTTGAACATCCCTACAAAACCTGGTGCGCTTCTGTTTGGCCTGCGAACTGGAACTGCAACACGCGGTCCAGTCCGCGGCTGGGACGAGTCCAGAAGCGCGTGCGATCCACCTTCACCGCCTGGGCGGGACGGCAACGGAAAGCGGCAACTTCTTCGCCGGCTTTGCCGTTCTCGTAGCGGTAAATGTGGGTGCAGGGCTGGTCGGACGTCGCCATGGCGGCATCGTCGTGCACGATCACATAGGTGCCCTGCAGGACAACATTGTGGAACAGCGTGGGACGGCGGAAGGTAACCACGGCGGAATCGGAGCCGGCGGCAAAAGCGGCGGCCGGGGCCGGCACAGCCAGCAGCACAGCCCCCATCAGCAGCAACAACGCTTGCTTTTTCATTATTTCCTCTCCTCACATCTCGCTCCATTATCCGCAGCGGCAAACATTAGGCTGTGACTTGTGTCACGGGTGGGGGTGATGCAGGTCTCATTTTTTGACGCTGGGTTCTTGTGCGTTTGTCGGTTATTCGCAGCGCAGGGCCACCATGGGGTCCACCTTGGTGGCGCGGCGGGCGGGAATGAGGGAGGCGAGCACGGCGGCCGAGAGCAGCAGCAGAGTCACGCCGGCAAAGGTGAGGGGATCGGTGGCGCGCACCCCATAAAGCAAGCCTTTCATCAGCCGGGTAAGCGCGAGCGCGGCCACAATGCCGAACGCCGCTCCCAGGCACGCCAGACGCGTTCCCCAGGCCAGCACAAAGCGCAGCACGTGGCGCGGGCGGGCGCCCAACGCCATGCGAATGCCGATCTCATGCCGCTGCTGCGTGACCGCGTAGGCCAGCACGCCGTAGATCCCGATGGCCGACAAAAACAGGGCGAAGCCGGCGAACAAACTCAGCAACCAGGTATTGAACTTGGGGCCGGCGAGAGAGGAACTGATGACCTGGGTCATGGTGCCAATCTCGGCCACGGCGATGTCGGGATCGAGGGAATGGATTTTAGCGACCACGGCCGTTGCCAAGGCAGAGGGCTCGCCCGCGGTGCGCACCGCGAGATTCATGGAGCGCGCCACACCGACAACATTTTCCGCGGTCAAGGCGTCGCTGAGCTGCACAAAAGGAATGTAGATGTGCGACTGGATGGGCCGGCTCACGGGACCGTCATTCACATCTCCGACCACGCCCACCACCGTTATCCAGGGCTGGCCTTCCTCGTGGCGCAGGCGCTTCCCAATGGCATCCTGACCGGGCCAGTACTTCTTCGCCATGCCCCGGCTGATGATCACGACCGGCGGAGAATTTGGACCGTCCTGCGGATTGAAGAGTCGGCCGGCGATCAGGGGAATGCCCATCGTCTGAAAGTAGTTGCCTAACGTCCAGGTTTCGGCCACGGCCGGCGGCTTGCCCACCTGCGGCCGGCCTTCCAGCTGAAGCGTATGGAACACCGCCGCGCGCAGGGGCAAATCATCCGCTATTCCCGCCGCTTTCACGCCCGGCAGATTCGGAATCTCGTCGGCCAGCCGCTGATAAAAATTGCGGATTTGTGAGGCCTGCGGATAGGCCTGTGCCGGAAGCGGAATTTCCATGGTGAGCACGTGGTCTGGTTGAAAACCTAAGTCCGTCTGCAGCAACTTTCCGAAACTGCGGAGCAGCAGCCCGGCTCCGATCAGGAGAACCAGCGACAAACCAAATTCCACGGCCACAAAGGCGTTCTGCAAACGATGCCGGGCGCGGCCGGCAGTTCGGCTGCGTCCGCCCTCCTGCAGGGACTGCTGCAATTTGGAGGCGGCCGTGTGCCAGGCCGGCGCCAGGCCGAACAGGATGGCCGTCAGGCAGGAGATACCGAACGCAAACAGGAGTACGCCGAGACCAAAGCCAACGTTTTGCGGCAGAGGAATATCCGCAGGCGCCAGCGCCAGCAGCATGTCCTTGCCCCAGAGGGCAAGCAAAAGCCCCAGACCTCCACCCAGCAGCGCCAGCAGCAGACTCTCCGTGAGCAGTTGCCGCAACAGCCGCACACGGGTGGCACCCAGCGCCTTGCGAATGGCAATTTCGCGCTGGCGGGCGGCCGCCCGCGAGACCAGCAGCGTGGCCACATTGGCGCAGGCGATCAGCAGCACCAGTCCCACCGCCACCATCAGCACCAGCAGCAGCGGACGCACCGGGCCCGTCACCTCCTCGTGCCAGGGCAATGGCGTCACTAGCAGGCGCGCGCCGTAAAAATCCTTCAGAATGTCACGCGGGTATTGCGCTTCAATGGCGGCCCCCAGCGCCTGTCCTTCGCTGCTCGCCTGCTGCAAACTGACGCCCGGGCGCAGGCAGGCAAGTACGCTGAGGTCATAGCGCATGCCCCAGCCCTGCAACTCGGCGGGCGTGAATGCCATGGGCACCCACAGCGCTGCCGGCAGAAAATTGGCGATCGGGCCGGGCAGGGGAAACACGAAATGCCGGGGCATCACCCCAATCACGGTGTAGGGCTGGCGATCCAGTTCGATGGTTTCGCCCACAATGTCCGGCCGGCCGCCATACTGGCGTTGCCACAGCCCGTAGCTGAGCACGGCCACATTCTGGCCGGGAGCATCTTCTTCCGGACGGAAAAACCGGCCCAGGACCGGAGCGATTCCCAGCATGGGGAAGATGGAAGCCGAAACCCTCGCTCCGATGATGCGATCTGGTTCGCCGTGGCCGGAGAGTTCAAATTCCTTGTCCTGGACCGCGCCGATGGCCTCGAATGATTTCTGTCCTCGCTTTACTATCGTGTAGTCAGGTGTGGAGAAGGGAATTTTGGGAGAACCGACTTGCGGCAGACCCTCAAACAACATCATCAGTCGCGACGGATTCTTGAACGGCAGGGGCTGCAGCAAGACCGTGTTCACAACACTGAACAGAGACGCGTTGGCGCCAATGCCCAGGGCCAAAGTAAGCACGGCCACAATCGTGAACCCCGGGCTCTTGCGCAGGGCGCGAAGGGCGTAGCGGAGATCCTGGGCGCAGGTTTCGAGCATGTTCTCCCAGCCGGCGCCGCGAACTTCCTCCTTTATGGCTTCAGTGCTGCCCAGTTCCAGTCGCGCCGCACGCCGCGCCTCCTCCACACTCATTCCGCGGCGCATCTTCTCGCCGGCTGAAGCCTCCATGTAGGAGCGCAACTCGTCTTGTAATTCCTGCTCTGTCTCCTCTTTGCGGAACAAGGCGCGCAGTCCGACCCCGAGACTTCGTAGCAGAGACATCACACTTCTCCCGCTGAAGCCGCGAGGATCCGGGCAATCGCGGCAGTCTGGGCTTCCCATTCCTGGGTCTCGCGCTTCAGTTTCTTCCGGCCCGCGCCGGTAAGAGCGTAGTACTTGGCGCGCCGGTTGTTTTCGCTGGACCGCCACTCGGCTCTGACCAAGCCCTGCCGCTCCAGGCGCCGAAAAGCAGGGAACAACGATCCGGGATTGACCTGGAAAACGCCGCGGCTGATCTGCTCGATGCGCAAGCCAATGCCATAGCCATGCAGCGGTTCCAGGGCCAGCGTTTTCAAAATGAGCATGTCCAGCGTGCCCTGGACCAGATCAGCGGGTTTGCCCGGCATGGAGCCGCCCTTTCTCCTCTAGATTGCCAAGAGGAGGGTAAGCCTGCGCCCGGTGTTTGTCAAGGCCATGAGCGGGCCGCCCGCGTTCTCAATTTTAGTTTTAAGAAATACAAAACAGTGATGCAGGGTCAGAGCAGACCGGGAGCGCGGAATAACCGTCGATGTCATACTTTTTTCGTGGACGCGCTTTACAAATCGAAAAAGGAACGCGATTATAAACCACCAAAATCGGGTCCTGGTTCTTCGCGTGGTTGTTCCTGGTCCACTGGCACGCGAGAGGAACAACTCTCAAGTTGGAAAAGGAGGAAGTATGCTTCGTACGCGAACCTTGGCGGCAGTGTTTGGCCTGGCCATGTTGCTCAGCGGACTGGCGGCGGCACAAGGCGGGGCCACCGGCGCCATCAGCGGGAAAGTTCAAGATCAGACTGGCTCGGTGCTACCTGGGGCAACGGTGAAAATTGTCAACGAAGCGACAAATCAGCCAGTTCGTCAGCTCACGACCGACGCGTCTGGTGCGTTTACCGCGACCCTGTTGCCCGTCGGTACTTACTCCGTTGAGATAAGCGCGGCCGGCTTCGCGACGACCAGATTCCCCAGCGTTGTTGTGCGGATCACCGAGACCACCAGCATGACCGCGACCGTGAAACCCTCCACCGTGAAAGAGGTGGTGGAAGTACAGTCGGATGTTGCTGCGGTGGAGACAACGGCCGCAACTACGGGAGAATCTCTCGGAAATACCACCATCACCTCTCTGCCGCTGGCGACGCGCAATTTCCAGCAATTGTTGACGCTCTCGGCGGGTGCTTCCTCTGACCTCAACAACGCCTCGCAACTCGGCCGTGGCGTTGTCGTAATCCACGTGAACGGCGGACGGGAAGACAACAACAACTACCTGATCGAAGGAATTTCGGCATCAGATTACGCGTTCGGCGAGCTGACCTACACACCGCTGCCCAGTCCCGAGGCGGTCCAGGAATTCAAAGTCTCGACCAGCCTCTACGATGCCAGCCAGGGACGCAACGGCGGTGGAAACATCAATGCGACCCTGAAGAGCGGGACCGGGAGGTTCCACGGTGACCTTTGGGAATACCTGCGCAACACTTCTTTGGACGCCCAGGACTACTTTCTCGGCAAGGTTGTGATCAAGCAGAACATTTTCGGCGGCGATTTGGGGGGACCAGCCGGCAAGAGCGCACAATTCGGTTATTTTTATGTGAACTACCAGGGCACGCGCCAGCGCAGTGGAGCATCGCCCGGAACCTTCATCAACAACGTCACCGGGATACCCTACGTACCGCTGGCAGACCGGCAGAACGTCAATGCCCTGGCCGCGGATTGCGGCTTGACCAGCCAGGGGCTCAGCGTCGATCCCGTCGCTTTCAATCTGCTGAACGTCAAGAGCAATCAGTTTGGCCCAACGGCGGGCGGTTATCTTTTTCCCCTGCCCACCAATGTGCCTTCTTCCACTGCATGTGGCACCCCGGTTCCATTTCACGTTACCAATCCTGGAAAGTTCACGGACGACCAGCTCACCACCACTTGGGACAAGGATCTTCGTGCCGGCAAGGATCATCTAGGTCTGCGCTTTTTCTGGTCCGATTCTGATACCTCCCAGCCTTTTGGGGCGGATAATTTCGGCATCCAGACCGGCGGTCAGCCTGCAACCAACAATCTCAACTTCCCTTTGGATATTCCTCTGCATAGCCGCTTCGGCAGCATTACGGAGACTCACCTTTTCTCAAACGTCCTGGTGAATGAGTTCCGTTTCGGTGTGAACGTGATCGGTGACAAACTACACAACGAAGCTCCTATTACCGGGGCCGCCGTCGGCATCAACTTGCCGACCGCCAACCAGGATCCCAATATGTATCGTCTGCACTTTGGGACCTTTGAGTTTGGCCCATACCCTACCGAACAGCAATCGGCTCTTTCTGACAACTTTGTATGGCTCGATACTGTGAGTTGGACTCACGCAGCCCATCAGCTTCGTTTCGGCGGAGAGATTGACCGCGTTACCCTGCGCCGGAATTTGCCGATTTCTGACAATGGGTACGTGTTTTTTATACCGGTGGGACCTCCAACAGCCAACACGGATTTCCAGAGCTTCCTGGCCGGTAGCCCCTTACTGGGTGAGGGAGGCGGCGGGCTTGGCAACCACGATTATCGCGTTCCCAGCTACGCCTGGTTCGTACAGGACGACTATCGGGTTCGCAAAAACCTGAGCCTCAACTTCGGTTTCCGTAATGAATTTGTGGGAGCGCCTTATGACACTCTTTGCCACACCGGCAACACAAACCAGTTTCTCGCGCCCAGCACGGGCCAGCCTTTTGTCTATCCCAAGTGCATAAAACAGTTCGGACTCACCGGCATCACAGGCACACTGAATCAGGCTGGCTTGAACAACGAATACGCCACAGTTTGGGAGCCTCGGATTGGCTTTGCCTATGATGTGGGAGGCAAAGCCACCACCTCGATTCGTGGCGGGTACGGCATTTACTCGGTGCGCGAGGATCTGGGCGCGGTGGATAACCTTGCCATTAGCCCGCCGGCTTACCCATTCAAGGTCGGCTTCTTGCCTGGTCCGGGCAGTCTCGCCAACCTCTTTTCCACTGCTTTTCCAATTCCGCCCCTGGGCGCGCCGCCTACTCAACCTTTTGTGCCGGTACCTTCTTTCTTTACCGGCTTCCCGGGCGGGGATACGACGGGCGCCCCCAACTTTTCCGGCACCGTTCAAAGCTTGATTGAGTTGGCGGTTCCGTTCCACTGGGTTGTCGGGACAACCCAGCAGTGGAACCTAACCGTTCAGCGCGACTTGTTCCGGAATTGGGTGATGGAACTGGGCTATGTCGGTACCAAAGGTTCGCGGCTGCGTTCTACTACCGATGATGGCCAAGCCACGCTCGCCACCCCAACCCATCCGGTTGTGATTCCCTACAACTGTGCTACCGGTGGGCCCGGAAGCTGCACGATTATAGACTCGACAGCTTCCAATGCTCCCGCGCGAGCACGCTATCTGGGCATCAATGCCGTCGATTTCGAAGACTTCGCTCCTAACTCTGATTCTCACTACTCCTCTTTACAAGCAAGCCTGGCTCGCCGTTTCTCCAAGGGGCTCTATTTCCAGGGCGCTTATACGTACGCCAAGTCGATTGACGATGTCTCGACAGCCTCCGTCGCTTTCGTAACCCGCGTCAACGACCAGCTCAACGCGCGCGCTTCTCGCGGTCTTTCCGACTTCGATCGCCGCCACCGCTTTGTGGCCAGTGCCGTCTATCAACTCCCGTTCTTCTCTGGCTCTCACGGGTTCACCAAGGCGGTTCTTTCCGGATGGGAGACCAGTCCAGTGGTCATCCTGCAATCGGGTTCGCCTTTCACGGTTTTTGATCCCGCCGGCGGCAGTGCCTACAACCTTGCCAGTCCAGCCTCCACAGCAACGTTCAGTCCGGGTTTTAGTTGTTCAAATGCACCCAGTCGAGGGAGCATCACCTCGCGTCTGAGCAACTGGGTCAACCCTCTAGCCTACTCCCCCGATCCCTCTGCCCCGGTTGGTACACCCGGAACTATAGAAGCGACGGTCTATGGGAATGCCCCGCGTAACTGCATCATAGGCCCGCATCAGCGGAACATGGACCTGACTATGTCCAAGACCTTCCAGGTAACAGAGCGGCAAAACCTGCTCTTCCGCGCCGACTTCTTCAACCTTTTCAATCATCCGTCGTTCGCCAATCCACCTTTCCAAGGCGCGGTGGCGGGGTCTACTCCTGGCTCCGGCTTGGCGCCCATCACGTCCGTGGTTGGTACACCGCGGCTGATTCAGTTCGCATTGAAATATTCGTTCTGAATGGAGGAGGGGGCGAATGCCTCCTCCCTACCTCAACCGCGCGAGTGCTCGATGTGCCGGAAAGTGAGATTGATGCGGGGCTGGGTGACGCGCGGCTCCTTGGGCACTTCGTGCTTGAAGTTCTTCTGCGTTTCCCCGGCCATGATGAGCAGGCTGCCGCCCGGCAGGCGTTCAGAAAACACTAGAGCTCCGTCTTTCGCCTTCAGTCGAAACAGGCGCGTCGCCCCCAGGCTGAGAGAGGCGATTACGGGCCCCATTTCCGGTTCGGCATCAGCGTGCAGGCCCACGGAATCGTTGCCATCGCGATAAAGATTGCAAAGCACGGCGTTATAGCCGATTGCCGGCACCGACAAATGGAAATAGGCGGCGGCCGGAGTGGCTGCCTCCACGCGATCTCTCAGTGGAAGCAGTTCGGGTATCCAGGTGAGTGGGAGGTACTCACGACGCGAGTAGGTATAGTGGGTGCCAGCATCCCCGTAATAGGCCTCGTCGCGAGGGACAGGATGTCCGAAAGAAGTCTTATGCCGCTCCCAGGCACACTTTTTAAGCAAAGCGTTGAAAAACTCGTCCGCCTCCCCGGAAGCGAGGAAGTGTTCCTCGTAATAGATTTCCGCTCCCGGGATCGCGAGCGCCCGCATACTACACCTGGAAGTTCAGGGAAAGATCAGGCCGCCTTCTTCTGTTCCGCCCTTTGCCGAGCCCACCGGGCGCGTTGTGCGGCGGCGATCCTGCGGCGCGCGGCCAGGCTCATAGCGCGCGGTCTGGAAAGCCGCGCGGTCTTTCTCTTTGCCCAGCGCGCACGCTGAGCCGCCGCCATCCTGGCGCGTGTAACGGCGGAAACCCGTCTCCGCGTTGAACTGCTGTCACGGCGCTCGGCGCCGTGGCCTGCCCCATCCAGCCGTGCAAGAATGCGGATGGCTTCCTCCAATCTCTGTATCTCCTGTTCGGCACGATCCCGTTCCGACCGCAACTGCGCAAGCACTCCGTTGAAGTTGGACATGTGGCCTCTTTCTGAAATGTGATCAGCTACGGCAAGGCCCCTGATTGTAGCAGGTAGGTATTTGGTTGCCGAAGGTGCGGCCACCGCGGACCCCGGTCGTGACGGACCCCCAGATGGTCAATTGGCGGTGGCGGCAAGTGGTGACATAGCAGTGGTTGGCGGCCTTGGGACTGGCGGTATGGGTAATCTGCTCCAAGTAGAGAACTTAAGTGTCAGCTACAGCAGCGCTGAAAGAAGCATCTGGGGATGAGCTGGCAATGGTTCCGTACATCACCGAGGTCCCGGCCAGATGCTCGAGCAGAGGGGTTCACTGCCATCATGCGCTTCTTCCGCAGCTTCGGCTTGGATCAACTTTCGAAAAGACTATATGCGCGCGGGAACGGTACGAAGAAAAGCACAGCCATCACACGGTTGCATTGCAGCTCTGCGTCGGCCTAAGATTGGGGCCCTGCAGGAGGCCTCATGGCCCCCACTCGTGCCAATGGAAAAATCTGCTACGTGGAAATACCGGCCACCGACATTGACCGCTCTGCCGCGTTCTACAGAACGGTTTTCGGCTGGAACGTCCGGCTGCGCGGCGACGGCCACAAGGCTTTCGACGACACCGTGGGAGAGGTCAGCGGGGCGTGGGTAAAAGGGCGTCCGCCGGCCGCCAAGCCGGGACTGCTCTTCTACGTGATGGTGGACAGCGTGGAGGCGACCATTGAATCCGTGGTTGCCAATGGCGGCGTGATCGTTCAGCCGCTTGGAGCAGATGCGCCGGAGATCACAGCCCGGTTCGCTGATCCGGCGGGAAACGTCATCGGTTTGTATCAGGAACCGAACAAGCAATGAGGTTATTGACCCGCAAGGGTTGCTTCGCTGCTATCTCCCAGCACAGGAGCCTCAGCTGTGAATGCAAGAGATATTCTCAAGAATGTCCAGACCATTCTGGTCGTTGACTGGCCCAGCAAAGAAGTCCCGGAACTGCTCGCGCTTGCCGGCTTTCAGGTGGTGGTACATGGCGGACCCGGTCCGGAGGACTATTCCGCCTACGAAGTGAATGACGGCAAAGTTACGGCCCGCCGCGTGGGACGCCCACCCGAGCGTGCGGAACTTGTTTACTCCTACCGCCCCTTTAGCGAACTGCCGGGGATTATTGCCGCCGCCAAAGACCTGCGCGCGCTCACCATCTGGACGCAGTCAGGCGTGACCCAGGGCGGCAAAAGTGATCCCAAGGGTTGTTGGCTTCCCGAAGATGAACTGCGCCGGACTCGCGAGTTAGTCCAGTCGGCGGGCTTGACTCACATCGCTGAGCCCTACATCGGCGATGTCGCCCGCGAAATCTACGCCTCGCGCTAAGAACTGCTTTGTGGCGCGGGCGCCCCGCCCGCGAAACGGATCCGCGCCACCCACTACCGTTCACATCTCGGCACCTCCGGGTGCAGTCGGTTGATTTTGGAACAGGTGACCGATATCGTTCTCACGTGCTCCACCTCTCGCGATCCCTAATGCTGCGAATTGTTCTGTTTGGGATTACCTCGGCTGGCGTGGGGGTGGCGCAATCGGCGGCTCCCGAACTGGTGGTACAACGGGCAGATACCGGCCCTTGCCCGCATATTGCGTTCAGCCACGACGGCCGCCTGCTGGCCACCGGCAACCAAGGCCAGGTCTTCTTGTGGGAAGTGAGAAGCGGCAAACTGCTGAGCAACATGAAGCCTTATCTCAGCCCTATCATTCGCCACCACCTGGACACGGGCGGCACGGAAGTGGGCGGGTTGCGCGCCAAGGGCACGCTCGTGTTCAGCCCGGATGACAAATTTGTCGCCGTTTTGCCGGTTGATTTCAGCGTTCCTCTGAATTTTGGCCCGCCAGGAGCGCCGCCATCGCTGTGGAACGTGGATAGCGGGCTTCCTTTAACCACGACGCAATGGAACCTCGACTCGGGAATTGCCCGCAACCCCGCGGCTCCCTCCACCCCGGAAGTAGAGACATGGATGCTCTCAGCTAACCGTCGAGGCGTGGCCGAGTTGCTGGGGACGGGGATGGTACTGCAGGCCATCAGCCGCGATGGCAGCATCGGCGCCTCGCGGAATGAGGAACCGCGGCAGCAGCAGCACATCCTGTTGTTTGATCTGAAAACCGGGCACGTCCTGCGGACGATAGATGCCACGTTCAACGATGTGTTGGCCATGGCTTTGAGCCCCGATGGACGCTACCTGGCCGCGCACTCCAGCGACCGCCGTTTCGTCACCGTGTGGGATACCGCGTCGGGCGCTGAGTTGACCGAAATCAAGCAGAACGTTCAGTATCCGGCCGTCGGACTGCTGGCCTTCAGTCCTGACGGCAAATGGCTGGCGGTACAGTACAGTGGCGAAATCGCCCTCTTCGAAACTGCCACCTGGAAACGGGTGAGCTCTTTCCCCGACAATTCGCGCTCGGGCCCGTCCAGCGGTCTTGCGTTCACGCCTGACAGCAGAGAGCTTGCCACTGCCAGCGAAACGGTCAGCGTAATAGACGTCGCGACCGGAAAGCCAATGCAGACCATGTGCTCTTCCCCGCTGCATGGGCTGACCGCTGTGGCGTGGAACCGCGCCAGCGGCATGTTTGCCTTGGCCAGCGATAAGTCTGCTAAGGTGTGGCCACCCGCACCGGGAGCGGCGCCGGCGAAACTGACCACCGAGGGCACCATCCACGCCATGGGGCTATCCCCCGATGGACAGGTGGCGCTGGGCACCCGCGATGACGACCACGACGTCAAGGGCCATACCTACTACGTGGGTGATACCCATATCTGGCGACTGAAAGGCAGTGAGAAACCCATTACTTTGGGTTTCGGGGAGAGGCTCCCTGTTCTTTCCGGAGGTTCCTCGAACAGCCTCGAGTTTGCGCCCTCGGGAAAGGTGATGACGGCCGCGCTGCTCGACGAACTGCCCTGCGGCGCCAACAGCCGCGACGAGGCCTGCAACACCGATGAGATTCCATTCGTGGGGCTGTTGACCATGTTCGACGCGGCTACGGGAAAGCTTCTCCGCCAGCGCCGGCAGCCTGATCCGCAACTGAATGTGGTTACCTTCAGCCCGGATGGGACACAGATCGCCACCGGCCAGCAGGGTCACATTGTCAAAATCTACGATGCCGCAACTCTGAACCGAAGCCGCGCTTTTCCAGATCCAGAAAAACAGCCACCCTTTGCGATTGAGGATTACGGCACCTCCGCACTGGCCTACAGCCCGGATGGCAAGCTTCTCCTGGCAGGCTCGGAGGATGGGGTGGTGTGGGCGCTGGATGCGGTGGCAAACACTCCAGCCCGCCTTCTGCGCGAATTTGAAGCCTTCGATCCGGAGAAACCAAACGAGGGTTCGCACGCCGCAATCGTGGCCGCTTTCTTTTCGCCGGACGGTAAGCTCGCCTATGCGGTGCAGTCCACCGGCAGGATTTGGAAGTGGCACACGGCGGATTGGACCACTGCCGGCACATACGAGACTGAGGCGGGAGCTTCCTCGGCTACGCTGAGCCCCAATGGCAGAGTAATCGCGATCGCGAACAAGGATGGGGCGGCGCGCTTTTATGGCGCAGAAACCGGAGAATTGAAGCTGACCCTCGCCAGTGCCGCCGCTTCTGACAGCGCTCTCGCGGTTGCCAGCGACGGCAGGTACGACTTCGGAACCACCAGCGACCTCGGATTGGCTCTCTATCGTGTAGGCCGCAACACAATGACGGTGGATCGCCTTCCCGCCGCCCGCCGCGTACCCGGTCTTCTGCGCGACTTCCTGCAGGAGAACGCTGGGCCGGCGCCGAAGCCTTAGCGTTACAGATTGAACTGGTTTGCCTTCATGGCGAGGCTTGGCCCCCAAGCCTTAGGGCTTGGTGGAGGTTCCGCAGAAGAAGCGGATAAACACCGCCATGCCGATAATCCAGGTATAGAGCAGCGCCTCCTCCTGCAGGGCGCGCCAGATGTTCCTGCGCGGCCTGAGGCGTAGCGCCGCTGCCGGAGCCCATACCGGGGCCCACGTAGACTTGGCGGTCCCGAGCAGAAGATCGAAAAGAGGAAAAAAGACGTTGTACCGTCCTTCGGGAATATCGTGGTGGTCCATGTGATACGGGCGGGCGGCCCGCAACACGGGCGGCAGCCAGCCACCCTGATGAATGCGCCAGTGGATCTCCTCCACGGCAATGAAGTAAGCGGTGAAGCCGAGCAGAATGCCGGGAGCGAGAGCGAAGCCAAAGAGCAAGTCAGCGAGCGCCACCGGCCCACCATTGCTGCCAAACAAAAGGGCGACGTAGAGCGGGGACTCTCCAAACGTTAAATGCTCCACCTCGTTTTCTTTTCCTGAGGTGATGTGGTGCAGAATGTGGCCCTTCCCCAAAGTGCCTCGGGTGTGGTGCAGCAAGAAGCGATGGTAAAAGTATTCGAATGCATTCGCCCACACCAGTCCTATAGCCAGGCCGAGCAGCCATTGGTGAGATGTCGGCGGGAGGTACAGGCTCAAAAGCAGGGCGGGCAGGGCGCCACACAACAGAGCAGTAAGGGCGTTATTGCGTTTAAGGTTGCGGGCGCGGGTCAGTAAACTTGCAAAACCAGGGCCGAATTCCATACGGGTCTTACTACTTCTTCTGGGGCCACATTATAGGACGTCCCAGAACAGGCGCAAGTTGTCTTTTTTAAAGAAAATTACTCGAGATGCCTGGAAAGCCGCCAGTAGAGCGGAGTTCCGGGCTCGCGCTTTCCGCACCCTCAGGCGGCGGTGCCGCCGCGGATAACCTGCAGCTCACATTCCGTGGTCCAGTAACCATTGCCTCCTTCGCCATCGAGCACGAATTGCTGGACCACGTAAACGCTTCTATCCTGAGCCCTTTCAACTGATTCCCAGCGCTGAATGTGGCGCACAGGCTGGGGATTACGCCATATGATTTTCAGCCCCATGGGGCGGACTCCCGCCCCCACAAAGCAACTGCCGTACCAAGCGCGAGGGTGCTGCTCCCTGTGGCTAACCCCGCAGCAACATTGGATTTAGGCGATGGGCTTTGGCGAAAGTGCGGCCCTTCTCCCAGAGTCCCTAGACCGAATTGGGCGAGTTGGTTCCGGATCGGAACTGCGGGCCTGCGGTAGAAACGTAATGAACTACGTCTCTACCGTTATTCCTATCGCTTTAAAAGGTCACTCGCAGCGCCAACTGGATCTGGCGGGGGGCAAAAACCGCCCGTGGGGTGCCGTACCCCGGGTTGGGCGAACCGTCGAGGAAGGTACCGGGCGTCCCAGCGGGAATGAAATCGGGCGCGCCATACACCGTGTTGAAGTAGCGGATGTTGATGTTATTCAAGGCATTGAACGCCTCGGCCATGCCCTGCAGGTGCACTTTCTCGGTGACGTTGAAGGTGCGGGAGAGGCGCAGGTCCACAGTCTGGTAGCTGTCGCCTCGGAAGGTGTTGCGCGGCTCAATTCCCACACGGTCGTTCAGCGGGAAGCCGTCGCCGTTGGCGTCAAAGCCCACGAACTTGGTGAAGTAATGGGGCGATTCGAGCGTGACGATGGTGGAGAGCTCGAAGTCGTTGAGCAGGGCGTTCATGTGTGTGGGACCAGCCAGGGTCATGCTGCCCACAAAGCGGTGGCGCACGTCGTCAGCCGACAGGCCCTTTTCCGCACCAAAGTTGCCGCTGTCCTGGGGAATGAGCACGAAGCTGGGGTTGGGGCCATCGTCCAGCGTCTTGGACCAGGTGTAGCTGATGCCATAGCCCAGGTGGTGGCTTACGCGCTTATTCAGGTTGACCAGTAGGCCGTCAAATTCGGAATACCAGCGCGAGTCGGCCTCAAAAAAGGTGAAATAGTTCGGGTTCCTCGAACCGGGAACGCCGGGCGCCCCGCACA
>DASYWT010000184.1:0-4279 GCA_035935775.1 Terriglobales bacterium
TTCCCTTACATCGAGGTGAAGAACGCAACCGCGCACATGGAGCACGAGGCTTCGACCTCCAAGATCGGCGAAGACCAGATGTTCTATCTGCGGCAGCGCGGGCTGAAGACCGAAGACGCGGTTTCCATGATCGTGAACGGCTTCTGCAAGCAGGTGTTCCGCGAGCTGCCCATGGAGTTCGCCGTGGAAGCGCAGAAGCTGCTGAGCGTGAGTTTGGAAGGCAGCGTCGGGTAGGGCCGGGTAGTTGTAGCGCCGGCGTCCCGCCGGCTGTCCGGCGGGCGTCTCGCCCGCCGTGGCGAGTTGCTGGCGCGACGGAGGATTTAGAGCTAGTCAGCTGGACAGCTAGCTAGCCGCAGAGGTTTTCGGAAGGGCACGGCTTCAGCCGTGCCGTTACCGGGCGAGGGATGCGGGCTTTAGCCCCTGAGGGACGGCAGCGCAGCACGCGAGATGCGTCAGTCAAACGCAAGGTCCTTCGACTCGGACGCGCATCTGTAGGGCGCGTCCTCGCTCAGGATGACATGGTGAAGTGAATTTTTTCAGAAGGAAAAGGAAATAGAGGACGATGGCACTCTTAGAAATCAGAAATCTGCATGTGAAGGTTGAGAACCACGAAATTCTCAAGGGCATTGACCTGACCGTCAACGCCGGGGAAGTGCACTCCATCATGGGCCCCAACGGCTCAGGCAAAAGCACGCTGGCGCAGGTGCTGGCGCGGCGCGAAAACTTTCAGGTCACGCAAGGCGAAGTGCTCTACAACGGTAAGGACCTGCTGGCCATGAAGCCGGAGGAGGCCGCTTGCGAGGGTGTCTTCCTGGCCTTTCAGTACCCGGTGGAAATTCCCGGTATCTCGAACGCTTATTTTCTGCGCTCCGCGCTCAATGCCCTGCGCAAGTACCGCGGCCAGGACGAGCTCGACGCCATGGACTTCATCCCCCTGTTCAAGAAAAAGATGAAACTGCTGGACATGGATGAGAAGCTGATGAACCGCTCGGTGAACGAGGGCTTCTCCGGCGGCGAAAAGAAGCGCAACGAAATTCTGCAGATGGCGGTACTCGAGCCCAAGCTGGCCATCCTCGATGAGACCGACTCCGGTCTCGACATTGACGCTCTTAAGATCGTCGCCAACGGCGTGAACGCGCTGCGCAGCCCGGAGCGCGCCATGGTGGTGGTCACGCACTACCAGCGGCTGCTGAATTACATCGTTCCGGATTTTGTCCACGTCCTGGTGGACGGCCGGATCGTCAAGTCCGGCGGCAAGGAACTGGCCCTGGAGCTGGAAGACAAGGGCTACAGCTGGGTGGAAGCGGAAGCGACCGCGTGAGGAGCGAAGAAGAAATGAGCAACGTCGCGACCACAGGCCGGGAGCTGGGCAGCTACCTGGAGGCCTTCACCGAATTTGCCAGGCGCGCGCCCGGGCAGAACCACAGCTGGCTGCGCAAGCTGCGCGAAGACTCCTTTGCCCGCTTCTGCGAAGTGGGATTTCCCACCACGCATGATGAGGACTGGCGCTTCACCAGCGTTTCGGCGATTGCGCAAACGGCGTTTCAGTTGCCTGCGGACACCAAGGTCAGCAGCGAGCAGGTTGAGCCGTATCGGCTCAGCGGAGCGGCGTGCCAGCTGGTTTTCGTCAACGGCAAATTCGCCGCGGAGCTGTCCTCAACCAATTCGCTGCCCAAGGGAGTAACCGTGGGCAGCCTGGCGGACGCGATCCGCCGGGATCCCAAGCCGCTGGAAAAGCACCTGGGCCACTATCTCAACACCCAGCGCGACGTCTTTTGCGCGTTGAACACCGCTTTCCTGGATGATGGCGCCTATGTGCACATCAGCCGCGGTGTTGTGCTGGAAGCGCCCGTCTACCTGCTGTTCCTGACTACGGCCGCTGACACCCCGGTCATGACGCATCCCCGCAACCTGATCATTGCGGAAGAAAACAGCCAGGCTGCCTTCGTCGAGGATTACGTTTCGCTCGGCGGCGGCGTGGCTTTCTCGAACGCTGCCACGGAACTGGTGGCGGGTGAGCACACCGTGCTCTCGCATTATCTGATCGAGCGCGAACACACCGACGCCTACAACGTTTCTACGTTGCGCCTGCAGCAAGGGCGCAGTGCCAACGTGGCTTCGCACTCGGTGCTGCTTGGCGGCGGACTGGTGCGTAACAACGTTCACCCAGTGCTGGCCGGCGAAGGTGCGGACTGCCTCATCAACGGCCTGTTCATCGGCAACGGCCGCCAGCACATGGACAACTACATGCTGGTGGAACACGCCAGCCCGCACTGCGGCAGCCGCCAGTTCTACAACGGCATTCTGGACGGGCACTCGCGCGGTGTCTTTCACGGGCGCATCATCGTCCACAAGGACGCGCAGAAGACCGACGCCAAGCAGACCAACCGCAACCTGCTGCTCTCCGACGACGCGCAGATTGACACCAAGCCGCAGCTGGAAATTTACGCCGACGACGTGAAGTGCACCCACGGCGCCACCATCGGCCAAATCGAGGAAGACGAGCTCTTTTACCTGCGTTCGCGCGGCATTGACGAACCCTCCGCTCGCCGCCTGCTGCTGTTTGCCTTCGCCAGCGAATGCCTGGACCGCATGAAGTCCGGACCGGTGCGCGCGCGCATTGAAGAACTGGTTAACGAGTGGCTGTTCCACATCAAGCCGGGCAGTCCTCAAGACGGTAAGGGCGCGCACGACCGCGCCATGCACTGGGAGGAAGTAGGATGACAGCCGCCCCCAATACCTACACCGATTTTCCGCCCTCGGCTCCGGCCGTCTCTCACGCAGGTTATGACGTGCGCCGAGTGCGCCGGGACTTTCCTATCCTTTCGCAAAAGGTGCACGGCAAACCGCTGGTTTACCTGGATAACGCCGCCACCACACAGAAGCCGCAGCAGGTGCTGGACGCCATCATCCGCTACTACAGCGAAGACAACGCCAACGTGCACCGCGGCGTGCACCAGCTTTCTGAGCGCGCTACCGAAGCCTATGAGCGGGCGCGGGCCATCGCCCAGCGCTTCCTGAATGCGGCGCGTCCGGAGGAAATCATTTTCGTGCGCGGCACCACCGAGGCCATCAACCTGATAGCTCAGGCCTATGGCCGCCACAATGTCGGGGCGGGCGATGAAGTCATCATCACCGCCATGGAACACCACTCCGATATTGTGCCCTGGCAGATGCTGTGCGAGGAGAAGGGAGCCAAACTGCGGGTCGTGCCCATCAACGACCGCGGCGAACTGGTTCTGGAGGAATATGAAAGGCTGCTGGGACCGAAAACCAGGCTGGTGGCGCTCGCCCACGTCTCGAACGCGCTGGGCACCATTAACCCGGTGCGGCGCATCGTGGAATTGGCGCATCAGCAAGGCGTACCCGTGCTGGTGGACGGCGCGCAGGCGGCGCCACGCATGAAAGTGGATGTGCGCGAACTGGACGCCGATTTTTACGCCTTCTCCGGACATAAGATTTACGGTCCCACCGGCATTGGCGTGCTCTACGGCAAGGCCAGTCTGCTGGACGCCATGCCGCCCTACCAGGGTGGCGGCGACATGATCAGTTCGGTCACCTTCGAGAAGACTCTCTATAACAAACTGCCCCACAAGTTCGAAGCCGGCACGCCTCACATGGAGGGCGCCATCGGCCTGGGCGCGGCACTGGAGTACGTGAACCGTCTGGGCATCGAAAACATCGCCGCGCACGAGCAGGAAATGCTGGCCTATGCTACGGAAAAGGTTTCGGCGATACCAGGCGTGCGCCTGATTGGCACGGCGCGGGAGAAGACGGGCGTGTTGTCCTTCGTGCTCGAGCCCATTCACCCGCACGATATCGGCACCATTCTCGACCAGGAAGGCATTGCCATTCGCACCGGCCACCACTGCGCGCAGCCGGTGATGCAGCGCTTCGGCGTTCCGGCCACCGCGCGCGCCTCCTTCGGTCTCTACAACACGCGCGAGGATGTGGACGCGCTGGTGCGCGGCCTGAATAAGGTGCGGGAGGTTTTCGCCTGATGGCCGACCTGCGCGATCTCTACCAGGAGGTCATCCTGGAGCACAGCAAGCAGCCGCGCAACTACCGCGAGCTGGGCGACGCCAATCATAAGGCGGAGGGCTACAACCCGCTGTGCGGAGATCATTTCACCGTCTACCTGAAAATGGACGGCGAGAAGATTCAGGACGTGAGCTTTCAGGGCTCGGGCTGCGCCATCTCCAAGGCCTCCGCCTCGATGATGACGCAAAGCGTGAAGGGCAAGACCTTGGCCGAGGCGGAGAAGATTTTTGAGCGCTTC
>DASYWT010000185.1:0-10896 GCA_035935775.1 Terriglobales bacterium
CGTTCCGTTGCAGCACAAAGCTGATTTTCCCGCCCTTGTCTGGCGCCGCTTCAATCGCCTGGAATCCGGCCTTCTCCACCTTCCAGCGATAGTTGTCTAAGGGTAGTTCGAGTCTCAAGGGGGACTTGCCCAGGTACAGCCAGCCCCCCTTCACATCCGCGTATTCCTTCACAGATACATCCGCACCGGCCGGATCGGTCTGCACGCTGAGGGGCCTGGAATAATTCAGGCGCAGGCGGGTGAGGGTCGAGTCATCCGGCGCGTACGGCTCCGCGCGCCGCGCCAGCCGATACGCGGCAAAGTACTCGCCCTTGTCCATTAACTGCCTGATCTGCGGGATGGCCTCTCGCCGCACCCAGCGCGCCGGGGAATTGTGCCGGTACCACCAGGCCGCTCCGAGCACGCAGGCGAGCACCAGCAAACCTAGCGTCGCGATCACTCCCGGGCGGCGGATGGCCTGCGACATCGGGATTGCAATGCGCGTCCCCGAACTTATCTGCATCTGCAGCCGCTTCAGGTCCGCAAGCAGATCACGCGCCGAGGCATAACGGTCCTCGCGCTTTTTCGCCATGGCTTTGCGGATGATGCGGTCCAGCTCCGCGGGCAGCTCCGGATTGAGCTGTGATGCAGGCGCGGGATCCTTGTGCAGTATGCCGTCAAACACCAGGGCATCACTGGTGGCCGCAAATGCCTGCTTGCCGGTGGCCATTTCATAGAGCACCACGCCCAGGGAGAACACATCGGAGCGCGCATCCAGTTCTTGTCCGCGTGCCTGTTCGGGGGACATGTAGGCAACGGTCCCCACCGTCGTGCCCTTGCGGGTAAGGGAGGCGGGCGCGGGTTCCGCATGACTTAAGGTGGGCACACTGCCGCCGGCTCCATTTTCAGACAGCACCTTGGCCAGGCCAAAATCGAGCAGCTTTGCCTGCCCGCGCTCCGTAACGAAGATGTTTCCGGGCTTGATGTCGCGGTGCAGCATCCCCTGCGCGTGGGCGGCGTCGAGGGCATCGGCCAGCTCGATGCCGAGTTCGAGCACTTCGCGGACCGGCAACGGCCTGCCCGCTATGCGGTGGGCCAAACTGACCCCGCGCAGCAGTTCCATGACGATGAACGGCTTCCCCTCCGCCTCATCAACCTCGTAGATGGTGCAGATATTTGGGTGGTTTAGAGCCGAGGCGCAGCGCGCCTCGCGCCGGAACCGGTCCAGGGCGTTGCCATCCAGAACGAAATCTTCCGGCAGGAATTTGAGGGCGACCATGCGGCCGAGCCGAACATCCTCGGCCTTGTACACCACTCCCATGCCGCCGCTGCCCAGCTTCTCCAGCACGCGGTAGTGAGAAACCGAGCTTCCTAACATATGTCCCCGCTATCGGCGGATGTTAGCTTGAGTGCTGGCCCCCGTCAATCTACACGGCCAGCGCTGCTGTACAAATTATGCTAGCGCTTTTGTCGCATAATATTGCAGTCTACTAAGGGGGGAACGTGCCTGGAATCGCCGCCCGAGCCCGTGTGTTGCAACTGGAGCCGCGTGATAATGTGCTGGTTGCTTTGACCGACCTGCCGGCCGGCGAAGCGATCGAATTCGCCGGCGCTGCCTGCCGGCTGTTGCGCTCTGTTCCCGCCAAACATAAGTTTGCCCTGCGCGATTTTGCCTCCGGGGATGAAGTAGTGATGTATGGCGTGGTTGTGGGCAAGGCGCTTCAGCCCATTCGCCGCGGCGAGTTGCTGACCACCCGCAATCTGCAGCACGCTGCCGCCGATTTTCACCCGCAGGAGCAGGCGTACAGATGGAATGCGCCGGATGTCTCCCGCTGGCGCAATCGCACATTCTTGGGCTATCGTCGCGCTGACGGCCAGGTAGGAACGCGGAACTACTGGCTGGTGGTGCCGCTGGTCTTCTGCGAAAACCGCAATGTCGGCGTCTTGAAGAGCGCCTTTGAAGATGCCCTGGGCTATGCCCTTCCCCAGCTTTACCGCGACCAGGTAGCTGAGCTTGCTCGTCTCTACCAAGAACGAAGGTTCGATGAAATCAGTCGCAGCGGACCGCGTCCCGGCGCCACAGGCTCCGCGCAGCCGCGCGTATTTGAAAACCTTGACGGCATCAAGTTCCTGCTCCACGAAGGCGGGTGCGGCGGCACCCATGAGGACTCGCGAAACCTTTGCGGCCTGATTGCAGGCTACCTCCATCATCCCAATGTCGCCGGCGCCACCATTCTCAGCCTGGGCTGCCAACACGCCCAGCTCGATATTCTGCGAGAAGAGCTCCGCCGGCGCGACGCCAACTTCAGCAAGCCTCTGGTGGAGTTGGACCAGCAACAAAGCGGCACCGAAACCGCCATCATGTCGCAGGCCATCAAGGAGACTTTTCTTGGCCTGATCGAGGCCAATAAATGCACTCGAGTGCCTGTGCCCCTCGCAGAGCTCTGCCTCGGCCTGAAGTGCGGCGGTTCCGACGGTTTTTCCGGCATCTCCGCCAATCCCGCCATAGGACATACCTCTGACCTGCTTGCTGCCTTGGGGGGCCGCAGCATTCTCTCCGAGTTTCCCGAGTTGTGCGGCGTTGAACAAGACCTCATCAATCGTTCCGCCAACCAGGAAGTGGGCGCCCGTTTCATGACGTTGATGCGGGATTACGCCGCGCGTGCCAGGGCAGTTCGTTCCACTTTCGAGATGAACCCGTCGCCCGGCAATATCCGCGACGGCCTGCTCACCGATGCCATGAAGTCGGCCGGAGCCGAGAAGAAGGGCGGCACGTCACCAGTGACTGCGGCCCTGGACTATCCGGAGTACTCCACGACCGCGGGGTTGAACCTGCTGTGCACCCCCGGAAGCGATGTCGAGTGCGTCACGGCGCAGGTCGGCGCGGGAGCCAACATTGTCCTGTTTACCACCGGATTGGGCACCCCAACGGGAAATCCCATCGCTCCGGTGGCTAAGATCTCCTCCAATTCCCAACTGGCCGCGAAAATGGCGGACATTATTGATCTGGATGCCGGCACCATTATCACCGGGGAGAAAACCATCCCGGAGGTGGGAGCAGAGATCCTCGAATTGGTCATTGCGGTGGCCAGCGGCGGGAAGAAGGTGAAGGCGGAAGACCTCTCGCAAGATGATTTCATCCCCTGGAAAAGAGGGGTCTCCCTCTGAAGAGGCGTCTGCCCATGAATGCTCGGCTCCGCGCAGCCTCTCGCCTCACTATCTGTTGCACGCTCTTTGCCCTGAGCGTTTTCTCTGCGAGCGCAGCCGCCGGCGCTGAGCAGCCGGCCTTGGCGACGATCTCTGTACAAACCACGCCCGGCCCGCAGATTCCGAAAGATTTCGTCGGCTTCAGTCTGGAAGTTTCAACCGCCGGGCAGGGCTTGGCCCGTTTCGCACAGAGCGGAGCGACCGGCCCATCGCGCGCCGAGTATGCCCTGGGCTCTCCCACTGCTCCCAATCACGCCTTTTTCCAATTCATGCGCAACCTGGGCCCCGGCGTCCTTCGTTTGGGCGGCAACAGCCAGGACAACACTTGCTGGGATTCCGGTGCCGCTCCCCATCCCGACCGCTGCCAGGGACAGCTGAGCGCCGCCGATTTCCGTCTTTATTCTGAAGCCGCGAAGGCCTCGGGCTGGCGCTTAATTGTGGGTCTCAACCTGAAGCAGAATTCCAGTCAATGGGCTCTAAGTGAAGTCACGCAAGGAATCGCGAAGCAAATCAATCCCCAGCAGGTTCTGGGCCTCGAAATCGGCAATGAGCCTGATCTCTTCGGCGAGCCCTCCCGGCCCAAGACATATTCCTCTGCCGACCAGGTGAAAGATTTCAAGGCTTACGCTGCCGCACTCCGACAAAACCCGCTTGCCCGGCAATACCCGCTGATAGGTCCGGCTGCGTGCTGCCGCTGGCGCAATGCGCAGGACCTCGGCATCTTCATGGACGGAGTCGGCTCCTCTCGCCTGAAGCTCGTCACTGTCCATGACTATCCCGCCACGACCTGTAACCGCAGCAAGGTGACTGTCGAGCAATTGCTATCGCCCGAACTGATGACGCGCTTCAACGATGCCGCGCGCACCTGGGTTGCGGCGGCACGCCAGCGCAAGCTGCCGATTGCTCTGGCGGAAACCAATTCCGCCTCCTGTGGAGGCATGCCGGGCGTAAGCAACGCCTTCGCTTCCGCCCTCTGGGGCCTCGACTGGTTGTTTTCCGGAGCTGAGGATGGCTTCACCAGCGTCAACTTCCATATCAGCTATCGCCCCGGCGGGAGCTCCTATGATCCGATTGATACCTATGCTGGACCGGACGGCTCCTCCAAGTATGAAAACCTGGCCCGTCCCCTCTATTACGCCATGTATCTGTTTGCCCATAGCGCTTCCGGCCAGTATCTTCTGCCCGCGAAGACGCAGACCACAGCCAACATCCGCAGCTATGCCACCTCGGCCTGCTCCACTTGCGCTGTAAACGTGGTGGTGATTAATAAGGATAGTTCTGCTTCCGGCCGCGTACGCGTCCATCTTGACAGGAGGGCCGGAGCCGGGACGCTGCTCTTCCTCAAAGCACCGAATCTTAATTCGCTATCGCCCGAGGTTACCTACGGCGGAATGCGATTTGACCGGAACGGCCACATCGCGGATCCGCACACCGCGGAGGTGCGGCCAGACCCGAACGGCGACTATGAGTTCGCCCTTCCCCAAGCGGCTGCCGCGCTGCTCACCATCTCCCGCCGATAAACAATGTGAAGTTTGCTCGGATTTTGTGACCCTCACTTGGCGGGCGTGTTCAATTGGTCGAGCGTGCGCTTCAAATGTTCCAGCTTCTGCCCCGCCTCTCCCAGCTTGCCTTCCGCGGTCAACCGCTGGTAGTCGGAAAGATCCCTGGCGGCCTGTGCAATCAGCCCTTTGCGCTCGGCTGCGGCTCCCGTTGCGGCAGCCGGTACCGGCGCCCGTTGCCCACCGGCTTCCGCCGGCGCCGCGTTGGAAGTGGTTGAGGATGCCGCTCCTCCGAACAGACTGGCCAGGGCGGACTCGAACGTCGGCCCGTATGCCAGCTTGTCCTGCAGAGCCAGCACCACCAGGCGGAGCTCCGGCATGGGGCTGCGTTCCGCCTGCAAGTAGATTGGCTCGGCATAGAGCAGGGCCCGTCCAGTAGGAATCACCAAAAGGTTCCCCCGCCGTACGTGCGACCCTTGCTGGTTCCACAGCGTTAATTGCCCGGAAAGCTGCGCGTTCTGGTCAATGCGCGCCTCGACCTGCAGTGGTCCATCCACCAGCTTCGTTTTGGGGAAGTCGTAAACCACGCAGGTACCGTAGTGGACTCCGTCGCTGCGCCCCGCGATCCATCCGATCAGATTGTTGCGGTTGGCGGGCGTGAAAGGCAGAATCTCCACAAACTCTGTTCCGCTCTCTCCCGGCAGCTTCATCAGCACAAAGTTCGGCTGCATGGTCTGCGTGCTTTGCTCGCCGGGCTCACTCATTCCCACTTGGCTGGCTACTGTCCACAGGTCCTCGCGGTTATAGAACACCTCCGGATTGGTCATGTGGTAGAGAGCATAAACTTCTCCCTGCAGCGCCAGCAGCAGCTCGGGGTAGCGAATGTGCTTACGCAGGTCCGGCGGCATCGCCGCAGCGTCCTTGAACAGGCTGGGAAACACGCGCCGGTAGGCCGCGATAATAGGGTCCTGGCTGTCGAAAACGTAAAAAGTGGTCGTCCCGTCGTAGGCGTCAACCACCACCTTTATGCTGTTTCGCATGTAGTTGATGCGATCGTCGTTGAGCCGATAGTGAGAGGAGTAAGGATAGCTGTCCGATGTGGTGAATGCGTCCATCATCCAGTACAGGCGGCCATCTTCAGCCACCACGATGTAGGGATCGGGGTCGTAAGTAAGAAACGGCGCCAGGGCGTTAACGCGCGCGCGCACATTGCGCCGCATGAGCAGGCGGCTTCCGTTGTTCACATCATCGCTGAATGGCAGTTTGGCCAGGTCACCGCGGGCGGCCGCGATCAGAACGCGCCGCAGGAAACTGCTTAGCACGATGCCTCCGGTTCCCTGGTAGGAAGTAAAGCTGTTGCTCTCGCCCTGCGGGTAGTTGAACTCTTTCTGGCGCGTCTTCACATACACGTCGTCGTTGGTCAGCTCGCCGAAATAAATTTCCGGCCTGGTTACATTGAGCCCCGGGACTGTGCTCTGCACCGGCATGTTGCTCAGCAGCAATTCCGGCAGCCCTTCCGGCGTAAACCCGTTGACCGGGTTCATGGTGATTCCGTAGCCATGGGTGTAGATCAGCCTTTCGTTGATCCAGTTGCGGCTGCTCTCCGGCAGCTTGTCAAGGTTCAACTCGCGCGCCGCCAGCATCACCTGCCGCATGTTGCCGTTGATTTCATAACGATCAATATCTATGTCGGGAAAATCGTAGTAGGTGCGGATTTCCTGGATTTGCCGCAGCGTGTCCTGCAGAGCGCGCCAATCCCACAGCCGGATGTTCTGGAGCGTGGCCTGGTTGTTCGCCGGATCAGCCGCCTGCACGCCGGTTTCTGCCGGAAACTCGCGCCCCGTTATCCGCTCCAGGCCAAAGGCCCGCCTGGTCAGCTCGATGTTATGTGCAATGTAGGGTTGCTCGCGGACCAGTTCGTTGGGCTTGACAATGAAGCTGCTCACATACCAGCCGGCTATCTGGATCACAAAATAGCAGACGGCGGCAGGCACCATGGCCGCCACCAGCCAGCGCCCGCGCCGCGCCCAGATGGCATTCACTACCGCAATACCCGCGCCCAGGACCAGCGCAATGCAAACCACCAGCAGGCCCGGAAGCGTGACATGAGCATCGGTGTAGGACACGCCGCTGAAAATCGTGTGCGCTTCGAACAGCCGGTCGAAGCGGCCCAGGTAAACTTGCACCCCGATCATCAGCAGCAGGAAGGCAAAGGCAACCGATAATCCGCGCCAGGAAAGTGGACTATAGGTGATCCGGCTTCTCTCCAGCGCCCGGGTGCCGCCCGCGACGATGACGAAGAAGACCGCCACCGCGCAAATTATCACTGCCAACAGCATCAGCCAGCCCGAAATCAGTTCCCAGACGGGCAGGGTGAAGAGGTAGAAATTTAATGGCCTGGCGAAGATCGGGTCGAGAGCCCCGGCCGCCCGGGGCGCGTACCAATAAAGGGCGAGTGTGGGCCATTGCGCCATCATCACCGCCCCGCTCGCCAGCCCGATGACCAGGGAGGCAGCGATCGCGATGAGCCGTAGAATCGGTTCCACCGGCAACCGCAGCGGCTGCCCGCCGATCCAGATGGTGTGCCCAATCGGCAGATCGCTCAGATAGGCCCACTGCAACAGCAGAAAAGTTCCATAAAGAATAACGAACGTCGCCGCGGCAAATGCCAGGAACACCGCGGACTGAATGCTCAGAGTCTTCCAGAAGACTTCGCCGTAGCCGAGCGCTCCGAACCAGAGCGCATCCACGTAATAGGAAAGCCACGTCCGGCCGCCCAGCAGGACAATGACAACAACGGCGAGCACTACCAGCAGCCAGCGTGGACGCCGTGAGGGACGGACCGGCGGACGCACGGGAGGCCAACCCGTGGACCTGTGCATCAATTGAACCTCGTGGTCTCCAGAATACTCTTCAGCCGCGTATTACGACTATGTAATCTTGTCCCGCGCCATCATTAAACCTGGGCCGAATATTGCGTCAGCCAAAGAATTACAAACCCTCGCTGTCCCCCGTTTTGCGCGCCGCCTGCAGGTCAATTCCTAGCTGCTCCGCTTTTTTGTAAAGATGGCTGCGCTCCAGGCCCAACGCCTTCGCGGTGTTCGTTACGTGAAACTGGTTGCGCTTCAATTCCGCCAGGATCGTTTCCCGCTCGAAATCGTCCACCCGCTCGGAAAGCGTGCCCGAGGCCCGTGCCGGCACACCGGCCTCGCTTTGCGGCCTGGGCAATGCCATCTGCACGCAGTTCAAGTCCACGCTGCCGTCAGGCGAGAGCAGAATCATCCGCTCTACCAGGTTGCGCAGTTCGCGCACGTTTCCCGGCCAGGGATAATTTTGTAGCGCCTCAACCGCTTCCGGCGTAAACGGCGCTTCCTTCCATCCATTCTGGGCGCATATCTGCCTGACAAAATGACCAATCAGTTTTGGAATATCCTCCCGGCGCTCGCGCAGTGGCGGAAGCAGAAGCGGGAATACATAGATGCGGTGGAACAGATCCTGCCGGAATTTTCCCTGCGCCACCATCGCTTCCAGGTTGCGGTGCGTGGCCACAATCACGCGCACGTCCACGGCCATGGGCTTGTCGCCCCCGATGCGCTCGATTTCGTTTTCTTCCAGCACGCGCAGCAGCTTGGCCTGCATGGCCAGGGGCATGTCACCAATTTCATCGAGGAACAAAGTCCCGTGCTGCGCCTGCTCGAATTTTCCGATGTGGCGCCCGGCTGCCCCGGTAAACGATCCTTTCTCGTGGCCGAACAGCTCCGATTCGATAAGCTCGGCGGGAACGGCCGCGCAATTCACGGTCACGAACGGTCCGCCGGCCCGCGGGCTGCGCTCGTGCAGCGTGCGCGCCACCAGTTCCTTGCCCGTCCCCGTCTCGCCCAGAATGCACACCCGCGTCTCGCTCGCCGCCACCCGCTCTACCTGCGCCATCACCCGCCGCATGGCCTCGCCCGCCCACACCATCTCGTGCTTGCCCAGACGCTGCTTCAGTTGCCGGTTTTCCGATTCCAGCCGCTGCAGCCGGAGCGCGTTCTCCACCGTCAGCAGCAGCTTGTCCGTGGAAATCGGCTTCTCCAGAAAATCCAGCGCACCCAACTTGGTGGCGCGAACCGCCATCTCGATGTGCGCTTGTCCCGACATCATGACCACCGGCGTGGTCACTCCCTGCGTCTTCAAATCCTCCAGCAGCGCCAGCCCATCCTTGTTGGGCATGACGACATCCGAAAGAATCAGGTCGAATGCCTGCGACTTGGCCAGTTCCAGCGCCTTGCCTGCGTTGTCGCACACCGTCGCCTCGTGCCCGGCCAGGCGGAAAGCGCGCGACAGCGAAGCCAGCGTGTTGGCTTCGTCATCCACGATCAGCAGGTGTGCTTTGGCAGCCATGTTTTATCCTGAGTTGGCGCCGCTCTGCGCCGCTCCCTCGCGGTGCTTGGGCAGTTCGATCACAAAGGTGGTGCCCTTCCCGGGCGTGCTCTTCACCGCAATCCGGCCCTGGTGATCGCTCACCACCGACTGCACAATTGCCAGCCCCAATCCGGTCCCGTGCTCCTTGGTAGTGTAATAGGGCGTGAACAGCCGCTCGCATTCCTCTTTGCTCAGGCCGCTGCCGGTATCGCTAACCTCAATACAGGCGTTTTCGCCGCCGGCTCGCGTGCGCAGCGTAAGCGTGCCGCCACGCGGCATGGCGTCAATGGCATTCAGCACGAGGTTGGCCAGCGCCCGGTGCAGCAGTTCCGGGTCCGCCGACACCTGGGCGAGCTTGTCGTCGAGCTGAAGCTCCGCCGCAATCGCCGGCCGCCCGTCCGCCCTCAGCTGCGCCTGGTGAACCTGCAGCACGTTGCGAACCAGTTGGTTGATGTCAACCGTCTGCAACTGCGGCTGCGGCATCTTGGAAAACTCGCTGAACCGCCCGATGATGGCCTTCAGATTCGCGATCTCGGCCAGCAGCGTGCTCGCGCTCTCGCGGAACACTTCGTCGAACTGCTCCCCGCCGTGCTCGCGCGCCTTGAGCAGGTTTTCCACCGTGATCTGCAGCGGAAACAGCGGGTTCTTCAATTCGTGAGCCAGACGCCGCGCCAGTTCCCGCCAGGCCGCCACACGCTCCGCCTGCACCAGGCGCTCGCGCTGTTCCGTCAGCTCCTGCGTCATGCGGTTGAAGGCATCGGCCATCTCTCCCACTTCGTCGCTCGCTTGCACCTGCACCTGAGCCTGCCAGTTGCCCGCTGCCACCTCCCGCGCCGCTTCGGCCAGTTGCTCCACCGGACGCGTCACCCGGGCCGCCATCCAGGTGCTCACCACGATCGCCAGCACCAGCGCCAAACCGGCCACCAGCAGCGACGCGGAACGGATGCGCGATTCCACCCCTAGCAGCGCACGCCGCGAATTCCCGACCAGCAGCATCCCCAGCAATTCGCCCTGCTCGGTCTTGAGAGGAATTGCATCCACGTTCTCGCTGTCGCCGGGGTCCGAAGACCAGCTCACCACCGCGCTCTGCTCGGCGTCCGTGGTCTGAACCCGTTCCACCAGCGGCTGCAGCTTGCCCGCCTGAGCCACCGGCCCGGCCGCATCCAGCAAGGACTCCGGCGAGAACGTGCCGCCACCGTTGGTGTAGAGCATGGCTCGCGTTCCGGCCGGCAGCTCCAGCGAGGCCAGGAATTCCTGGTCCAGCCGCCGCCCGCCGATCACGTACAGGGGCTTGTCGCCAACCCGAACGGTACGGACGGCAAACAGCCCCAGCACCGCGGTGTTAGGCAGCTCTTCGCGTTTCAGGAACGCGTTGGCCGAGGGCGCCTGGGAGGCGTTCGCCAGCAGCGGCTCCTTGTATCCGAATTTCGCCGGCCATTGCGCCGAGGAGATGATGCTGCCGCCCGCATCGGCGAATTCCAGAAAGTCCAACTGCTGCGCTTTGGCTTCCGCTGCCGCCTCGTTCACGTAAGCGCCCGCATCCCCCGGCTGCCGGCTCAGGTCAAGCGCCATGCGGCTGGCTGCTTCGCTTCCCGCGATGGCTTCCACCCGGCTCGCCACCTCCTGCCCGCGGCGGTTGAATTCACGATGAAACTGCGCCACCAGGGCTTGCGTTCGCTCCTGCTCCGACCGCTCGAAGGCGCGCCGTGTAATCACCGAAACCGTCCATGCCACTGCCGCTACCGCCAGGAACACCGTCAGCGTGAACATGAGCAGCAGCTTGCGGCGGAAACTCACGGCGCGCCCC
>DASYWT010000186.1:0-3820 GCA_035935775.1 Terriglobales bacterium
CACCGCCAATCCGACGGTGGTGGTAGCCACCGGCCACACCGCCTGGATTGATGCCCAGGGCCGCCTCGGAATTCGTTTCCTATATATGCCGGAGCCCTCCCGCCACCGCTTCCAGCAGTACATGGCTGAAATGCATAGCCGCGCGGGAGACCACCTTACCCGCCACTGCTCCTGATACCTGGACACCGCGCGTGTGCTGAGGGCCATAGTTCACGGCTTCTGATGACGTCCGTAATCTGCACTGTTCAGCACATGAATGGACTGTGGGAGACGACACTAGGCGGTCGGTTGCCGAATACCGATCTGGCGGGGACCAAACCTCTCCGAATCAGGCAGGCGTGCGTACCCCTAAAGAGGGAAGGCCAAAGTCAGACCTGCGCCTGATTCGCCTCAAAACAGGAACTTCAGCGCCAGCTGCACCAGGCGCGGCGGCAAAGCCTCCTGAATTTGGCCGAAAGTGGGCGAACTGATGTCGCTGTCCGGCAGGCGGAAATTGGTGTGGTTAAAGACATTGAAGAATTCCGCGCGGATTTGCAGTTGTTTCGATTCCGCCAGGGGGATGGTCTTGAAGGCCGAGAAGTCCCACTCCTGGAGCCTCGGTCCCTGGACAATGTTGCGTCCCGCCGTTCCGAACTGGCCGGCCTGAGTTACCGGATTGAGCCGCTGAAAAGCATTGACGTTAAACCACTCCTGAACTGTCTGCGGTCCGGAGTTGGGATCGCCCACCAAATTGGGGCGGTTGGCAGAGAATCCGGAAATCTCCGGCGCTGTCCCCTCGAGGGAGACATCCTGCGAATCGAAGACGGTGAAAGGCGTGCCGCTCATGAAGGTGGTAATTCCGTTCAGCTGCCAATTACCCAGCGCGTGCTGGTACCAGGCATGCGGCTGCTTCCACCAGGGCAGGCTCCACTCATAGCTCAGGACAAAGCGGTGCCGCGCGTCGAACATAGAGCGCCCGCGTTCCGCCGCCAGGTTGAACGGATTCTGCGGCAGATCGTTCTCGCCCGCCACCGGACTGGCCGCCGAGCCGGTGATGTTGAACGAGGAAACGTCGTCAATGCTCTTGGAGAAGGTGTACGAGGCCAGGAACGACAATCCATGACTGAAGCGTTTGCGCAGGCTGGACTGCAGCGCGTTGTAAGACGAATTGGCAATACCGGCGATCTCGCCCACCGACCCGTAGACGCAGTTATTGGGGCTCGCCAGTGTGCATCCTGAGTACAGGCGGCGCTGGTTCGCATTGTTCTCGCTCGATTGTCCGGGGATAAAGACCGCCGGATTGCCTTCAATGAAGCGCGGCAGCTTGACTCCTGTGGTGCCCACGTACCCGATCTGGAACAGCCAGTCGGCGCCGAATGACCTTTGCACATTCAGGTTCCAATCCTGCGCATACGGCAACCGTAGCCCGGGACTGAGCACCAGCAGCGTCATAGGCTGGGAGAAGGCGAGTGTGAATGGATTTGCGCCGTTAAACGGGTTGGCAAAATTTGGCAGGTTGACCTGCGGCGTCTGCAGATAGGGAGGTGCGCTGATGGGGTCCTGCAGCGGCCCACCCACTCCGGTGTAATACGGTTCGTAGAAAATTCCATAGGCGGCGCTGACCAGCCACTGCGCGCTGCCCGTGGGATCCCAAGCTAAGCCAATTCGCGGCGCGAACGCCTTTTTGTCGGTGGAAATCAGCCCGCCCGGCACTCCCGGATCGCCCGGATAGAGCAATCCCGCAGGGGCATTAGGAAATACCCGCGATTGCGCGCCGGGAACAAAAAGGTTCTGCCGGTTGTGAATCTCGGTGTAGGGCGAAGGCAGCTCGTAGCGCAGGCCCATGTTCAGGGTCAGGCGTCGCGTCACCTTGTAGGTGTCCTGGGCATAGGCATTGCTGCTGTTCCCGCGCAGGCTGCGCGACAGGTCGCCGCCGCCCTGCAGGAAAAACACCGGCTGCCCGAAGAGAAAGCTGGCAAACGCGTTGCTGATGGGGAAGGGCGCAAAAACGAAGAAGCCATTGGAGGCAATGCCCTGCAGCATGTTGATCTGGTTGTGCTGGAAGCCGCCGCCAAACTTCAATTCGTGCTGGCCGCGGATCCAGGTGAGCGATCCCGACCAGTCGAAGGAATTCTGATAGGTGTCCCGCGGGCCGGTGATGGGATCGCCAATGGACGCGTAGCCGTTCACCTGCAGGAAAGGCGGGCCTGCCGCGGCCGCCAGAGTGGGTTGGTATTGAAATCCCAGATCAGTCGGCAAGGTGTGATTGATGTGCTGGTCGAGCAGGAATTTGTTGCGCAAAAAAAAGAATCGCGCCACCCCGATCATGGCCGGAGAAAAGGTGTGCGTTTCCTGGGTCACGAAGTTCTGCGCCCGCTGGTCTTCCCCAACGGGAAAGCCGGGCACGCTGGCGCCCGAGGTGGAGAGTGGGTCAAGCGTATTGCTGTTGCTGTACATGTAACGAAAGTTGAGGGTATCGGCCGGGGAAAGATAATGGTCAAACCGCAGGCCGAACTGGTCGTTATCGGCGTGCAGGGATTGGGTGGCTGTGAAGGTGTTGCCGCCCAGATTGGGCAGCGGGAAGAACTGCAGCAGGTTTTGAGCAATGGGATTGATAAACGGCAATTGGTTGCCGGGAAATGGCTGCCCCGTGAATTCGTTAATCAGGGGATCAACTTTGCCCGTAGACGGGTCAATGGTCTGGGAAAAATTCCCTTGCCGTTCCAGCAGCGAGGGCACAGTGGCGGATTGCGTTTCGCCTTGGCGGTTGCGAAATCCCTCGTAGTACGCAAAAAAGAACGTTTTGTCCTTACGAATGGGGCCGCCCAGAGCGCCACCAAACTGATTTTGCTTCAAGGGCTCCACCTGCTGCGCGAAATAGTTGCGCGCGTCCATGGCGTCATTGCGCAGGAATTCCCAGGCGGCGCCATGAAAGTTGTTGGAGCCGGAGCGGGTGACGATATTGGTGGTGGAACCGGCGGAATGGCCGAATTCGGCGTTGGCCCCGTTGGTCAGAATGCGGAATTCCGCAATGGCGTCAATCGGCGGCTTGAGAATGAACCCGCCATCCACGCTGCTGAAGTTGTTGGCGCCATCAATCAGGAAATTATTGGATTCCGGCCGCTGCCCGTTCACCGCGTATGCCTGGCCTTCGCGCAGCGTGCCGCCTGCCTCGGCCAGGCCCGGAGTGATTGGCGTTACTCCCGGCTGCAGCACTCCGAGCTGGGAGAAATCGCGCCCGTTCAGCGGGAGGCTGAGAAGCTCCCGCGACAAGACCGCCTTTCCCAGGCTGGTGACCGTGCCTTGGATCAGCTGCGCATCGGCTTGAACGTTGACCTCCTGCTTTTCCGTTCCCACCGCCAGGCGCACCGGAACCGTGGCGGTCTCGTTCACATTCAGCAAAATTCCGTCCTGCAGGTATTTGCTGAACCCTCGGGCTGCGACCTCCAGCCGGTAATGCCCAACCGGCAGCTCCAGCAGCAAAAAAGTCCCATCCCTCCGGCTGGCTGCCGCCCGGCTGAGCCCAGTCTCCGTCTGGGTGGCCGTCACCGTCGCGTTCTGCACTACCGCTCCAGAAGGATCGGTCACGGTGCCGCGAAGGTTTCCTGTGATTTGCTGAGCGGCGAGTTGAAGGCTGAGCGAGATCAATAGCGGCAGACACAGGGTCACAAGAACGGAGCGATGCCTTTTCTGCAGGCGCAAGAGTGCACTCCCGTGATATGAGATAGCGGCCACGCATGAACGCAGCCGGAAGTAACGGTTTTCAGCTAGACCCCACTGTTGCGGTGCCTGCGTTGGGGCGACCGGAGGAAAACAACCCCAGCCAGCGGCCCAGCCGGCT
>DASYWT010000187.1:0-3207 GCA_035935775.1 Terriglobales bacterium
CTCGGCCTGCCGACTCTGGCTTTGCTCAATATGGCCGATTCGCTACGCCGGCAAAACGGGAACGTGGACCTGGTGGCGCTGGCCGGGCAACTGGGCACACCCGTCGCCCTCATCAGCGCGGTGCGGGGCGAAGGCTTGTCCGCCGTGCAGAATTTCGTGACTTCGGCCGTTACTCCGCCCTCCCCCGCCGAACTCCCCGTTCTGCAGGATGTGCCTCACTGCCGCGAGTGGGCAAAGCGCGTGGCCAGCCGAGCTTCCTATCGCCGCCCTCTGCCGCCCGCCTGGTCGCAGCGCCTGGACGCCATCTTCCTTCACCGCTATTGGGGACCGGCGATTTTTCTGGCGGTTGTGGTCGCCGCCTTCCAGCTCATCTTCCGCCTGGGACAACCGCTTTCCAATGCTCTGCAGGATCTGCTGCTGGCGGCGGGGCAGCCTGCGGGGGCTCACATCCCTGCCGGCTTGCTGCGCTCGCTCTTGATAGACGGCGCCTGGAAGGGGATGACGTCGGTGCTGGTTTTTCTGCCCCAGATCCTGCTGCTGTTTCTGCTGATTGGCGTGCTCGAGGACTCCGGCTACCTGGCGCGCGCCGCCGTCATCACGGACCGCACCATGGCCAGTCTGGGGCTGAATGGCAAAGCGTTTATTCCCCTGCTGTCGGCCTATGCCTGCGCAGTGCCCGCCATCATGGCCACGCGCACGATAGAAAACCGGCGCGACCGCCTGGCCACCATCCTGATCGCGCCCCTGATGACCTGTTCCGCCCGCCTGCCGGTTTACACCATGATCATTGCCGCCTTCGTTCCCGACCGTCCGCTGGCAGGAATCTTCCTGGGTACGCGGGCGGCGGCCATGCTGGGGCTTTATGTTGTGGGCTTTCTGGCCGCCGTTGTGACTGCCCGTCTGCTCAAATCCTCCGTGCTCAAATCCCACAGCAGCCCGTTTGTGATGGAACTTCCCACCTATCGCTGGCCGACCGCACGTTCGCTCGGTTTGCGCCTGGCCGACCGCTCCTGGGCATTTGCTTCACGGGTGGGAACTGTGGTGCTGGCGGTTTCGCTCGGACTCGCCCTGCTCATTAACCTTCCGGTTCATCCTGGGCAGGCGGCATTGCAGCAGAGCGTACTGGCCAGCGTGGGGCAACGAATTGAGCCGGTCATCGCACCCCTGGGATTCAACTGGAAAATTGGCCTCGGCCTGCTCACTTCCATTGCCGCCCGCGAGGTAATCGTGGGCACGCTGGGCACGCTTTACGGTATAGATCCGGGCACGCATGCCATGACCCTGCAAGGCGCGCTGCACGCTGACCTCACCCCCGGAGGCGCTGTCGCCCTTCTGCTGTTCTTCGCTTTTGCCCTGCAATGCACCTCGACGCTGGCAGTGGTGAGGAAAGAGACCAACAGCTGGAAATGGCCACTGGCCCAGTTCCTCTATATGGCCGCCTTGGCCTACGGCTCTGCCCTGCTGGCTAACCAACTCATTCAACATTTGAGGTTTTAGACACAAGCATCGAGGAGTCTTCATCTCCTCGGCCTTCGAAGGTCCAGACTGGTTCTGCTTCCCTTGTGCCGGCGGGTGGCCCACCTTTCCGCCTTCACACCGCGCAAGTATATCCCATAAACGAAACGGGGTGCCCCACCCAACGCGCTTTTCGTTGGGTGGGTACAATTGCGGAGACTCCGAATGTTCGTCCGACGGAATTGGTCGGTCCTAGCAGACGATTTTCAAACTTTGGTCCGGACCTCACGCCTCTGTTTCCAACGCTCTTGCCCAAATCGCAAGGGGTCGCCCACCCTTCCCTACAAAGCCGTCCGTGAGGGAGACTCCCACTCAAGCAAAAACCGCTTGAGTGGGCCACCCGCCCAGGAAGTGCCCCAGTTTCAGTCGTCCTTACAGGACTCTTTGACTCTGACGCCTCATCCCGCCAGTAAACTGGCGGGCTACTTTCAGTCGGTCTCTACGAGACCGGCCTATCTGAAGGCGGCGAGGTCACTGCCGCGCGTCACTTATACGTTGTGCTGATCACCGGAGCACATGTGCTCTCGGAAAGGTCCACCATGTTGAGAATTCTGTTGCCCCGGCAATCATCAACATCACTTCACACTGCTCGCTTTCGCACGCCTTGTCCCAGAAGCGAACACGACTTCATCAGACCCTTCCGCACGCTCGCCGCAACATGCTGAAAACACAGGGGCGTTTCTCTCTGTCCTGGAAATTAACGTGCTCTCAACCGGGCTGTTTCACGCTGAGGTGAGCTATGCCTAAAATGCAGCGTATCCGCCAGCCAATTTCGGGGCCGTTAAACCCCAAGGATTTGCAAGCCTTGCACGACCAGGGGTGGACCCTGGTGGCTATGGAATGGGAACGCGAGATCTCCGAGGAGGAGGCGGCGGAACGCGCCGCGGCGGAAGTCCCTTTCGGCCTGCAGGTGGCCGGAGGCGCGCTGCATGAGAACTCAGCAGAAAACACAGCTTTAATAGACATGTTGGAGCTGATGGTTGATGAAGGTCCCTACTGGCGGGTCGCCGAGGAGTTGAACCGGCGCGGCCATCGCACCCGCCGGGGCACAAGATGGAGCCCGGTCTCGGTCTTCGAAATGCTGCCTCGGCTGATCGAAGTTGCGCCCCGCATTTTCTCCAGTGCGGAGTGGCAGGAGCGCAGGCGCACGCCGTCCACGGCTCTGTAAGTTTATCTGCCAACCGAGCCACAAGTCTTGCCGCAGTGGTCTGGGCCGCATTCTTTTCCCCGCTTCACGTGACCCTCCACGGCGCTCCCCCTACAGCCTGGGGCTCAGTTCGGACTGCCCGCAGCGGGATGAGCTTCTCGCGCGCCCACTGTTCCCACTCCTCCACGGGGCGGGCAGCAAAGAATTCGCACATCGCAGCATACGAAGGATTTCGCCGGTCTGCGGAGGACATGGCGGCTGCGGCCCAATCTTCGTGACCGGCGGCGCTACAGAAGCGCTGCCAGAGATGCGGTTCCAGAGCGGCGAGCGCGACCTGTCCGTCGGACGCTGGAAAAAGACCATAGCAGCAGGTGCCGCCATCGAGGGAAGGCGGACCGGGCAGGCTCACGGTCTGCGCCGCCTCGCCCAGGTAGACCTCGTAAAATCCTCCGCCCCGGCGAACGCCGTCGAGCGCCGCCATCGCCGTCCAAAAGGCGCCGCACAGGTCGGCAAGCTGAATGCTTCGCCAGACCGGATCCAGCCTG
>DASYWT010000188.1:0-34344 GCA_035935775.1 Terriglobales bacterium
GTGACCGGCTTGCAGAGTGTGCGAAAGCTGGTCCCATAGTTTCGTCACTACAGTAACTCACTGCGTTCAATCACGTCTAAGAGCCGTATGAAAGACGAAACGATAGAACAGCGGGTTCAGCGGGTACTCAAGGAGCAGATCACTATTGTCCCTTATGATTCACGCTGGCCGGAACTCTTTCGCAAAGAAAAGGAGCACCTCTTCAATGTTCTTCCGAAAGAGTTGGTCCGCCGTATTGAGCACTTCGGAAGCACAGCTGTTCCGGGTCTCGCCGCTAAGCCCATTGTGGACATGTTGGTGGAGGTGACGGATTTGAAGGCAACTCGCGAGCGAATTGTGCCTGTACTGGAGGCCGAAGGCTACGACTATTTTTGGCGGCCCAGCTTTGGTGACGACGGGCCGCCCTTCTATGCATGGTTCATCAAGCGCGACGGGCCGGGCGGCGCACGCACACACCACATTCACATGGTCGAAAGCACGCCAGCCTTTTCCTGGCACTGGGACCAACTTTTGTTCCGTGATTACCTGCTTCGTCATCCGGAGATCGCGCGCGACTACGCCCAGCTCAAGCTCAGGCTGGCTGCGGAGCATGCACATGACCGCATTGCTTACACGGCAGGAAAGAGCGAGTTCATTCAATCAGTGACGCAGCGAGCCAGGAACGAAACCGCGTAAGTCTGCCCAGGCGGCATCACCACTGGATTGTCCGAAATGATGCCCTCTCACTCGTTTCGTAAAACCGTCGAGGGCTCCACGCGCGAGGCGCGCCACGCCGGCAGCAGGCAGGCCGCAGTCGCGACACCGAAGAGGAGTCCGATAACGCCGGCGAACACGGAAGGGTCGAGCGGCCTGGTGGCGTACAAGTTGGAGCGGATCAGTTGCGCGGCAGCGATGGCGAGGAGCGAACCCGCTATAACGCCGCCGAAGGCGGGACCAAGACCATCGAGCAATATCAGGCGCAGAACTTGTTCTGGTTGCGCCCCCAGTGCCAGGCGGATACCGATCTCGGCGCGGCGCTGCGCCACCAGGTAGGCAAGCACGCCGAACAGGCCCACGGCAGCGAGCAAAAGTGAAATGCCGGCAAAGCTCGCCAGCAGAATCGCTTCGAAATTCGCGTCCACGGATGATTGGTTGATGATCTGGTCCATCGTGAGCACATCTGACACAGCCAGTTCCCGATCCAGCTGCTGGATCGTTCTCTCGACCGGCAGCGCGACGTTCTCCGGTTCGCGCGCGGCGCGGATGACGAGCGCGGCGCCGCCAAAACTGCCGCTGGCAATAGGAAGATACATCGTCGGCATTGGTGGCTCCTCCAGCTCATAACGGGTGTCGCCAACCACGCCTACCACTTCTTGACCTTGCCCTCTGGGAATGATCACGTGTTTGCCGATAGGATCTTGGTTCGGGAGGAACTCTCGCGCGAACTCCCGGCTGATGACGATCTCATGTGCGGCATCGAATCGCTGGTCGGAACCGAAAATGCGCCCACGGAGTAATGGAATCTTGATCGTCGCGAAGTAGCCAGGATCAGCCCAGCGGAGGATCGCAAGCTGCTCCTGTCCCGGGGGTACGGGCGGATGTTCGGCAATGGTCACCCCGCTGTCTCCGTAGTACCCCTCGCCAGGAACAGCGCGCACGAGTCCGGCCGCTTCGATTCCCGGCAACGCGCGCACGCGGGCGAGCAAATCGTCGAAGAACGCAACCCGCTGCACCGGAGTCCCGTACTGCACTTCGGGGAGAGTGAAATGCATGCTGAGGATGTTGGCCGTTGCGCAGCCCAAATCGCTCGATCTCATCCGTATGTAGCTCTTCAACAACAAACCGGCACTGACGAGCAGAACCAGCGTAAAGGCAACTTCGGCTCCAACCAGGACTTTGCGAACCCTGGCGCGCGCAGGTCCGGCGGAGGAGGAGCGCGAACACTCCTGAAGCGCGGCCAGCACGTTCTCAGAACGGCCGGCCGCCACGGGAACGAGGCCGGCAAACAGCGCGCAAACGAACACGAGTCCCGCCACGGCCGCGACCACGACGCCGTCAATGTGGATGGATTCCGCGCGTGCCATGTCGGTTCGCGTCATGACCAGCCACCGGACGGCCCCGTAGGCGAGTGCGAGGCCCGCCGCTCCTCCAGCGGAAAAGAGGATCAACGTCTCCATTAACTGTTCGCGAATGAGCCGGAAGCGGCCACCGCCAAGAGCTGATCGAATGGCAAGTTCGCGTCGTCGCGCGGCGGAACGGGCGGTCAGCAGATTCGTGACGTTGAGGCAGGCGATCAACAGCATGCAGATGGTGGCGGCCAGCAACATATAGAGCGCGCTCTTAACGTCGCCGACGATATCGTCAATGAGCGGACGGATGCCTGCTCCGGTACTGACGAACGGAATGTCGAGGTGGGCGTCGTGGACGTGGCGCACGATCGCCGAAACTTCCTGTGCCGCCTGCTCCCGGGTGACGCCAGGCTTCAGTCTTCCGATCACCACGAACTGGTGGTTGGCGATCGAGGCCATGTCCGCGGGTGTGATCTCGTGGTATACGGGGAGAAAGAGCTGCACCTTCTGCTCGGGAAACGCGAACCAATGCGGCATCACGCCGATGATGGTGTAGGGCCTGGCATCGAGATTGATCTTGCGGCCGATCACCGCCGAGTTGCCGCCGAAGCGGCGTTTCCACAGCGCCCAACTGATAATGACGGTGCCGTTTGCAGACGGCTGATCGTCTTCGCGCGTGAATGACCGCCCGATCAGGGGCTGGACATCGAGCGTGGAAAACAGGTCGAAGGAACAGATGGTGGCTCGGACCTTTTCGGGCAGCGCACCGCCGTCGGAGAGGTTGTACTGTGGCCAGTCCTGAAACAGCGCAAGACTGGAGAACGACCGGCTCTGGCGTTTCCATTCGCCATAAATGCCCGGCGTGACGACGTTGTGGGGGAACATATCGCTGCTTTCGTACACTCGAACGAGTTCCTCCGGGTGAACGAAGGGCAGAGGCTTCAGGAGAACCGACCAGACGACGGTGAACAGCGAGATGGTTGCGCCGATGCCGACGGTGATCACCAGCATCGCGACCAACGAGAATCCCGGCTGGCGAGCGAGAGTACGGAGGGCGAGACGCAGATCACGAAACAACACTTCGACCCGGCCCCAGCTCCAGGTGGCGGAGGTCTCCTCCCGTAAAGCAACCGGATTGCCGAAGGCGACAAGAGCGGCGCGGCGGGCCTCCACGAGCGTCATGCCGCGAGCGATGTTCTCCGCAATCTGGCACTCGAGATGGAACTTTAGCTCAGCCGCCAGCTGCGACTCCGCGCGCCCACGGTGAAACAGCGTCTTGAGGCGGGTGAGAAAGCTTTCTGCCCAGCGCATCGCGACCTCGCTAGGACTGCTCGAGAACCAGGTTGATAGCGCCCGACAGGCGTTTCCAACTGGCGGCTGCGGCTTCGAGTTGCTTGCGGCCCGCGGCAGTCAAGGAGTAGAACTTCGCCTCACGCCCGGTTTCGCTTTCCGCCCATTTGGCTCCGATCCAACCCTGTTGCTCAAGCCGGTGCAAAGCCGGGTAGAGCGAGCCCTGCTGGATGCGCAGCACGTCGCCCGAGACTTGCTCGATGCGCTTCGCAATGGCCCAGCCGTGCTTCGGCTCCAGCGAGAGCGTCTTCAGGATTAGAAAGTCGAGAGTCCCTTGTACCAGATCGTTTGTCTTCGCCATGCCTAGATAATCTACAACGATGATTGTAGATCGTCAAGGCATCGTGGCCAATGGAAGCATGATTGGGGATAAATCCCCTTCACACTGCCACAAATTCAGGCAAGTGCGGCCCCGCCCGCGAAAGTGATGGGGAGAAACCGCGCCGGACGTTGCTCAGCTGCCGAAAAAAACGGGTCCTTCGCTGCGCTCATCATGCAAGCATGGCTCGCGCTGCCTCGGGATGACAAAAAAACGCGGGCGGGGGCGCCCGCGCCCCAAGAGTTCGGGGACCCCAGTTGCAACACAATCCCCTACAATAGCTGCCAATGGCGGCGGTGCTGGAATTCGAGGAAATCAGCAAGCAGTATGGCGGCTGGTTCACGCGCCGCCCGGTGCGGGCGCTGGACGGCTTTTCGTTGCGCGTGGAGCCGGGGGAAATCTTCGGCTTTCTAGGGCCAAACGGGGCGGGGAAGACGACGGCCATTCATCTCGCCCTGGGCTTCATGCGGGCAGACAGCGGCCGAGGGCTGATGCTGGGGCGGCCCTTCGGCGACGCGCGCACACGTCGCCGGGTTGGTTTCCTGGCCGAAAACGTTGCCTTGTATCACCGTCCGGCGGCGAAGCTGGTGAAATTCTATGGCGGCCTGAACGGCATGGGCGGCGCGTACCTGACCCAGCGCGCCCGCCAGGTGCTGGAACTGGTGAATCTTGCCGCTGACAGTGAGCGCAACGTTGGTTCTTTTTCCCGCGGCATGCTGCAGCGCATCGGGTTGGCGCAGGCGCTGGTGAACGATCCCGAGCTGCTGATCCTGGATGAACCTACTTCGGCGCTCGACCCCGTCGCACGCGTGATCATCCGCGAGCTGCTGTTGCGCTTGAAGGCAGAAGGCAAAACTGTGTTTCTCAGCTCGCACCTGCTCTCGGAAGTCGAGCTGGTGTGCGACCGTGTGGGTGTGATGCACCAGGGGCGGCTGGCTCGCTTAGGCAGGACTGCGGAGATGCTGCACTCGCACGAACAATCGCAGGTGGTGGCCCGCGGCATTGATCTAGCGGCCTTTCCCGGCGCGGTGTCTAACGACAGCGTGGTCAGCTTCACCATCGCCACCGCCAGCCAAAGGGAAACCCTGGAGCGCATCTGGAACATGGGTGGAGAAGTGGTGAGCGTGAATCCGCTCAAGCGCTCGCTGGAGCAGATTTTCCTGGAAGTCACCCAAGGAAAGGGAGGCAGCGGCCAGTGAAACCGGTATGGCTCATAGCCGGCAATTTCCTGCGGGAGCAGCGCTGGCCTATTGTCATCCTGCTGGGGTGGGTGGCATTGCTCTCGGCGGCTACGGGATTTTCCGGGCTGCGCAGCACCCCGGATGACGTCTTCATGCTTTTCCAGCAGGTGGCCGTGTACGTCCTGGTGTTCAGCCTCTTTTTCGGCGCCTCGGCCATCCGCAATGAATTGCGGACGCGCCGCATCCTGGCGGTGCTCTCCAAGGGCATTTCGCGGCGGCAGTACATCGCCGGGCTGCTTTTGGGAATCGTGATCGCCATCGTTATCTACTGCCTGGCGCTGGGTGCGGCCGGCACCTGGACTCTGCCTCAGGTGGGCGTGCCGGCAGCACGGTTCTGGTTCCTGCTCCTGGGACTGCTGGCGGCTTCGCTGCTGACCGCCTGCGTAGCGCTGTTCTTTTCCATCTTCCTCCATCCCCTGCTGGCCACAGGAGCAACGGTGGTGGTCGTGGGGGCGCCCCTGCTGGCCGCTATCTTGTGGAAGAGCGCCTGGGCGGCGGTAATCCCGGTTTACGCCATTCTGCAGGGCTTTCTGAATCCCTCCGAGCACATCACGGCGCTCACAGGATGGCTGGTTGTTCTGGCATTCGGAGAAACCGTGTTCTTGTGGCTGGTTTCGGCGTGGCTGTTCTCCCGGAAAGATGTGGCCGTGGCGGTTGAGTGAGGAGGATGGACTGTAAACGCGCTAACTCCAAGTGTTCGTTAAGAATGTTCTTAACGTGCACTAATAATGTTGCAAATTGAAGCTCCGGCAGGGACTAATCCACAGACAAGCAGACTAATGCACAGGGCGCAAAAATGTACCTTGGAAACACAATTGCTGCCTTGACTGAGATGTCTTTCACTGCGTACAGTTTTCTTCCCCCCAGGTACAGGAGACGCAAGATGAAGCTGATGAAGGCCCTTTGGATGGACGACTCGGGACAGGACATCGCCGAATACGCGGTCATGCTGGCGGTGATTCTGGTGATTGTGGTGGGCACGATCCGCTTGATCGGCACCCAGGCCAACAACGTATTTTCCCAAACGGCCAGCGCCATCGGGGGCTAGGCGCGTCGTCCGCACTTTCGCGGGTGAGGCACATTGCTGTCGGCTGGGTCTTGTAGTATTCTCTTGCTCCGCAAGCGGCAAGCGCCGCCGTGAAGTTCGTTTTCCCAGGCGAGTTCCGCGGGAACGTTCGATTGTGCGTTTGCTCCGCGTAAGGATCGCCAGGGTTATGGGTGAAGCTTCTTTTTATCAGGAGTAAGAAAGTATGAGATTAGCTGCCAGGGGTTTCTCCCCCCTCCGTGGCGGCCGCAGACGCCAGCAGGCGCGCTCAGAACGGGGAACAACCATCGTTGAGGCGGCATTTGCGCTGCCGCTCTTCTTTCTGCTGGTTCTGGGCGTCCTCTGGTTCGGCTTGGCATTTAGCTCCTATCAATCCATTGTCACCGCTGCCCGCGAGGGAGCGAGGTTCGGCGTAGCCCCGCTCGCCAACAGCAGCTACAACCTGCCGACTACCAATCAGATCGCTCAGCGCGTGTGCACCTACCTGCAAACCGGGGTGATGGGCGGATTGGCTCAGTGCAGCAATTACGGCGGGTCCACGCCGCCGACCATAACCGGGTGCAGCGATGCGACGTTGAGGGCGGCAGACAACGTCTACGTGAGCGTTGTCCCCGTACCCTACACCGTCGCGTATACCGGTGGTGGCACGGCCACTGTCACCCAGAATGACGTGTTTGTGGGCATCCGCAAAACCGTGCCGGTTCTCGGATTTACTTTGCATTTGACGACCTGCTCGTCCATGAGGAGCGAGAACAACTGATGAAACGCCCAAGGGAAAAAGGCACACAGCTGGCCGAGCTGGCGGTGGCATTGCCGTTGCTCGTGTTTCTCGTCCTGGGGGCAATCGAGGGCGGTTCCCTGTTGCGCGTTCACCAGCTTCTGAACAATGCGGCGCGGGAAGGAACGCGTATGGCCATTACGCAAAATGTTGCCTTTGCCGCGAATCGGGACACGATCGTCCAGAATATAGTGACGAACTATTTGAACAACAATAATGCGCTGCCCGGCACTGGGACTTTCACCCTGGGGCAGTGCAACAGCTGGACTGCGGGCACAAACGTGACCACCAACTGGCCTTTTGAGGTGGGCGGAACATTGCCGGCGACCGGCGCGATCACGGGCACGCTCACCCTGGCGAGCGGGACCGCCGTCGTGACCTCCATGGCGCAGGTTACTGTGACCTGCGCGTACAAATTCTTTTTCATGCCCACGCTTCCCGGCCTGAGAAGGCAGCCCACGGTGACCCTGAAGGGCCAGACCACAATGATGGATCTGTACTGAGGAGCAGTTATGAAGAAACGGCAGAAGGGCAGTATCGTGGCCATGACCGCCATCCTGATGGTGGCGCTGATTGCGATCCTGGGCTTGGCGGTTGACTTCGGAACTGCGTTCACAGCCCGGACCTTCGCCCAGCACGCCGCTGATGCAGGCGCCCTGGCGGGGGCAGATACGTACGCACAATTCACGCCGGCCACGCAGGCAATGGCCACCGCCAACGCTCAGACCGCTGCGGAGCAGAATAAAGTCCTGGGGCAAGCCCTCACCGGCGCCAATGTGACGGTGAGCTTTCCCGCGGCTCCGGCTGGAGTTGACCGCGTGCGGGTGGATGTGAGCACGACCGTGCCTACGTTCTTCCTTAGGGTTCTGGGCCCGAAATGGAGGCAAGTCACTATAGGTGCGCACGCCATTGCGGAAGCGGCTCCCGGAACGACAGGTGGAACCACGTGCCTGCGGCCGCTGTGGATCACGATGAAATCCTTGCTAAATGGATCATGCAGCAACCCGCCCCCAAAACCGGGAGATCCGATTGTTTTGTGGGACGGCGGAGGAAACGGGAATGGTGGGAACAAAGGAGGCGCGTCACTATGCGAGAGCAACCAGAATACCGGCAACAGTCCTAGTTGTCCCGCATCCCAGTGGGGGCTGATTGATCCGGTCTCGCTCGGCTACCCTGTGTCCGACCTTTCTTCCTGGGTTTTGAGCTGCAGCAGCGTGCAGGTCAACTGCGGTTCGACCATGGGACCGAAAACGGGAGCCACTGTGGGGGACGTGGGGCATGGACAACCTCCTCCGATACAGACTCTGATCGGACAGAACGGCACCAGCAATGACTGGGCGTGGTATCCAGACCCGACTACAGGCGCTTACATCCCTGGAGAGTACACTTACGTTCCCGGCACCGCACCGAACAACGTATTTAGTTCAAGTCCAGCGGTGGTGACGATGGCAATCTGGGACAACTGTTCCGCCACTGGCTATGATCCTATCAATGGATCAACACAGACCATCCCCATTTCCGGCTTTGCGCAGATATTCCTTGATCAAATCAACCCCAACGGAAACAACAAAAGGATTACCGCTCAGTTCATCAGCATGACGAACGCCTGTAGCGGAAATGGCGGCGGGTCCGGCTCCAGCGTTGCTTCCGGACCGGGTGCGGTTCCCGTGCGACTGATTCACACGGATTCGAGCCCGGCAAACTGAAACGTCGGCAGGCAAGATAAAACGTCAGTCCAGAATTGGGCCATTTTTGCAACCCTCGCGGCGGCATGGCGAGGGCGAGACGCCGGCGCTGCGACCGAAAGCTCAGCGCAGTAGACTCTGCGCTGAGCGGGTGGCGAACTCCAAGACGCGGCCCGGAAGAATTCCCAGATAAATTACAGCGGCCACGCTGCACAACAGGGTAGCGGTCACGCCCGCCGGCACGCGCATGACGGGAATTTCCTGCGTCGGGTCGCGCATGTACATCACCACAATCACGCGCAGGTAGTAGTAGGCGCCGATGGCGCTGTTGACCACCGCAATGATGGTCAACCACACCAGGTTGGCTTTGAGCGCGGCGCTGAAGACGTAGAACTTGGCGAAGAAGCCGGCGGTGGCCGGAATCCCAATCAGCGAAATCAAAAAGATGGTCAGCGTCAAGGCCAGCAGCGGAGAGCGGCGGCCGAGGCCGGTGTAGTCGTCGAGCGTGACGTAACGCTCGCCGGCGTTTGCGAAATGGCTGACCACGATAAACGCGCCCAGGTTCATGGCCGTGTAGGAGGCGGCATAGAACATGGCGGCGGAGATGCCTGCCTCGGGCGCGGCGGCAAAGGCCACCAGCAGATAGCCGGCGTGGGCGATGGCGGAGTAGGCCAGCATGCGCTTGACGTTGTTCTGCACCAGCGCACCCAGGTTGCCCAGGGTCATGGACACCGCCGCGGAACCCCACACCCACCAGAACCACACCGGGCGGGAGCCCGCCAGCAGGGACGGGCCTTCGGTCACAAAAAGAATGCGCAGCAGCACTGCGAATACGGCCATCTTGGGCGCGGTGGACATGAAGGCCACCACTGGCGAGGGCGCGCCTTCGTAAACGTCGGGCGTCCAGACGTGGAAAGGCGCGGAGGCGATCTTGAAACCCAGGCCCACAAACATCAGGGCGAAGGCCACGTAAGCCATAACCGGCGCCCCGTTCAGGCGCAGGTTGCTGGCGATTTGGGGGATGTCAGTCGAGCCTGTCGCCCCGAACATCAGCGCGATGCCGTAAAGAAAGAAGGCGGTGGCGAAGGAGCCGAGCAGGAAATATTTCAGCGAAGACTCCACGCTGCCGGCGTCGCGGCGGCGGAAGCCGGCCAGGATGTAGGTGGAGATGGAGGAGATCTCCAGGGCGATGAAGATGAGCACCAATTCCACCGCTGAGGACATCAGGCCCATGCCCACGGTTCCGAACAGAATGAGGCCGAAATATTCGCCGGCGCGGATTTCCTGTACCCGCAGGTACTCGAACGAGGCCATGATGACGAGCGCGGCGGCGATGGTGACCAGCAGGTGAAAGAAGATGCTGAAGTTATCAACGACGACGAAATTCCAGAAGGCCGGGCCGGGATAGCGCATCTGGTAGATGCTGGCGGCGACCGCGCAGAACGCGCCGACGAGAGAAATAATGCCCAGCGGCTTCACGTTGCGGTTTTCGGGCAGCAGCGGGTCCACGAACATCACAATGAGCCCGAAGAGCGTAAGGACGATTTCCGGCAGAATGCGGATGTAGTCGGCTCTGGCGATCATCAGCGCACCACCTGGGCCGTGGTCTGGGCCAGCGGCAGAAGTACGTTGTGAACTGCCGGATCAATGATGCCGAGCCAGAGCACCGGAGCCACGCCCATAGCCAGGGCGGCAATGGAAGCGGGCCACAACGCGGTACGCTCGCGCGCGCTCAGGTCAGGCAGGGTCTGGTTGACAGGGTATTTCACTTTCCCGAAGAAAACCCGCTGGTACATCCAGAGCAGGTAACAGGCGCTCCAGATCACGCCTGAGGCCGCGAGAATGCCCCAAATCATCTTGGCCTGGAAGGCGCCGCTGAGCACCAGGAACTCGCCGACAAATCCATTGAGCAAGGGCAATCCTACCGAGGAAAGGGTTATAAAGAGAAAGAAGGCGGCAAAAATAGGCATGGGCGTGGCCAGGCCGCCGAATTCCTCGATGTCGAAGGTGTGACGCCGCTCGTAAATAATTCCCGCCAGCATGAAGAGCGCGCCCGTGGAAACGCCGTGGTTCAGCATCTGGTACACCGCGCCGTCCACGCCCAGTTGGGTGAAGCTGAAAATGCCAAGCACCACGAAGCCCAAGTGGCTGACCGAGGAGTAGGCGACCAGTTTCTTGAGATTGGGCTGGACCATAGCAACCAGTGCGCCGTAGATGATGCCGATGATAGCCAGCACCATGATCCAGGACTGGTTCTGGCGCGCCTGGTCGGGGAAGAGCCCGAGGTTAAAGCGGAGCAGGCCGTAGGTGCCCATTTTGAGCAGCACGCCGGCCAGCATCACGGAGCCGGCGGTAGGCGCTTCAAAGTGGGCGTCGGGCAGCCAGGTGTGCAGAGGGAAAATCGGCACCTTCACGGCGAAGGCGACAAAAAATCCCAGGAAGAGCCAGCCGAGTGCGTGGCCGCTAATGCCGAAGCTGGCGCCATCGCGCACCGCGTTTTGAATTGTGACGTAGTCGAAGCTGCCGGTTTTGGCGTAGAGGAAGATGATGGAGGCCAGCATGAAGGCGGAGGCGATCATGGTGAACAGGAAGAACTTCACCGCCGCGTAGACGCGCCGCTCGTGGCCGTACATGCCGATGATGAGCGCCATCGGGATGAGGGTGAATTCCCAGAAGAAGTAGAAGAGGAAGAGGTCGAGAGCGACGAAAACGCCCAGCAGCGCCGTTTCCAGCACCAGCATGAGGATGAAGAATTCCTTCACCCGCTCGTGTATGGATTTCCAGGAGATGAGCACGCACAAAGGCGTGAGGAAGGTGGTGAGCACCACCAGCCACATGGAGATGCCGTCCACGCCCAGGTGGTAGTGAATGTTGGGCGTGGGGATCCAGGGAATATTGATTTCAAACTGGAAACCGGGCTGGCTGCGGGCGAAATAAGTGGGCAGGTGGAGAGAGAGCGCAAAGGTTACGAGCGAGACCAGCAGGGCAAACCACTTGATGTCACGGTCGCGACGGGGAAAAAACAAAAGCAGCACCGCGCCCGCGAGCGGGATAAACGTCACCAGCGTCAAAATCCACGTGTTCCAGGCCGAACCGCTCATCGCACTCCCATCCAGATCATGTAAGCGATAGCCACGGCAGCGCCCACGGCGATCCAGGCAGCGTAAGAGCGCACATTGCCGGACTGCATGTGGCGGAATTTGTCGGAAAGCGAGCGCGCGGTCTCGGCGCTGTCGTCAGCGGTGGCGTCAATGCCGGCGACGTCCACACCGCGCCACAGCACTAAAGCCGAGCCCTTAACCAGAGGCGCGACAATCACCGCCTGGTAAATCTCGTCCACATAGAACTTGTCGCGTACGGTGTTGTAAAGCCAGCCCAGGCTGGCAGCGATGCGGCCGGGCCAATCGCGCTTCTTGGAATAGAGCAGCCAGGCGAAAAACAGGCCGAGGAAGGCCATGACAATGGAGACGACCGTGGCCATAATTTCTGACAGCCTGGCCGCAGCGACCACCGCGGCTTCTTGTCCCGAAGTGTGGGCGCCACCGAATACAGGCGCCAGGAAATGCTCAAAGCGGTTGTGGCCGCGCAGCGCCTCAGGCACGCCAATATAACCGCCGAAGACGGCCAGGATGGCGAGAATTACCATGGGCGCCAGCATGACCTTAGGGCTTTCGTGGATGTGGGTGCGGTGGTTCTGCTCCATGGCCAGCGGGCGCACCAGCACTTCGGCTTTGCCCTTCTTCTCCGGGGCACGCTCGGACCAGGTCCCGCGGGAATTGGTGTGCGCACGCAGCCACTCTTCGTAGTGCGCCATTTTGGCGGCGGGCACGCTGGCGGTGAGCGTGGTCATGCCGCCGCGCTCTTCGAAACTCACCACCATGCCGTTGCGCTCGATAATGTTGCTCATTACGGTGCTGACAAATTCCCCGGGCACGACGATTTCCGCGAGAACGTCCTTGGCGCTGGCCGGTGTAGGGTGAGCGTGACCGGCGTGTTCGTAGCCGTGGCTGCCTGAACCGCGATATTCGCCGAAGAAGGTCATGAACCACAGGCGGAACATGTAGAACGAAGTCAGCAGGGCGGTGAAAACGCCGAGGGCCCAGTAAGCGCGGCCGCCGTAGGGACTGGAGAGCGATTTCCAGAGAATTTCGTCTTTGCTGAAGAAGCCGCTGAAAAAGGGAATGCCGGCAATCGCCAAGGTGGCCGCGGTCATGGTCCAGAAGGTCCAAGGAATTTCCTTGCGCAGGCCGCCCATGTAGCGCATGTCCTGCTCCCCGCCCAGGGCATGGATGACCGAGCCCGCGGCCAGGAAGAGCAGGCCCTTGAAGAAGGCATGGGTCATCAGGTGGAAGATGCCGGCGGAGAATGCGCCCACGCCGCAGGCCAGAAACATATAGCCGAGCTGGGATATGGTCGAGTAGGCCAGAACCTTTTTTATGTCGTTCTGTGCCATGCCGATGATGGCGGCAAAAAGCGCAGTGATCACGCCCACGATGGCCACCGCCATGAGTGCGTCCGGAGCGTGGTCGAAAATGACATTGGAGCGCGCGACCATGTACACGCCCGCGGTCACCATGGTGGCGGCGTGGATTAGGGAGGAGACAGGGGTGGGGCCTTCCATGGCATCAGGCAGCCAGACGTAGAGAGGAATCTGCGCCGATTTGCCGCAAGCGCCGGCCAGCATCAGCAGGCCGATGGCGGTCAGCAGGCCCGCGCCGGTGGTTTCCACGGGCAGGCCGGAGATTGCCGGGAAGACTTTGTCGAAGTCGAGCGAACCGAAATGCTGGATGAGCAGGAAGAGGGCGATCAGGAAGCCGAAGTCGCCGATGCGGTTGACGATGAATGCTTTTTTCCCGGCGGAGGCGGCCGAGTCGCGCACGAAGAAAAAGCCGATCAGCAGGTAAGACGCCAGGCCCACGCCTTCCCAGCCGATGAACATCAGCAGGTAGTTGTTGGCCAGTACCAGGGTCAGCATGAAAAACATGAACAGGTTCAGGTAGCTGAAGTAGCGGTAGAACCCGCCTTCCTCCCACATGTATCCCACCGAGTACACGTGAATCAGGAAGCCGACGTTGGTTACCACCAGAATCATGACCAGCGAGAGCTGGTCGAGATAGAAGGCGAAATGCGCGCTGAAGCTGCCGGCCATGATCCAGGGCGCCAGCACTTCGGTGTGCGGGCCGGCCTGCGGCAGCGACCAGAAGCGGATGGCTACCCACCAGACCACGCCCAGCGACGCTGCCACGAAGAGCAGCCCGAAGAAGGCCACCAGGCGCTTGCTGAAATTCCGGCCCAGCAGGCCGTTGAGAGCGGCGCCGGCTAGAGGCAGCAGCGGGATGAGCCAGAGGTGGAAGTTGGGCGTCATAGTTTGAGCAGGTTCACTCGGTCCACGTTCAGGGTCTCGCGCGTGCGGTAGACGGCAATGATGATGGCGAGGCCGACGGCACTTTCAGCCGCGGCCACCACCATCACAAAGAAGACGAACACCTGGCCGCTGAGCACCTGCCAGTGGGCGGCGAAGGCAACGAATGAAAGGTTCACCGCGTTCAGCATGAGCTCAATGGACATGAAGATGGTGATGATGTTGCGCTTGATGAGAAATCCCGTTACCCCGCAGGCGAACAGGATCGCGCTCAGCACCAGGTAGTAGTGCAGCGGAACCATTAGCTGGACCTCCTGGCGTTGACGGTTTCTTGCGCCGGCGCGGCTTCGGTGCCGGCAGCAGCCCTAAGCGGCTGGCGCTCGGCTTCCGGCTGCGGCTTGGAAAAGCGCGAGCGCACCGGCGAGGCCAGCACCACCGCGCCCATGATGGCGATCAGCACCAGTACCGAGGTGACTTCAAAGGGCAGCAGGAAATCATGGAACAGCAGCCAGCCGATGGCTTTGGGCGGCCCGTACATGGCGCCCACGTTCACCGATCCGACATTTGGGGCGCGCACCAGCACCCAGGCGATGAGCAGGCCCACCGCCAGCATGGCAGGGAAGCCGAAGATGAGGGCCACTCTGCTGCCCGTGGTGCGCTCTTCCACGCCGGCATTGAGCAGCATGATGACGAAGACGAAGAGCACCATGATGGCGCCGGCGTAGATGATCACCTGGATGGCGGCGACGAATTCGGCGCCCAGCAGCAGGTATTCCACCGCTAGCGAGCCCATGACCACGATCAGCGAAAGCGCGCTGCTGATGGGATGGCGCTGGATGAGCAGGTTCAGCGCCCCTGCCACCGCGATCACGGCAAAAACCGAAAATAGGATCAGGTGAAGCATGTTGAAAATCAGCTGCTAGCTACTAGCTTCTGGCTCTGGGCCCTCCGCTGTCCGCCGTTCTGCGCATTTCAGTGGAGACGTAACTTGTTACGTCTCCCCGTTCGTGGCGCTGCACGCGAGATCCTTCGGACCCAAGGGTCCTCGGGATGACGCCTTCCTCCGGAAGGCGAGACGTTGCAAGCAACGTCTCTACGGCGTTTTCTCTAGCGATCGGGCCGGCTCTCTCCCCTTTGGCTTGAAGCTCTTCGCAAAACCAACCTTCAGGGACTAAAGCCCGACTATCTTGCGCTATGCACGGCACGGCTGAAGCCGTGCCCTTCCGAGAACTCTGGAAACCAGCCCAGCTACCAAATACCCCGACTCCTGAGCCCTGACTCCTACGCTCTTAGCGCCACTACCAGGCCCGTAATCACCAGGTTGGCTACGGCCAAGGGCAACAGCACCTTCCAGCCGAATTTCATAAGCTGGTCGTAGCGGAAGCGGGGCAGCGTGCCGCGAATCCAGATGTACAGGAAAATGAACGCAAACACCCGCAACGCGAACCAGAACACAGGCAAAATTTCCTGCATCCACACGGGGCCAAACAGCGGTCCATGCCAGCCGCCCAGAAACAGCAGCGAGGCCAGGCAGGCTACGGTGAACATGTTCGCGTATTCGGCCATGAAGAACATGGCAAACTTCATGGCGCTGTACTCGGTGTGGTAGCCAGCCACCAGTTCGGTTTCCGCTTCCGGCAAATCGAAGGGGATGCGGTTGGTTTCCGCGAAGGCCGCCATCAGGTAAATAAAGAAGGCGACGAACTGGCCCTGGAAGAAATTCCACTTGGGGAGCCACCCCCACCAGGTTCCGGCCTGGGCATCCACAATGCCGCGCAGGCTGAAGGTGCCGGAAAGAATCAGCACGCCCACCAGCGAGAGCCCCAGCGCCACCTCGTAGCTCACCATCTGCGCCGAGGCGCGCAATCCGCCCAGCAGGGAATACTTGCTGTTGGACGACCAACCGGCCAGCGCGATGCCGTACACACCGATGGAGGTAAGGCCCAGAATGATGAGCAGTCCAATGTTGACATCGGTGACCTGGAGTGGCGTGTGGATGCTGCCCACCGTGATCCAGCCTCCGATGGGTATGACCGCCATCGAGGTGACCGCGAAGATCATGGCGATCATGGGCGCCGCGATGTAGAGCGGCTTGTAAACGTGCGGCGGCGTGATGTCTTCCTTGAACAGAAACTTGGCGCCGTCAGCCAGAGGCTGCAGCAAGCCAAAGGGCCCAACCCGTGTGGGGCCCCAGCGGTTTTGGATGTGGCCCACAACTTTCCGCTCCAGCCAGACCGTGTACGCCACTCCCGTGAGCAACACAAAGAGCGCGATCACAATCTTGATCACGGAGACGATGATGTAAGTGCCTAAGCCCAAATTAGATTCCTAGTGTTAAGTTCGCCTTACTGCGAGGTTTCAAAGTTTCAAGGTTTCAATGTTTCGAAACTGCTGGCCTTTGGCTCTTGGCTTTTAGCTCTTGGCTCCCATCGGCTGGGTTGTCCTAGAGCTTTGCAAAGTACCGATCATCAGCGACCCCGCTGTAGAGACGTAACTTGTTACGTCTCCGCGTTCGCGGCGCTGCACGCGAGATCCTTCGGACCCAAGGGTCCTCAGGATGACGCCTTCCTTCGGAAGGCGAGGCGTTGCAAGCAACGTCTCTACCGTTGTTCTTGTCCGTTATCGGTGGTGTCAAAATTGCCCAAGCCGACAGCCGAAGGTTTTTTACCTGGAAACCTGTGAAACCGTGAAACCTTTGAAACCTGCGAAACTTTCGAAACCTTGAAACTTTGAAACCTGTGAAACTTCTACACCACCACTTCCTTAGCCGCCTTATCCCCCGTCGCGCGCCGCGGGTTCTCGATTACCGAGTTCAGCGCCCGCGAGTAGCGTCCCAGCGTGCCCGAGGTAAACAGTGTGTCATTGGCGGGGACGATCAGGTCTGCCTGGCTGGCCATGGAACTGGTTACGCTTTCCCCCACTGCGGTGTGCTGATCGTTGCCAGCCAGCAGTTCCACCCGGGAAACGTCGTAACCCGGCACCAGGCGCTGAATTTCGTCCAGCATGGCGAGGGGATCGAAGGGACTGAGCTTGGGCTCAAGGCCGTGCGCCTCCAGCCACACCGCATGGCGGTCGGCTTCGCCCGATTGCACGCCGCGGGACTGGCCCAGGTCCGCGCGCTCAGCCTGACGGAAGGGCACCAGCCGGTGGAGGTCGCAGCCCAGGCGGTCGGCCACGCGGAGCAGCATCTCGAAATCGCTCTTCACGGTGGTGATGTCGCCGGCCTTTTTCAGCAACTGCAAATCGCCGCAGGTATTCGTAAATGTGCCCGACTTCTCATAAGCATTGGCGGCGGGCAGGATGACCTCGGCGAGCAGCGCGGTTTCGGTCAGGAACATGTCCTGAACGACGGTGAAAGTCTTTGCCAGCGCGAAGGGATCAATGTTGTAGCGGGCCACTGGGTTGGCGCCCACGACATAGAGGGCTTTGAGTCGGTCCGCCTTGGCGGCCTCCACCATCTGCAGCAGGTTCATGCCCGGTTCGGTGGGCAGGGGCGCGCCCCAGTCTTCATGGAAACGGACCCCGGAGCCAACGGGCACGTAGCCGGGCAGCAGGTCGGGGTAGAGCCCCATGTCGGCAGCCCCGCGAGAGTTGGCGTAGTCAGCCAGGCAAACAAACTTGGCGCCCGGAATCGCCGAGCCAAAGCGAACCAGAGGCTCAATGTCGCGGCCGCGAAGTTCCGCACCCAAGATGATGACCAGGTTCTGCTCGCCGCGCAGCTTGTCGCGCAGATCGGTGAGCGCGTCGCGTGTGGTATCGCCGGAACTGAGAGCATTCACGAGGGAATCGTCGCCCGCAACGAAGGCAGCCATTTGCGGCTCGCTTCCGGCGGGAATCCGGGTGAAGCTGGCCGCCTGGCGCCGCAGCTTGATGGGCGAAGAATTCACCACATAAAGTCGCGCGCGGTGCAGGCGCACGTTGTTGCGAATCTGCCAGGCCAGCAGCGGGTGCTGCTCGGTGGGATCGTTGCCGATCAGCAAAATCGCGGGCGCGTTGAAGACGTCGCGCATGCTGGCGGTGGCGTCCTTCTTGCCCGCCAGCGCTCCGGCAAAAGCGCGGAAGTCGGCGGTGCGGTGGTGGTCAATGTTATTGGTGCCCAGCACCAGGCGGGCGAACTTCTGCAGCAGGTAATTTTCCTCGTTGCTGGTGCGGGTGGAGCCGATCACGCCGATGGCCTGGCCGCCGTGCTGCTCGCGGATTTCCTGCAGGCGCAGGGCGATGTGCTCGTAAGCCTGGTCATAAGTAGCGGGCACGTGCCGGCCATCCCGGCGGATGAGTGGCTGCCTGATGCGGTCGTCGTGGCCGGCAAAATCGAAGGCGTAACGGCCCTTGACGCAGAGGAAGTCGCCGTTGATCCCGCTTTTGTCGCGGTTATCGCCGCGCACAATCTGCATGCCGGTGGGAGAGCGGCGCACGCCCAGTGTGGTTTTGCAGCCGTCGGCGCAGTGGGTGCAAACGGTGCCCACATGCTTCATCTCCCACGGCCGGGTCTTGTAGCGGTAAGCGCCGGAAGTGAGCGCGCCCACCGGACAGATGTCAATGCACATGCCGCATTCTTCACACTCCAGGTAGTCGGAGTGGTTGGGCATGATGAGCTGAGCCGAGCCCCGATTGGCGGTTCCCAGCGCCCACACATCCATGCCTTCGCCGCACACGCGCACGCAGCGGTAGCACATGATGCAGCGCGGCCGGTCGAAGTACACCACTGGCGACCACTGTTGCTCATCCTTGTGGTTCTTGATGTCAATAAGCTTGGACTCGGCGGCGCCGTAGGAGAAGGTCATGTCCTGCAGTTCGCACTCACCGCCGGCATCGCAAACCGGGCAATCCAGCGGATGATTGGCGAGGAGCAGTTCGAGCATGGCCTTGCGCGCCTGCCGGACCTCGTCCACGTCGGTGCTGACCACCATGCCCTCGGTGACCACCGTGGTGCAGGCGGTCTGCAGCTTGGGCATTTTCTCGATTTTGACCAGACACATGCGGCACGCGCCCTGCAGCGAGAGCCCGGGGTAATAACAGAAGGAGGGCACCTCGATGCCCACGCTCTTGCAGGCCTCGATGAGCAGCGTTCCCGCGGGAACTGCCAGCTTCTTGCCGTCAACCGTGATGGTTACGTCTGGCATAGAAAAAATTGTGTAATTGTGTAATTCAGTAATTGTGTAATTTGAAGCCGGTTGTCGCCAGCGGTTGTGCAATTACCCAATTACACAATTTCTCAATTACTCAATCTCTTTCAGGCCGGCACCGCCTCCAGCACCTTCGCCTCGAAGGGGCAGGGCCGGCCATTCAGGTGATCCTCAAATTCCTGCCGGTATTTCTTCACAATCGAAATCGCGGGCATGGCTGCGGCATCGCCCAAGGGGCAAAAGGTGCGGCCGAGCATGTTCTCCGCCAGGTACTGGATGTTGCCGATGTCCTTTTCCACGCCGCCACCGGTGTGAAAGCGGTTCAGCGTTTTCTTCAGCCAGTCCGTGCCTTCGCGGCAGGGAATGCACCACCCGCAGCTCTCGTGCTGGTAGAAGAGCATGATTCGTTGCAGGTACTTGACCATGCACGTGGTGTCGTCGAGGACGACCACACCGCCCGAGCCCAGCATGGAGCCGGCTTTCATGAGCTGGTCGAAGTCCATCCCTACATCGCATTCATCGGCCTTGAGCACCGGGGTGGAAGAGCCGCCGGGCGTGACCGCCTTCAGCTTGCGGCCGCCCCGGATGCCGCCGGCAACCTCGTGAATCATCTTCTTCAGGTTGTAGCCCAGGGGCAGCTCGTAGACGCCCGGCTTGGCCACGTGTCCGCTGAGGCAAAAAAGGCGTGTGCCGCCGTTCTTGGGCGTGCCCAGGCTGGCGTACCACTCGCCGCCGCCCAGCATGATGTGGGGGACGCTGGCTAGCGTTTCCACGTTGTTGATAACAGTGGGTCCGCCCCAAAGGCCAACCACAGCGGGGAAGGGCGGGCGGATGCGGGGGATGCCGCGCTTTCCCTCCAGCGATTCCATCAGCGCCGATTCTTCGCCCACCTCGTAGGCGCCGGCGCCGCCGTGCCAGTAAACGTCGAAATCGTAGCCGCTGCCAAAAATATTCTTGCCCAGGCAGCCGCGGGCATAGGCATCGGCCAGCGCTTTCTGCATGATCTCCGAAAGATAGCGGTACTCGCCCCGAATATAGATGTAGCCGGTGTGCGAGCCCACAGCGATGCCGGCGACCACCACCCCTTCAATCACCGCATGTGGATCGTGTTCCAGGATAAGGCGGTCCTTGCAGGTGCCGGGCTCGCTCTCGTCGCCGTTGCAGAGCACGTACTTGGGCTTGGGCGCCTGCTTGGGCACAAAGCTCCATTTCATGCCGGTGGGAAAGCCGGCCCCGCCGCGGCCGCGCAGGTTGGAAGCCTTCATCTCGTTGATGATGGCATCCGGGCCGATGCTCAGCGCCTTCTGCACCGCCTTGTAGCCGTCGAGCTCGAGGTAGCGGTCGAGGTTGGCCGCACCCTGGCCGAAGCGCCGGGAGACGACCTTGACTTCATCGGGATGTGAGACCAGATCAGCCATGAAGAATTGATGATTGACGATTGTGGATTGACGATTGATGGTTTCACAGGGTTTTCAATCGTCAATCGAAAATCATCAATCCACAATCACTGCGTTCCTTTCCTCCCATACTCTCCCAGAATCTTCTCCACCTTCTCTGGCGTCAGCTTTTCATGGAAGTCGTAGTTCACCTGCATGGCAGGCGCCCAGCTGCAGGCGCCGATGCACTCAACCTCCTCGAACGAGAACATGCCGTCGGCAGTGGTTCCCTTGTGGCCGATGCCCAGGCGTTTTTTTATGTGCGCGATCACATCGTCGGCGCCGCAGAGCATGCAGCTGATATTGCGGCACACCTGTACGTTGTACTTGCCGCGCGGCTTTGTGGTCAGCATGGAGTAGTAGCTGATCACGTTGCGCACTTCGAGTTCGGTCAATTCCAGGCGCTGCGCGATCTCGTGGATGGCCTCGTCGGTCAGATAGCCCAGTTCCTCCTGCATGTACAGAAGCGTCGGAACGAGCACGGACCGCTTGGTGGGATAGTGGTCCAGCATTTGGGTGAAGCGAGACTCGAATTGGTCCGAAAACCTCATGATTGTGTAATCGGGTAATCGGGTAATTGTGTAATTGATCGCTTACTGCGTGCAGTGCCGTAAGAAGCCGTGAAAATTGCCGCCAGTTCTTGCGCCTCTTTCAAAAGGCCCTCCAGCCGCGAAGTGGGAACCATTCCCGACTCGCAGATCAGTTCCAACCAAAACACGGTTTCGTCCGCCTCTTCCATCACGATTCCAACTATTGCCGCAAACTCCCGCCGCGATCTCGCACGACACGCGGCCCGATAATTCGCAGCAACTGAAGTACCGCTGCGCAGCAACTGCTTGCCAATAACCTGCGCGTCTCCGCTTCTGGGCAAAGCGCGGAATAGCCGGATGACGCGCAGCGCGAACTTCTTGGTTCGCTCTCTTGAATCTTCTGGCTTCGACGCCATACTGACCACCCTTGCGCCGATTTTCAATACACAATTACCCGATTACACAATTACTCAATTACCTGTCTATTTCTCCCAGCACAATATCAATGCTGCCGATGGCGGCCACCACATCCGCGATCAGGCGGCCTTCGCACATCTTGGGTAACACCTGCAGGTTCACGTATGAAGGCGAGCGCATGTGCACGCGGTAGGGCTTGGCGGTGCCGTCGCTGACCACGTAGTAGCCCATCTCGCCGCGCGGCGACTCAATTGCCTGGTAAACCTCGCCTGCCGGCACAGTAAAGCCCTCCGTAATGATCTTGAAGTGGTAGATGAGGGCTTCCATTTGTGTCTTCATCTTCTCGCGCTCGGGCAGCACCACCTTGGGCGCCTCCGCCTTGATGGGGCCTTCGGGCAAGCCCGCGAGCGTCTGCTGAACAATTTTGTTGGACTCGCGCAGTTCCTCCACCCGCACCATGTAGCGGGAGAAGACGTCGCCATCGCTGCGCACCGGCACCTTGAACTGGAACTGGTCGTAGCCGGAGTAGGGCATGTCACGGCGCAAGTCCCAATCCACGCCCGACGCGCGCAGGGTGGGCCCGGTGGCGCCCAGGGCAAGGGCATCGTCCGGCGCCAGGTAAGCCACGTTTTTCGTACGTTCCACCCAGATGGGGTTGGAGGTCAGCAGGCCTTCGTATTCGTCTACCTTCTCAGGGAACCGGTCAGTAAACTGCTTTACGCGCTCGAACAAGCCCAGCGGCGGCTCCAGGGCCAGGCCGCCTACGCGGAAGTAGGAGGTCATCATGCGCTGGCCACTGACCATCTCAAAGATGCGCAGCAGGTCTTCGCGCTCGCGGAAGCAATAGAGGAAGACCGACATGGCGCCGATATCGAGAGCATGCGTGCCCAGCCACACCAGGTGGGAGTTGATGCGGGTCAGTTCGTTGAGCATCACTCGGATCCACTGCGCTCGCGGCGGTATCTCAAGTCCCAGCAGCTTTTCGGCCGCCAGCACATAGCACAAGTTGTTGGTCAGCGGGCAGAGATAATCAATACGATCGGTGAGGGGCACCACCTGCTGGTAGAACTTGGCTTCGCAGGTTTTCTCAATGCCGGTGTGCAGGTAGCCGATATCCGGCATCATGCGCACCACGTTTTCGCCGTCAATCTCCAGAATCAGGCGCAGCACGCCGTGAGTGGAGGGGTGCTGCGGGCCCATGTTCAGGACCATGGTGCGATCCTGGCCAGGCTCGATGACGGGAGTTGTGGTCAGATGGCCCATAGCTACCGGTATCCCTCAACTGGATAGTCCTTGCGCAGCGGGTGGCCTTCCCAGTCCTCGGGCATAAGAAGGCGGCGCAGGTAGGGATGACCCTGAAAGCGCACGCCGAAGAGGTCAAAAACCTCGCGCTCGAAGTAATTGGCCGCCGGCCAAACCGTGGTGATAGATTCCAGGCTGGAGTCCGAGCCCGGCACTTGCACCTTGAGGCGCACCCGCTCCTTCCGCTTCATGGAAAGCAGGTGGTAAACCACTTCAAAGCGGGGCTCGGAAGGGTACAGGTCCACGCAGGTCAGGTCGGAAAGAAAGTTGAACTGGGCTTCGGCCGAATCTTTCAGGATCGCGCAAGCCTCGCGGATGGCGCCACGCTCCACATAGATGGTGAGCTCGTTGCGGTCGAGCCTGGCTGACTGCACGGCTTCACGCCGCCAGGCCACGAGCGCGGCTACGGCTGGCCGCTCCAGCAGATCATCGAGTTTGGTAATAGGAGGGGCAATGGCCATCTAAAGCGACTCTCCCCGGGTGGTGGACCAGTCCAGCACCCCCTTCTTCCAGACATAGAAGAATCCCACCAGCACAATGCCGATGTACACCAGCATCTCCCAGAAGCCGAACATCTTGAGCTCCCGCAGCAGGATGGCCCAGGGGTAGAGGAAAACCGCTTCCACATCGAACAGGATGAAGAGCATGGCCACCAGGTAGAACTTGACCGAGAAGCGCTCGCGGGCGTCCCCGGTGGGGATCATGCCGCATTCATAGGGCTGCATCTTGGCCCGGGTGGGCCGTCGTTGACCTACAATCCAGGATAGCAGGATGATGGCACTCGCCAGAGCTCCGGCAAAGACGAAGTAGATCAGCAGCGGCAGGTAGCGAGTGAAGTAATTGTCCGGCATAGAGCTGGCTGTATATAATTCGCGGCCAATATAAGGGCTAAACTAGTTAGATTAGGTTTTGCCAGTTGCCACTGTCAAGCCTGCGCGGGTTGGCAGCGGCGCGGAAGGGGTTATCCGCACTGGTACGCGCAGCAGGTTTTTATGATTTTTGGTTTCAATACCGATGTGAAGCACCAGGATACGGTTTACCACGTGCAGAGCGAGGCCCGGGAACACGAACACCTGCTGCAGACCCAGGTTTTCGTGCGTGGCCGGTGCATAGGAAAACTGGCTACCCCGTACCAGCACGGCGGGCAGCGCGAAGATGCTTCCGAAAAACAGCTGGAGCAGGGCCTGCGGGCGCAGCACAAGTCGGTGCTGGACGCCATCCGCGAAGGCCGGCTGGAGGGCGTGCTCGGCCGCCCCGAACAGGAAATCCCCAAGGCCCCCGGTGGCCTCAAACTGCAGTGGACCAATGCCGACACGCTGCGCTCAGCCGACGGCCTTACTGTGAAGATGCTGGTTACCGAGGGCGAGGCTCCGGTGGATGGCGCCAAAGTAACCGCCCGCCTGAAGCGGCCCGAGGGCGAACCTCTCTATTCCCAGGCGGTCACCGATTCTTCCGGAACCGCGGAACTGAGGCTGGGAGTCGCCGAGCCGGGCCTTTCAGATTCCGACATTCTGGTGCAGGCCACCCATGGGGGACGGGTGGTCACCCGCAAGTTCCGCCTGCGCCGGGCCGCCCGGGCGTAAAACCAAACCATACCATTCACCACAGAGGACGTGGATCAATTGACGATTGATGATTGTCGATTGATGATTGAAAACCAACCTTTGCCCGTGCAACTTTTACCGGAGTCATGCTGAGCGCCTTCAGGCCCGAAGCATCTCGCGTGCCGGAGCAACAAGCTTAGTGGTGCGCGCGGGATCCTTCGGCGCTCAAGCGCCTCTGGATGACGCCGAAAAATAGATCAGTTCTGCATCCTCGGCGTCTCGGCGGTGCTTTGTAGAATTGAATTATGAAGCTGCAGATCAATGGCGAGGAGCAGGAGCTGGCCGACGGCCTGACGCTGGCTGCATTGCTTGAGGAGTTGGGCATGAAGGCGGACCGTGTGGCCGTAGAACTGAACCGCGAGATCGTGCGCCGCGACCTCTGGCAGCAAACCCATCTGCAGCCTGGCGATCGTCTGGAGATTGTGCAATTTGTAGGCGGCGGATACTAACAGCCAAAAGCCAAAAGCTAGCCACAGTTCTCGAGCACCACTCCGAAGTACTCGCGCAAAGCTGCGCGCCATTCCTCCTCAGAGGAAAGCATCCGTTCTTCCTTACTTCCATCCCGGGTGATTACCAGCTTCATGTCAGAGAGCGTGATGCGACCCTCGGCCGTAGCCCGCGTGCACAGGCGCTTGCGGGTGAAGCTCGATTCCGGCGAGGTTTGGTGGTAGTGGCACATGCCGGCGAATTCCGCGAGTTGGCGGGGCTGAAGCGTGAACTGGTACATCTGTTTCCAGGGGTTACCGGCCTCCCATTTTTCAAGCTGGAGCCGGTTGTCCGCTTCCATGAGGCGGTAGATTTGCTCGCCAATTTGCTGCCCGATTCCCGGCAGAAGGCGCAGCGGTTCGATAAACGAGTCGCCGAAGCCCACGTCCGCGAGCCAGGGCTGGTCCAGGTCTACGCGCAGGGTGAGGTGATCGAATTCGGGGCCGAAGCTGCCGTCCTGGCGGGCCACCCGGGCGGAAAGCAGCGTGACCTTGAAGCCAATGGCCTCGAGCAGGGCGGCGAAAGCGCCGTTCATCTCGTAGCAGAAGCCACCGCGATGTTCTTCCACGATCTTGCGCACAAAGGCGTCCTGATCCACCACGATCTTCCGGCCTCGCGAAATATCCAAATTCTCAAAGGGAACGCTGAGCATGTGAGCGCGGTGCAGAGCGCGCAGGACCTCCGGCGTGGGCGCAACTGGCCCGGTATAGCCAATACGTGCGAGATATGCGGGGAGGTTCATGGGTCGAGATGAAAATCAAAAGCTAACGGCAGAGGAAGCGGAGAACGCCGAAAGCATCGTTTGATTTCTCGTTACGGATCATCATCCAAACTCAACACCATAGGGAATGATTCAAGACCTACTCTAAACCTCTGCGTTGTCCATGTCCTCTGCGGTTTTCATTTCGTGGGAGAACCGAGAACGTGCCTGGGTCAGTTACAGCGTCATAACGCCCGGCAGGGCGAAATAGAAGAACAGCGCGATCAGCACCAGGTAGCCCAGCATGATCAACGTCCAGCCCATGTTGTGCCGGATTACAGCGCCCTCGCTGCGCACAAACTTGCTGGTGGAAACGCCCACACTGGCGGTTTGCGGCGCGATCGGCTTGCCCACCTCGGCGCCCACCGAATTCAGCGAGGGCAGCAGCAGCACCGGCAGATTGAGCAGCCTCCCGGTCACCGCCTGCACCGGGCCGAACATGGCGTTAGTGGACGTATTGCTGCCGGAGAGCGCCACGCCAATCCAGCCCAGAATCGGCGCCAGCGCCACAAATATCACGCCCGTCTTGGAGAGCCCATAGGCCAGCGAGTTGGCCATGCCCGTGTACACAAAGCTGTAAGCCAGTGCAAAAACAAACAGCGCCACCAGAAACGCGCCCCAAATCTGGTGAAAGGTTTTGGCGAACACCTGCTTCAGCGTGCCCCGCCCGGGCCGCAGAAGAACCAGAATCACCAGCCAGGAAGCAAGAATGGAAGTGCCGCCACCCAGAGGGTTGAAGTTGAAGGTGGAGGCGATGGATTTCTGTGTCACCGAGGACCGCGCGGTTTCTGACAAATGAAACAGACTGACCGAGGGCAGGTGCGACCAGGGCCCCGTCCAGGCTACTACCACGGCAATCAACACGACGTAGGGCAGCCAGACGGAAAGCGCTCCTCCCTCCGTGGCGGTCGCCTCCGGGTCGCGCGGCACCAATTCCAGCGGGAGACCGCCGAAGCCGCGAATGGTTTTCGGCGACCAGACTTTCACAAATCCGAACAAAACCCAGAACGAAACCAACGCCCCGCTCAGGTCAGGCAGATAGGGACCAAGATAGTGCGCCACCGGCCACTGCCCTGCGATGTAGGAAAAGGAGCCCACGAGCGCCAGCGGCCAAGCCTCCCGCACGCCTTTCCAGCCGCTGACCAGGTAGATCAAAACCCAGGGCGGCAACAATGCCAGCACCGCCACGATGTTTCCTACCGAGGCCGAGAGCGCCATGACCGGCAGGGAAGTGACCACGGAGAGCGCCAGAATAGGCACGCCCAGGGCGCCGTAGGACACGGGCGCGTTGTTGGCCAGGGCGGCAATGCGAATAGCCTCCAGGTCCGCGATTCCCAGCCCCGCCAGGATCGGCACCACCACCGCCCAGGGATACCCGAAGCCTACCAAGCCCTCCAGCAGCGCACCGAAAGCCCAGGCCAGCATGATGGTTTGCACACGAATGTCGGCGGTGGCGTGATGCACCATCCAGGTTTTGAAGCGGGCAAAATCGCCGGTCACGACGAGAGTGTTGAAGATGACCAGGCCCCAGAGCGTGATCCAGTCAATGACCCAGGCGCCGGAGAGAGCGCCATAGCAATAGGAGCGCAGCATGCCGCCCCAGGGCGCATGCCACACCAGCGCGCCCAAAGCGAGGCTGATGGCTCCTGCGATCAGCGCGGCCAGCCAGGCGGTCAGGCGCACAACAGCCAGCAGGAACAGCAGAGCGGCCAACGGTACCAAGGCCAGCAGGACAGTGAGCCACATGTTCCCGGCCGGGTTGAGGGTTTGCTGGAAAATTATCGTGCTCCCGTTTTCGACCAAAAACAAAACCAAACCATAACCGCCGAGGACGCTGAAGATCACTTATTTCATTTATTGAGTCGCCGTGGTTGCAGAAAAGCTTTTACAGACTGTTCATAGGGAACACAAGGACCAAAATACCTCTGCGTCCTCGGCGGCCTCTGCGGTTTTCATTTCAGGCGGATGTCTGCGACGTCCTTTGCATCCATTCTGCCGGAACCTCCACGTAGGAGCGGTCGAGTTCGCGAATGGAGGCGCAGCCTAGAAGCCGCAGCGTGCGCTCCAGGTCGGCGATCAGGATTTGGATTGCACGAGTAACGCCCGCTTCTCCCGCCGCCGCCAGTCCGTAGGCGTAGCCGCGTCCGATGAGCACGGCGCGGGCGCCCAGGCAGATAGCTTTCACGATGTCGCTGCCGCGGCGGATGCCGCCGTCCATCAACACTTCCGTTTTGTCGCCCACCGCCGCCACCACTTCCGGCAGTGCCCGCAAGGTGGGGGAAACACAATCCAATTGCCGGCCTCCGTGATTGGAAACCACCACCGCGACGGCGCCCTCATCTACAGCGCGACGCGCGTCCTCGGCGGTGAGCACACCCTTTACCACGATGGGGCCAGGCCACGCCTGCCGCAGCCAGCGCAGATCCTCCCAGGTGACCGCGGCGGCCGCCAGCGCCGCGCCCACATCTATCAGCGGCAGAGGCTTGCCGCCCGGCAATATCACATTGGCCATAGGCGGCACGCCGCCGTCGAGCAGAAAATCCAGGAGCCAGCGCGGCCGCACCAGCACCTGTGAAATGTAGGGAAGCTTGGAAAACAAGCTGCCGCCCAGAAGTTCCACCATGCCGTTGCGCACATCGCGTTCGCGCAGGCCGGCCACGGCGGTATCAATGGTGACTACCAGTGCAGCACAACCAGCCGCCCGGGCTCGTGTCACCGCATCTTTGGCCGCGTCGCGTCCACCCAGAAGATAGAGTTGGTAGCACACCGGGCCAGTGGAGGCCGCTTTCACATTCTCCAGGCGGTGGCCGGAAAGGGTAGACAGAATGTATCCGGTGCCGGCCTTGCCCGCGGCGCGCGCGGCGCCGCACTCGCCATCGCGATGCATCACCCGGCTGTAGCCCACGGGCGCCAGCAGGAAGGGGAGCGCCAGGTCCAGGCCAAGCACGCGCGTGCGCAGGTCGCAGGAGGGAACGGCGACGGCATGGCGAGGGCGAAACGTTACCTGCTCGAAGGCGCGGCAGTTTTCGCGCAGCGTGACCTCGCCGTCGGCGCCGCCGTCAAGGTAGTCGAACACCACCCGGGGGACGCGGCCCTTAGCCACGCGCCGCAGGTCTTCCACCTTGACTACGCGAGGAGGTGCGATAGCACGCTTCATGTCACCGGCAGGGAGGCCGAGTTTACCACAGGCACGCTGCTGCGACCGGAGCGCGCAACGGTGCAAATTTGACCGGAACCCGGCGCAGGCATTACCGTTCCTAGTTCGCAGCAGGAGCCCGTTAGACTCCGCCGTCCGTCAGCGAGGAGGTTACGTGCAACGCATCGCATTTTGTGCCCAGCTGCTGCTTCTGCCCGTGGCGCTGTATGTATCAATGACCTTCGCGCAACACCAGCCAAAATTCGAAAGGGCAGCTGCCAACAACCGGATTCACAAGGAAGCGTTCGGCAAAACCGAGGACGGCCGGGAAGCCGATCTTTATGTCCTGCGCAACAAGAACGGAATGGAAGTGGCCATCACCAATTACGGCGCCGATATTGTGCGCCTGAAGGTGCCGGACCGGCACGGCAAGGTCGAGGACGTCGTGCTCGGCTACGACAACCTGGACGGGTACATCCACGATAAAGCTTACTTCGGAGCCACCGTGGGGCGTTATGCCAACCGCATTGCGCACGGCCAGTTCACCCTCGACGGCCACGTCTACACGCTGCCCAAGAACAACGGCGACAACACGCTGCATGGCGGCACCCGAGGCTTCAATAAAGCGCTGTGGACAGCAAAAGATGTCTCAGTTCCCGCCGCCACGTCTCTGCAGATGAGTTACTTGAGCAAAGATGGCGACCAGGGCTTTCCGGGGAACTTATCCGTGGACGTCAGATTCGCCCTGAATGATGACAATAGCCTGAAGATTGAATACGCCGCTACGAGCGACAAAGATACTGTGCTCAACCTGACCAACCACTCCTATTTCAATCTTGCCGGACAGGGGAACGGCAACATTCTGAAGCAGGAACTGACGCTGCACGCCAGCCGCTTCACGCCGGTGAACGCCAACCTGATTCCCACCAGCCAGATCGTCGGCGTCAAGGGCACGCCTTTGGACTTTACGCAGGCCGCCGCCATCGGCGCCCGCATCGGCGCTAATTTTGAGCAACTGAAGCTGGCGCGCGGCTACGACCACAACTTTGTGCTGGATGGCAACCCGGCGCGAAAGCCGGTACTGGCGGCGCGCGCTTATGACCCCGGCTCGGGACGGGTGCTGGAAGTGTGGACCAGCCAGCCGGGCATCCAGTTCTACAGCGGCAATTTCCTTGACGGTACGGTCGCGGGCAAGGGCGGGGTGAAGTATCCGTTTCGTTCCGGATTCTGCCTGGAGACGCAGCATTTTCCGGATTCGCCTAACCAGCCCAAATTTCCTTCCACCGAACTGAAGGCGGGGCGCTGGTTCCGTTCCACCACGACCTACAAGTTTTCTACCCAATAGAGGCAACCGAGCTTGACCCACGGAGGTGCAGAGCGTCACGGTAAGGTGGCCCTGGGTTCTGCCACACTCCGGTTGCCCCACGGCTGGGCCGGCCGGAGCGTGCGCCCGTCGGGGCCTTGCACAGAAGGAACCGCTCTGTAAAGGTTCTCCGTCCGGCAGCGGTTATGGGTTAGCATCGCAGCAGGTCATTGCACGAACGGCTTTACATTTCAGCCTGACACGGTGGGTTGCTTCCTGTTTGCGCCGCACTCAAGCACCACCCCGGATGGCGAAAGCATCAGATAGATGACCATGGGAGTTCCGCGCAACCAGAGTTGGCCCTTGGCCCTTGCCTTTGTTTTCGCCCTGCTGGTGCTCAGCCTGGCGCCGGGGAGCGGTGATGGCAAGGTCCGGGTCACCACCTATCACAACAACCCTGCGCGCCAGGGAAGCAATATTCTGGAAACCATTCTCACGCCCCAAAACGTCAACGCGCGGCAGTTCGGCAGAATCTTCACCCAGGCAGTGGACGGCCCGGTTTACGCTCAGCCGCTCTATTTGCCCGATATTCGCGTGCCGCACAAAGGAGTGCACAACGTTATTTTCGTGGCGACGGAACACGACAGCGTTTACGCCTTCGACGCCGACCGCGCCGATGGCGGCAACTCCGCGCCCTTGTGGAAGACCAGCTTCATTGATCCCGCCGCCGGCGTGAAGCCCGCGCCTGCGCAGGATGTGAACGAATACGGCTGCTCCGACATTGTGCCCGAGATCGGCATTACCGGCACGCCGGTAATTGATGCTGTGGCCGGGATTCTCTACGTGGTCAGCAAGACAGAAGAGAATGGGCAGATTGTGCAGCGCCTGCATGCCCTCGACGTCCGCACCGGCGGGGAGCGCCTGGGAGGCCCGGTGGTGATTTCCGCCGCCGTACCGGGCACGGGGGCGGCTTCCTCCGGCGGCGTCTCCCGCTTTGATCCTCTGCGCGAACACCAGCGCGCCGGGCTGCTTTTGCAGGATGGCATGGTTTACATCGCCTGGGCCTCGCATTGCGACGGCTGGCCCTACCACGGCTGGCTCATGGCTTACGACGCCCACACTTTGCGCCAGGTCACCGCTTGGAACGCCACACCCAACGGCGTGGGCGGCGGTATCTGGCAGTCGGGGGCCGCGCCCGCCGGCGATGGCAAGGACTGCTACTTCGCCACCGGTAACGGCGTTTTCGATGCTTTGCAGGGAGGGTTGAACTTCGGCAACAGCGTCGTCCGCCTGGGCATGCGCGACGGCCACAATTTTTCGGTGGTGGATTACTTCACGCCTTATGACCAGGAGGCCCTGAACGCCAGCGACATCGAACCTGGTTCTGGGGGTGTCGTGCTGCTGCCCCGGCTGAGCGCTTTGGGCGGCAAGCAACTGCTGGCAGTGACCGGCAAATCGGGAACCATCTACCTGCTGGACGCGGCGCGAATGGGAAAATTCAATGCCGCCGGCGACACCGGTATCGTGCAATCCATTCCTTTGGCTAGCGCCGGGGTGTGGGGCACGCCGGCGTGGTGGAATGGCACGCTCTACGTGGGCGGCACTTGGGACACACTGAAAGCGTTCAAGTTCGACGCCGGGAACAGCAGCTTCAGCGTTGTGCCCGAATCGCAGTCTTCCGCTACCTTCCAGTTTCCCGGGCCCACGCCCTCAATTTCCGCCAACGGGAACCACAACGGGATTGTTTGGATCGTCCAGGCCGACGGCTACGTGGATGGCAGTCCCGCGATCCTGCGTGCCTACGATGCCACCGACCTGACCAATGAGCTCTACAACAGCACGCAAAACCCGCAGCGCGATAACCCCGGCGGCGCGGTGAAATTCGCCGTGCCCACCATCGCCAATGGCAAAGTGTACGTGGGCGCCAAAGGCCAGCTCAGCGTCTACGGGCTGCTGTAGGTACCTAGTGAAGTCAATCAATTCTGCTGAGGTAGAAGAGACGTTGCGAGCAACGTCTCTACCATGCGCATGTCACTCCGCTCCGCCTCGATTACAAGTAGAGACGTAACTCGTTACGTCTCAAATCTCCCCTGATGTTGTCATGTTGAGCGCAGCGAAACACCTAACCAACGCGAGAGTTGCAACCAACGTCTCTACCACTGTTTATTATGAAAACCCTTCGGCAGAAACGTCGCTCGTTACGTCTCGGTCCTAGCCGCAAGGTCCCTCCACTCGCGCTCGTCTCGCAAGCTCGATTCGCGCTCGGTCGGGATGACATAAGGAAAAAGTTAGCTTAATCCCTACGGCCGTGCGGCGGCCGCACGCGCCTTCCCCGGCGGCTGGCTGGCCAGCAGGATCATGGTCTCCAGTGTGCGCGGGCGTTCGGCCTCAGTAGCGATCAGGTACCGCGCGTTGCCCTTGGGATCGGGAGTGAACTTTGTTCCGCCATCGGGAAGGACGGTAATCCTGCCGGGAGGTGACAGGTCGAAGAATCCGTGGTCCGGCCACACCGCATAAAGCGCCGCTGTCAAATCCCAGGTCGGACGGTTGTAGGGCATTTTCATCAGCAGGCGATAGCCCTCGGCCACAGGATGGTCGGGCACATAAGAGAAATCGTGGTCGATGCTGCTGGCGGGGAAGAGCATGGATTCCCCTATTTCGTACCCGCTGACCACGATGGGCGTGGGCCATTCGGCGAATAGCTTGCGCGCCGAGGGTACATCGGTTTCCACGTTGAACTCCGGCTTCGTGGAGACGTAATTTCCCGCCATGGCCACCAGCAGGCGAACTCTTTTCGCCGCCAGGTCGTGGCCGCTAAGTGGGCTGGCGATGTCGGGCAGCGAATCGAGCAGGCGCGCCAGGTTGGTGCTGAAGCCCGTCTGCACAATCACCACGCTGCCATCGCGCTGCTGCGCCAGCACCTTCCTGAGCAGCGAAACTGCTTCCGGCGCCTGGCTGCCATCCGTGATTTTGTGCGGGTATACGTAGCTGCCGTCGGGGCGCCTGCGCTCCGAAGGAACCTGGATCATAGGATTGCTTTGCGGCGTTTTGCCGTTGTGCACCACGCCAATGGAAATGTCGCCGCGTCCGTAAAACGTGTTCACCAGGTTCACATAAGGTGCGGCCCAGCGGTTGTCCTTGGTAATAGTCACGGCCAGCAGTTGAGCCTCGCCACGGCTCTCGAAGGCGTGCAGCATGGCCAGGGCGAGGGCGTCGTCAATGTCGTTGCCCATGTCGGTATCAAAAATAATCCGCACCGGCTGGGCGGCAGCCAGGGAAGAAAACGCAAACATGAGGAGGATGATCAGGGCCCTGCACAGTTTCACGGGCAATCCTTTTTTCCTTTGCACCGGGGGAGTATAGGATGCCACAGTTGGGGGCATCTCTGCAGCCCCCCGTGAAGTGGCGCGACCAAAATGACAAGTGATTTGGCGATATATCGCCAGTTAACTGGGCGGGTGGCCCACACAACGCGGTTTTCGTTGTGTGGGAGTGCATTCGACTCTGCCAATTAGCAGTTTTACTGAACTGCGGTGTCTCAGGTGTTCCCACTCAAGCCAAAAGCGGGCTGAGTAGGCCACCCACTCAAATGAGGCAATTCAGGCTCAAAGGTGCAAAATCAAATGCCGCGGGCGTGAGCCTGCCCTGAGCGTGCCGAAGGGGTGCCCGCGCCACATAAATCCCACATGCTGTGGATATTTGGGTGTCGCCCCGGCCACGGCAGCTAGGTAAAATGGAAGTAACCAAATCCCATACCACGCAGCTTTTCGAGGCATGGCCGAACAATTCATCCATCTGCACCTGCACACCGATTATTCGCTGCTGGACGGCGCCTGCAATGTGGACAGGCTCGTGGACCGCGTGCATTCGCTGGGCATGCCCGCAGTGGCCATGACCGACCACGGCAACATCTTCGGCGCGGTGGAGTTTTTCAATGCCGCCACCAAGCACGGGGTGAAGCCCATCATCGGCTGCGAGCTCTACATCTGCAAAAAGGACGACCATAACACCGAGCGCACCCCGCCCGAGGGCGATACTTACAACCACTTGCTGGTGCTGGCGCAGAATGAGGAAGGCTACCGCAACCTGGCTAAGATCACCTCGGAAGCTTCGCTTCATGGTTTCTATTACAAGCCGCGTATTTGCAAGAAGTTTCTGGCGGAGCATACCCAGGGGCTAATCGGCCTGTCCGGCTGCCTGAAGGGCGAAGTTTGCGAGCGGCTGACGGAAGGGAAGTACGCCGAGGCGAAGAAGGCTGCCGCCTTCTTCCGCGATATTTTCGGCCCGCAGAACTTCTTCGTCGAAATCCAGGATCAGGGCCTGGAGATGGAACGGCGAATTCACAAGGACCTGTTCCGCCTGGGCCAGGAACTGGGCACGCCGCTGGTTGCCACCAACGACAGCCATTACCTGTGC
>DASYWT010000189.1:0-4737 GCA_035935775.1 Terriglobales bacterium
GGCTGGTTGGATTCCGGCGGCACCAGCGCGTCCAGGCGCTCCTCGGCCCGGTCCGCGGCATCACTGCAGGCGCGCCGCGGCGGATCATCCACATTGTTGGAAGGAATAAAGCTGAGCAGCTCGCGCACCATGGAGAGGCACTCGGCGTCATCGTGCGCCAGAAAATGCGCCACTCCGGAAGTTTCGTTGTGGGTTGCGGCTCCGCCCAGTTGGTCCTTGCTGACCTCTTCGTGCGTCACCAGCTTGATGACGTCGGGCCCGGTGATGAACATGTAGGAGGTCTTGTTCACCATGACGATGAAGTCGGTGATAGCGGGCGAGTACACCGCGCCCCCGGCGCACGGCCCCATGATGGCGGAAATCTGCGGCACCACGCCGCTGTACAGCGTGTTGCGGAGGAAAATATCGGCATAGCCGGCCAGCGACATCACCCCTTCCTGAATGCGCGCGCCGCCGGAATCGTTCAGCCCGATCACCGGCGCCCCCACGCGTCCCGCCAGATCCATGATCTTGACGATTTTTCCCGCGTTGGCTTCGGAGAGTGACCCGCCAAACACGGTGAAGTCCTGGGCGAACACAAAGACCAGTCGCCCTTCGATGCGCCCATAACCGGTTATGAAGCCGTCGCCGTAGTACTTCTGCTCCTGCATGCCGAAATCGGCGCAGCGGTGGGTTACCAGCTTGTCGGTTTCCTCGAAGGTGCCTTCATCGAGCAGGAACTCAATGCGCTCCCGTGCCGACATCTTGCCTTCCTTGTGCTGCTTCTGCCGCCGCTCCCGGCCCCCGCCCTCTTCCGCCAGGCCGTCTCGCTTTTTCAGTTCTGCCAGCTTCTCTTCCAGCTTCATAGCGGGGATTATAAAGAAGCAGTCAGCCGTCAGCACTCAGCATTCAGCCAAGAAGCAGCTTTTTGGGGATTGGGTCAAGACGTGGCTGGCTGAATGCTGATGGGTGAATGCTGAATGCCTTGGCACAAACCGTGGCCGGCCAAATGTTAATCGCTAAGTGCCAAATGCTGGTTCTAGGCCGAAGGCTGATCGCTGATTGGCGGCTACGGTCTAATCCGCATCCGCTCCCATGGGCTCGTACTTGTACTTCTTGCCGTCCCAGTAAATCACCGAGCTGATGCGGTCGGGTTCCTCTGCCGCTACCGCCCCGACCGGTTTCTTGTGCAGCAGAACGTGAGCGAGAGAAAGCCTGTTGTAGGGAAGATTGACGACCACGAACTTGGCCTTGGGCTGTTCGGCGTGCCAGCCACCCTCCATGGCTCCATGCACGATAAGGATGACATGCCCCTCCTGCCGCGGGTCATCGCTGCCGAACTGCATGGTCACTTTGGGATTTCCGTAGCCAAAGAAGGCGTGATAAGGATCAAGCACTGTGTAGTGATACTCCACCGCGTTGAGCAGCGGGTTGACCGCCTTGGCGGCCACCGCCAAATCCTCTATGCCATCGCCATCGAAGTCAGCCACTATGGGCGCAAATTCGGGCAATACCTTATAGCCCGGCCCGAACTGGTCGTGGATGATCTTCTTCACCGTGGCTGCGTCCGGCGTGACAGGCGACGCTGTGCTTGCCGGCGCTGCCGGAACCTGCTGCGCGAAAAGCAAAGGAGCAATCAGGGCGAAGGCCGCCGTAACTAACCAACTGCGTTTATGCATGCCCCTACTCTACATCCCTTATGGCTGGCAGCACCGGTTACGTCAGTGCTTCGTCTGATGCCTCTAACACTCCCGGTCGCGACCGCGCAACCCTGCCGATGCCCTACTCGGGAAGGGCTCATCCTGGACCTTCAGGCTCGAAGGATCCGCGATGCGCTATCGCTCCGTTCCTTCCACCATGCGCTTCCCGGACACAAACTCATTCCCCGCCACTACAAACCTTAGCTGCCTCTCCGCCGCTTTGGTAATGCCTATGCGCGCCGTAGTGAGCACTCGTGGCGTCGGATAGCCGTCGTCTGCCAGGAATAGGTCGGATTTCGCGTCGGTCAGATCGTTGTCGTTGTCGCGCGGGCGGGTGATCCCGAACGCTTCCGCCAGTCGCCCCGGTCCGCTGGTCAGCAGGCGCAGCACCCGCTTGCTGGCCACCGCTCCCTCCAACCCACGCGCCCGCTGCATCTCCGCAATGCCGGTTAACGGCTCCAGAGCACGAAAAAGAACCGAGCCCGCCTTCCCTTCCGGCATGCAGGAAACGTTCAGGCAATAGTGGTTGCCATAAATGAAGTAGATGTAGGCGTGCCCCGGCGGTCCGAAGAGGACGCGGTTGCGTGGCGTAACGCCGGCGTAGGCATGGGCCGCCGGGTCGCCCGTACCCATATAGGCTTCTAATTCCACCACGCGTCCCACCAGCAGCTTGCCGCTGTCCCGCCGCACCAGCACCTTGCCAAGCAGCTCGCGGCAGACCCGCCTCGGATCGCGATTGAAAAACTCCCGCGGCAGCGCTTTCAGGCGGGTGGGATCCAACGCTGGGGCTTGAGCAGGCACTGGGTGCTAATTTCTCGCGAAGCGATTGCTCCTGGCAAGACAGGTGGTTGTCTACTCTGTACCAATCATACCGACTGTCATCTTGAGCGAGGGCGTAGCCCGAGTCGAAAGACCCCTGCACAGCCGAGTCTACCGGTCGGCCAACAGAAGTTTCTCAGACCAAAGAGTACGCCACATCCTCGGCTCAGGGCGGTAGGGATTGGGGGAATTGTGACACTCACTGAAACCTTGGAAACCTGTGAAACTTTGAAACCTTACCCTAGCCCATTACCAAAGTTCACGGGTTCCCAGTGGGGCACCGCCCGATACTTTAGGAACCTCGTAGGAACCGCCCACCACGCTTACCATGTTCCCGCCACCTGTTCTGCAATCGCGAGGAGGGAATTCAATGTTTCGAAATGCTATGAGGGCCTTGGCGGTCGTGCTGGCGCTATCGCTTGCCGCCCTGGCTCGGATCCCGGCGGGCACACCCTTGACCATCCGCCTGACTTCAGAAATAACTTCGCGGACTGCGCGCTCCGGCCAGGGCTTTCACGGTACCCTGGCGCGCAGCGTCGTTATTAGGGGCAAGACCGTAGCACGGGCAGGGGCGCCCGTTTCCGGCGTGGTGGCGCACGCCAAGCCCAGCGGCCGGCTGCATGCGCCGGGCGAGCTGAGCGTTCGCCTGACCTCGATCCGGCTGAACGGTGAGCTTGTTGCCCTGAGGACCAGCCTGGTCAGCACCAAGGGCAAGAGCCACAAAAAGGGCAACATTGAAAAGATTGGCGGCGGCGCTGCCGCTGGCACCCTGATTGGGGCTCTGGCCGGCGGCGGTAAGGGCGCGCTCATCGGCGCAGCCGCCGGTGGCGCGGCCGGCACTGGCGTGGCGGCGGCGACTGGCAAGGAAGAAGCCGTATTTCATGCCGAGCAGGCGCTTACCTTCCGCGTTCGTACTGCCACGGTCGAGTCGCGTTCAACTCGCAGGTAATAACCCTCATCGCATCGGGCGGGGTTGGCCCCCGCCCAAAACCTGGGCTGGCAGCGTTCTTGGCGCTTTTTCCCGGTATAGTGACCACAGAAACTGGGTTCCAGGTACTGGGTACTTGATACTAGGTACTGCTCTTCAGCGCTCCCAGCACCTCTTCTGCGTGTCCCTCAGCCTTTACCTTGTGAAACACGTGGGCAATCTTCCCATCCGGGGAAATGATGAACGTGGTGCGCTCTATGCCCATTACCTTCTTGCCATACATGTTCTTTTCCTTCATCACGCCGAAGGCATGGGCAATTTTTTTGTCGGTATCGGAAAGCAGGGTATAAGGCAGGTCGTATTTCTGCTCGAACTTCTTTTGCCGCTCCGGCGCATCGGCCGAAATGCCCAGTATCACGGCGCCGGTCTTTTGCAGCTTGCTGTATGCGTCGCGGAACCCGCACGCTTCAATGGTTCAACCTGGCGTATCAGCCTTGGGAAAGAAGAACAGCACCACTGTCTTGCCCCGCAGCTCCTTCAGCGACACCACCTTGCCGTTCTGGTCAGGTAAACTAAAGTCAGGTGCTTTTTCGCCCTTTTCCATGCAGTGCTCTCCAATTCGCCATTTATACCGTAGGGGCCCGGCGGCAGTCATCTCCGCCTTGCTGAGCCTTGCACTCGTCAGTGTGGCCTGGGCGCAATATGCCCGGCGTCCGCAAGTTTCCAAGGGACCGCGCGCCACCGCCATCCTGCAATTGCAGGGCAAGCGCGCGCGGATCATTCCCGTGGTGATCCTGATCAACGGCCAGTTCTACGACGCCAGCATCTACCGCGCCGATCCTGTACCCATGGCCTTGGACTCGGGCATAGTCTACGAGGCCGAGCGCACCGGCGCTTCGGTCGGCCTGTTCACGGTCGGCAGCGCCCTGCATGCGGGCAGTAACTGGTATGGGCTGGGCCATTGGGAAACGAACGAGGAGATGCAACAGGCCAGGGAAGCGCGCGCCAAGGAAGAGGAGCAGGCCAAAGCCGCTAAACGCGCCGAGGCTCTGGCAGAGGATTCCGGGCCGCCGGTGCTGCGCAAATCGGGAGGGGGAAAGCCGCCGTCGCCTAACCCGCCGCCCTCCAGCACGCCGCCCTCGCAGAAGCCCCCATCAACTCCGCCCCCGCAGACGGCTAAGACCACGCCGCCTGCATCCCCGGCTCCTGCCACCCCCAGCAGCGGTCCGGATGAATACGACCCCAACCGGCCGGTTCTGCGTCGTGGCGCCCCGGCGACCATGTCGCAGGAGGAGACCTGGCCGGCTGAGA
>DASYWT010000190.1:0-2472 GCA_035935775.1 Terriglobales bacterium
ACGAATTTATATCGTGACGAGATTCTGGAGGCAGCTCGCCTGCCGGTGTTGCTGACCGCCTACACGGCGTGTTTCCGCAGCGAGGCCGGTTCCTACGGCAAAGATGTGCGCGGCATCATCCGACATCATCAGTTCCAAAAAGTGGAACTGGTGAAGTTCAGCCGTCCGGAGAACTCCTATGACGAACTGGAGAAGCTGACGCACGACGCGGAGGAGGTGCTGCAGAAACTTGGATTGCACTACCGGGTAATGACGTTATGCACCGGCGACCTGGGCTTCAGCTCCGCAAAAACCTACGACCTCGAAGTGTGGCTGCCAGGTCAGCAGCTTTTTCGGGAGATTTCCTCCTGTTCGAACTTCGAGGCCTTCCAGGCGCGCCGAGCCAATATCCGCTACCGGCCGGAGGGCAAAAGCAAAACAGAGTTCGTACACACGCTGAATGGTAGCGGGCTGGCGATTGGGCGCACCTGGCTGGCAATTGTTGAAAATTACCAGCAAGCGGATGGCAGCGTGGTGATCCCCGAGGCGCTGCGGCCCTACATGGGAGTGGAGCGGATAACCCCACGGAAGTTCTAAGCGGCTTCTGGAAACCTGGTGCGCACGAACTGAATAAGCCGCCTCCCCGGGTGTATCCAGCGCCTTTGCCTTGATCGGGTGTGGACTAGCACAAAGCTGCGCCATTCATGAAGTTTTCGGAAGGGCGTGGCTTCAGCCCGTGCCGCGCGGCACACTAATAAATTTGTCATCCTGAGCCGCGCGACTGAGCAAACGCGAGGGAGCGCGCGCGAAGGACCTGCTTCTTGTGTGATAGGTCGTTGTGCCGCCCCTGCGGGGCTCGGGCATATCTTCATCTCTGACCCCACGGCTGAAGCCGTGGGCTTCCACAACTTAACTCTACCGCGGAGAAACAATTAGAACCCGACAGCCTGGCCGGCGAACTCCAGGACTGCGCCACGCTCTGTCCGTAGTTCTTCCGTCGGTCCGCTGGGGCGTTGCAGGCGCACGACCGCGCTCGCCAGGCTGTTGTTCAAAACGTCAAAGGTGCCGGAGCAATCCGTCTTTACATAGGGCAGGCGGTGAACCGCCGGGCTCCGGCCGTCAATGGCCGCTCCTAGCTGCAGTCCATCACTACCGGAACAATGGAAATTCCACTGCAGCGTGCCGGGTGCGCGCTCTGTCTCCTGCAGCTTACGGAAAACGTACTCCCGGCCTTCGTGCCAGAGCACACACTTGCGAAACAACAAGCCCAGCGGCATCTCGTAAATCAGCGCTTCCAGGGTGCTGGGGCTTCTGCCCGGGTTTGGGAAAAAGGCGTGCGTCCATTTCCAAAAGTTGCGATGGCGATAGCCGCAGTTGTGTCCCTGCAGGCCGAAACCGAGAGGGTCGCCCTGGAATTTGCGCCCATCGAGGTTGATGAGGCCGGAAAAGACGGCGTCCGAATGCGGGGTGCGGGAAAAGCCAATCCATCCTTTGTTGCTCAGCGTCGTGCGAAACGAGGAGGCGTAGCGCAGATCCCAGGAAATCTCGTACCCGTCAACTTGAAGCTGTCCCCGGCAGAATTCCTCGGTAATGGCATTGGAGGCAACGTCAAGGTGAAACGGGCTCCGGCGCCGAGCACTCAACTGCAATCCTTTCAACGGAAAACCCTGAATGAAGCTTTGCGGCTTCCCTTCGGCGGGAAACCAGGTGGCCCACACCTGCACGGGCAAGCCGTTTGGAATCCCTGCGCAGCCACCCCGGCCCGGATTCATCAGCAAGTAACGAAACCACCAGGCGCCGCTGCCGTCGGCCAGGCCCAGGCGCACAAACCATACCTCGTAGCGGCGGCGCATGGCCAGCGAGGAGTAAACCTCGTTCAGTGTGGTCACGCAGTAAGCATAGACGAGAAAGCCCTGCCCGTGCTGTGATTGCGGCCCTGTGGTGGCTGGAGCTCTGCCCGGCACTGTTGCGAAGGCAATCAGGCAAATTCCAGCCCGCGGAGGCACGCGGATGATTCGGATATTTCAATCTCGAGTCCGCGTGTATCGGCGTTAATCCGCGGCGACGAAGTTGTCTGCACTTGCCTCCGCCCGCACTCCTGCAGGCCATCCGCCGTGATTGTTATACTCAAATCACCATGGTGCGAGTGCGGTTTGCGCCTTCCCCCACTGGCTTCCTGCACGTCGGGAGCGCGCGCACCTTCCTGTTTAACTGGCTCTTCGCCCACCGCCAGCATGGCACCATGGTTTTGCGCGTGGATGACACCGACGTGGAGCGCAACACCGAAGCCTCGCTCAACTCCATCTTTGAAGGCCTGCGCTGGCTGGGGTTGATCTGGGATCAGGAATATAAGCAGTCGGAGCGCCTGCGGCTGCACCGCGAGATGGCGGAAGCCATCTTCCAGAAAGGGCTGGCGTATCGCGATTTCACTCCCGCGCAGACGGGCGAGAAGTCCACCGCGCAGGGGCCGTCGCTGTTCAATGCCGGAATGCG
>DASYWT010000191.1:0-4302 GCA_035935775.1 Terriglobales bacterium
ATATTGCGAAAACTGCGGTAAGGCATCATGGGAAACAGCGCCCGCCCATCGCGAGCTATACCCTCGCGGATGGCGCGTGCCAGTTCGTCGTCGGTCCACTTGCCGATGCCGGTCTCGGGGTCAGGAGTGATATTGGGAGCGACTACTCGGAAATCGCCCTGGTCGGCCATTACTCTGCCTGATCCTTTGGCTGCCAGAAGCTGGGGCATGTCCTTGCCTTTTGCGTCGAAACTGGTATGGCACCCGTAGCACATGGAAATGTGCTCTACCAGATATTCGCCGCGCTTCAGCCGCTCGGGCGTGGGCTCGAAGCGGCGAGCACTAACGGCGCGCTGGCGAGGACCGATAACCGGGCGCCAGCCCACGGTAACGGTAATTCCCAGCGCCAAAAGCAACAGCAGAACAATACAAGCGTATCCCGCAAAGCGGACGAAGGTGCGCATATTTTCTCCAGACGGGGAACTTGCGAATGGCAGGGTGCCCCAAGAGTAAGAGTTTTTTACGCGAGTCCGTGAGGTTGGTCAATAGGTTTGCCAAGCAAAGAAACGACACGGCGTCCGCGCGGGGGCGGGTGGCCCCGGCAATAAGGAGACGCAAGGTCCGTGGAAGGAGACGCGCAGCTGCACCGCGCGTCCTCGCTCAGGGATGACTGGCCCCGGATTTGCTAACTCAGAACTGCTTACTTCACTTGGTCGGGAAAGGAAAATACGGGATCAATATCCACAGGGACGGCCGAGGCCTTGGTCAAAGAGGCCTTCAGTTCCTCGGGCATCACGTCGTATTTCTTAAACCAGGCTTCGGCGCGGGCCCGGTCGCCCGTGGCTTCCTGCTCCAGCAGTTCTTTGGCCAGAGCCTCCACGGCTGCCGGCAGCCGCGCGTAGTCGAGCGCATAGCGGCCGGTTGTGGAGTCTCGTGTAATGGCCTTCTGCTCACTCAGGTAATTGAACTCCATCATTTCGGCGCGGCCGTGGGCCTCGCCGGTGCCAAAGCGCACGGTGCGGAAGAGTCCTCCGACGTAGGAGGCGTAATACTCCTGCAGGCGCGCTTTGGGCAGGGCGCCGTGGTCCACCAGCCATTTCAGGCCGAACATGCCGACGGCGTCAGCCTTGGCTTCCTCCAGTTCGCTATAGGTGGGGCCGATGGACTCGCGGATGTCAGCCTTGCCGGCGGCGGTGCGCGCGAAAGCCGGGCCCAGGCCGTGGGAAATTTCGTGCAGCAGCGTGCCCGCGAGGTAGCCTTCGCCGCTCACTTTGGCCGCCTGGTCCGGGCGCATCACGCGCTTAGCCACGGGAAGGATGACGTAGTTCACGCGCGCGTCCATAAAATTCTTGAAAAAGATTTTCTTTGTCCCCTTGGCCTCGTGAATGCGGGGATCGTTGGGCAGATTGTCGGCCACCGCCTGGTAGCCGTGGCGCAGGTCTCCCGCACGGAAGGGCGCGTCCATCACTTCCATGGGAGTGACCAGGCCGCGCTTGGAAGGGCGGTCTTCGGCGGCCAGGGGCAGCGCGTCCTGAATCTCGGGCACGTATTTCTGGTAGAGCGCCAGCTTGCGGCTCTCCGCCTGGTCACGGACCAGCACGGCCGCGCCGTAGGAAGTTTTCACGCCCAGCAGGCTGTCGAGATAGGTCTCGTAGGGCGCGAAGATAACATCGAACTTGGGATCCTTCAGATCGAGCCAGGCCAGATCGCTGGGATAATAATCGTCGCTGAGCAGGGCGTCGGCGCGCAGGCGCAGGAACTTGGCAAACGCGGGATCGTCGCTGAGGGCGGCCGCTTCACGCAGATCGCGAGCCGCCGGGTCCAGGAACGAGCGAAAGGCCACGTGATAAGGCACACCCACCAACTCCTTGCCCTGCCAGCGCACAACGGTGTAAGGGCTGTAGATTTCCGCCTTGCTCTCGGGATGCTGCTGCACATACTGCTCAATCTGTTCCCGGGTAACGCCGGGTGGATAAAAGCCGCGCCCCGGCGGCATGGGTTGCGATCCCACGAAAGGCTCGTTATCGCGCAGCAGATCGAAGCGTGAGCCGTTGATCATGAGCATGCGGCGCACTTCAGCGTCAATGCGGTTGCTGTTGCCCTCCAGTTCGTGGAACAGCGTGAGGCCGTCGGGATCGCTCTGGCGCCAGTAAATGTCGTCGAGGTAGCGGCAGGCATCCACCAGCTTTTCCACCATCCGGCGCTGACGCGCGGTCAGGCCGGCGGCGTGGAAAGGCATGCGCACCACGCGCCACTTGGCCAGTTGCTGCGGCAAATCGGTAGCCAGGCCCATGCGGATGGTAACCGGCTTGTCGCCCAGACTGCGATAGCTGCGCGGCGTTTTCTTCTGCGTTTTCTTTTGCGCGACAAGGGTCATGGAAGCCAACACCAAGCTGGAAACAAAAAGCCAGGGGAGAATTCGCATCACAGGAATTCTAGCAAGGGTTGGGGGCATTGGTTGGGATCGAATCTATTCGGGATTTCGGCGGGTAAAGGAGATGTAACAAGTTGCGTCTCTACCTGCCCCCGAGCCCTGCTACACTTTTAAGTTTCCTCTGCGAGCGCGAGGCGAGCATGGAGATCAAGACTGTGGGGGTGGTGGGCGCGGGCACCATGGGCAACGGCATTGCCCATGTTTTTGCCAGCCATGCATACCAGGTGCTGCTGTGCGATGTGGAGCAGCGCTTCCTGGAGCGCGCGTTGGCCACCATCGGCAAGAACCTGGAACGGGAAGTCGCCAAAAATAAGATCACGGCTGAGGACCGCACCAGCGCTCTGGCGCGTATCCAGGCGGTTACCGACCGGCAACGGCTGGCGAGCTGCGATTTTGTGGTGGAAGCCGCCACCGAGAAGTTCGAGATCAAAGCGCAACTGTTTCGCGACCTGGACGCCATGTGCCGCCCGCAAGTGATTCTGGCCTCCAACACGTCTTCGATCTCCATCACCAGGCTGGGAGCGCTCACCCGGCGGCCACAGCAGGTGATCGGCATGCACTTTTTCAATCCTGTGCCGCTGATGAAACTGGTGGAGGTAATTCGCGGGCTGGCCACGTCGCAGGAAACCTATGAAGCGGTAAGGACGCTGGCCGTGAAGCTGGACAAGACGCCGGTGGAGGTGAATGACGCGCCCGGATTCGTCTCCAACCGCGTGCTCATGCCGCTGCTCAACGAAGCCATGTACGCGGTGATGGAGGGCGTGGCCACAGCCCAGGCGGTGGATGAGGTGTTCAAGCTGGGCATGAACCATCCTATGGGGCCGCTGACGCTTGCCGACTTCATCGGGCTGGATGTTTGCCTGGACATCATGCGGGTTCTGCACGACGGCCTGGGCGACCCCAAGTATCGGCCCTGCCCGCTGCTGATCAAAATGGTGGATGCCGGCTGGCTGGGACGAAAGTCAGGCCGCGGCTTCTATACTTATTCCAGTTGAGGGCCCTTGATGCCGGAATTGCCTGCGCCCAGATCCGCCGCTCCCATTCCAGAAAAGCAACCTGCTGCCGCCTCAGTAGAGCCTTCGCCCTTGCAGCCACAGGCCAAAGGCAGCGAAGTGCCCTGGTACGCTCTGGCGGTGCTGTTTGGAGCGCTGAGCGGAGTGGCCGAAGTGGCGTTTGGCGATCTGATGCTGACCGCTTTTCTGGCGCTGTTTTTCTGCATGGTCATGGGCAGCTTGCGCCCAGCCCGGCCGTGGCGTTGGATGCTGATCGTGTGCGGCTGTATTCCCCTTTCGCGGCTGATTGCCGCCGGCGTTTTTCACATGTATACCGAGCGGGCACAAATCTACGAAGCCTTCGCCTCCTTCATTACCGGCAACGCAGGCGCGTATGTAGGCGCTCTGGGGCGACGGCGGGCCGACGATTTGTGGCGCACGATCCGGACGCAGAAGTAGCTCAAAAACACGACTGTCATGTTGAGCGAGGGCGAACGCCCGAGTCGAAACACCCCTTGCGTAGATTCTCTATGAACCGCTCATAAGAATTTCTATCCGACTGATTCAGAGTGAAGAGCGAACTCCTTGGCATGTCCGCACGGAATCTGCTCCTAAACACGACTGGCATGTTGAGCGAGGGCGTATGCCCGAGTCGAAACAGCCTGCGCAGGCTGAATGCGCCGAACTGAGGAAGGGAGTTCCGAGAGATTTCCTTCGCGGGAATGCCTCTAAGCTGCAGCGTAGCGCCGGTGACCGAAGGTAGTGCGGCGTGGCCACTTGTGTTTGTGCTTCGAGACACCAGGATGGGAATGCTCTTGAGAACTCCCTGGAGCAAGCGTGGAGCTACCACCAGCACAGGAGTCCCTCGACTCGGGCGTGCGCCCTCGCTCGGGATGA
>DASYWT010000192.1:0-2883 GCA_035935775.1 Terriglobales bacterium
CGCCGAACTCCACCGGGGCCACAAAATACTCGTCGGCCGTCGCCTCCATGGCCTTCCAGCGCAGGTGGCGGCTGTTGGAGCGGGTCATGGCCACCAGCACCAGGTCGGGGTGGTTGCTGCGCAATTCGCGCAGCGCGGCTATGCCGACATCGCTGTTTTCGCCCAGCGTGTCGAGGTCGAGCAGGATAGCGTCCAGGGCTTGCTGCTGGAGGGCAGCCAGCAGTTCCTCCCAGGTTTGCAGCATTTGCAGCTGGTAAGCGCTGTCCAGGTATTTGGCGGCCTCGGGGCCAACCAGGTCATCAGTGGTAACAATGGCAACCTCAGGAAGGACCGGCTGAGGCCGGGTAGCGGCACGATTCATTCTTTCTCCGTGCTGGGCAAGTGGCGCGCAGCACCGCGCACAGAGCGAGAGCGCGGTAAGGCGGGCGACATTATGTCAAAAATTCATCCCGGCTGCATGAAATTTTTTAACCGCGTGAACCTGCCGGCTGGTCATCTCCGTTGTTGCAACCTGGCCACACTTCCCGTATCTTGGGCGACGCCCTTTGTAACACCAGCCTCTGGCCGGCTGCTTTGGCGTGGCTTTCCGCACTCCTCTGCCGTCCCGACGGCGCTTCTACTTCAGGCGTGGGCCACGGCGGGTCCCGCCACCGGGCACGAGGAAGCCTATGGATATCAACATGCAACGGCGGTCACAGGTCGAGATTATCCAGCTTAAGGGGCCCCTGCGCATGGGCGCCGCGGTGAACGAATTCCGCCAGGCCCTGGATACATCGCTAAGCAATGGAGATACCCGCATAGTTCTCGATCTGGCCGAGGTCCCCATGATTGATTCCAGCGGCATCGGAGTGCTCATGAAATCCCTGGCCTCCGCCCGCCAGCGCGGCGGCAACATCAAGCTGGTCAATCCCTCCAAGTTTGCCGTGCAAACCCTGCGCATGGTGGGGCTGCTCAACCTGTTTGAAGTCTTTACCGACGCCGATGCGGCCGTGGCCTCCTTCGCCTGAACCCGATCCAATGCCCGACCCTATGCCTCCAACCCCCGCTCCCGGCCACGATCACCACGGCTTGCGCCGCCAGCTCAACCTGGCGATTCCCGCCGACGCCGAGCACATTGCTAACGCTACCGACGCCGTCCTGGCTTGCTTAGCTGATCTCAAGATTGAAGAAGAACGGAGCATGGCGATAGGCCTGGCGGTACAGGAAGCTTTAGCTAACGCCGTTACTCACGGCTGTCAGAACGATCCTTCCAAAACCATCCAGTGCGAGGTGAGCGCCGATGATCAGGGCCACGTCCTGATTGTGGTGGCCGATCCCGGTCCCGGTTTCGATTTTTCCGCTCCCCCAAAGCCCGTGGCGCAGGATGTTTACAATGACCACGGGCGGGGTGTCTTTCTCATCCGCCGGCTCATGGATGAAGTCAGCTTCGAGCGCGGCGGCAGCGTTATCCAGATGTGGAAGTACTGAAATCAGTAGTCAGGTCTCAGGGGTCAGGAGTCTGCGGAAACATTGCAGACCGCAACGGTCTTTGCTGGCTCCTGACTACTTAATCTTTAAAGTGTGGCTTGAATGCGTGCGGCGGAGGTTTTGCAGGAGAAAATTAAAAGGGCTGCGACATTGGTTACGTTCTAGCCACCAGCTCTTGCGAGGGAGCCGGCAGCGTGGATACGTGCACCATCGCAGCCCCTGACGTGATTGCCGCTTTCGCGGTTCCAGACCCCAACTGCTCCTCGCAGAGCCGTCGGTTTTTTCAGGTCCAGTTGCCTTACGGGTTGCCCCGTCTGACTAATCACCCAGCTTACTTCGGACTGGCCAATGTTTATTTAACCAACCCTTTCAGCCGTCGACGCAAGTCAAGGTAAGGGCAACGCCCAAAAAAGTCAACGCCGTTTGTTGGTGCAAATACGCCATGAAATTGGACTTACGATTAGACGCGCAATTTACTGACCGGCTGTCGCTTGGCTTTATCGTCTCGAGCAAAGTCCTAGTTTTGCACAGCATTTTGCACAATTTCGAGGCAGGTTCCATTTCCGCGGATGATGCAGGAAGCGATTTTTCTGTGCCTCTGTGTCTTTGTTGGAAGATTCATCTTTTGTGTTGTGATACTGCACTTACCACTTTGCAGTCAGTGTGGCTGGGACGCGTGTTGGCCGCCGGGGAAGAGAGCTAGTGCAGGTTAGCATAAGAGGAAGCGCCGGCTCGTAAGGTGCTCATACGCAAGATGCCAACAGCCGCCGCGTCGCGAACAGCGGGCTTGCCGTCGGCAAGGGCAAATTCCAGCCACTGCCGGGTGCCCGGCCGCCCCAGCTTGCCCAGAGCCATGGCGGCGGCTTCGCGCACGGACCAATCGCGATCCATCAGCGCTGCCTTCAGGGCGAGCATGGTCGCCTTGTCCGGGCGGCGGGAGAGTAGTTCGGCGCAGGCCGCACGCGCTGGGTCGGTTCCGCTTACAAGCTGCTGCTTAGCCAGTCCAACACCCATACCCAGAGGCCCGGGGAGAAATTCGCTGGCACCCTTCTCAGCCCCCATCGCGACTAGCGCCTTCTTATCCTGGAGTTCACGCTTGGCCTCGCGCTTATGGCTGGCGAGAAACCCATCCTTGGTTCCCTTATCGCCCTGCAGGATGTCCAACAACACGCGCCGGCCGGCATTATCGCCTAACTGCCAGAGAGATTTGGCGGCTGCGAAGCTGACCTGCGGGGCTTCATCATCCAAGGCAATTCGCAAGGACGGAATTGCGGCGCGCGACTTCATTTCCCCCAGAGTTGCCGCAGCTTGCGCGCGCAGGTCAGGGTCTTTGTCCTTCAAAACCGCCGCCACCATGTGAACGCCTTTCAGGTTAGGACCCAGGTCGGCCAATGCTTTGAGGGCGATGATGCGGTC
>DASYWT010000193.1:0-31927 GCA_035935775.1 Terriglobales bacterium
CCCAGGGCGGCCTGTTCCTGTGGGCCACGCTGCCCGAAGGCATGAACATGGAGCACGTGTTTCAGGCGGCGCTGCGCGAAAACGTGGCCTTTGTGCCGGGCGACTGCTTCTACCCCGGCGGCGACGAGGGCAGCCGCCACATGCGGCTGAACTTCTCGCATTCCACGCCGCAGCAGATCCGCGAAGGCATTCGCCGCCTGGGCCTGGCGGTGGCGCGAGAAATGGAAGCCCACCACCCGGGGGTGCCAGCGGGAGTTGAGCGCTAGCCTGAAGCAGTCAGCAATCAGCCAACAGCGTGTGTAGGTTTTTAACGGGGCTGCTCTCAGCCGTCCCTGGCGCCTGGATCCCTCATCACGCCCTGGAGGAAGTGGGTGGCGCAGGCCTTTCAGGCCTGCTTTAAGAGCACAACAAAAATGCGGGCTTTTAGCCCCTGAGGTACTCTTTGCAGTTTTCACAAGGTATTCTCTCAAAGTACCTCAGCGGCTAAAGCCTTTCCATGGTCAGCGGCTTAATGCAGGGCCAAGGCCCTGCTCCACCCTTTTGCCCTTGTAAGCCTCATGAATAATCCAGACCGAAGGGACTTCATGATTACGTTCCCTGTCCCGCCATTAAACTGGCGGGCTACTTTCAGCCGGTCTCTACGAGACCGGCAAGTCTCCGGTTAGGCAGCCGTCTCATAAATCGACAGGATTCGCTTTTGAGCGCTGCTGAAGCCGGATATAGAAAAGACCTGAACTCAAAGCCGATGATGCCGCGCCCGCGCCAAGCTACCTTCCGCGAGATTGAGACAACGAAGAGCTGGCCCTCGTATATTTATCAAACAATTTCTTCCTGACCGAAGGTGGTCAACCAGTATCCAGGAGGAGCTGATGGATGATGAATCGCGGCGCAAATTCTTGCGGAATGCGGCCTGGGCGCTGCCCGCGGCGGCCATCGCCAGCGCCGCGCCTGGGGAACTGAGCGCCGACAATGGGGCTGAGCAGAAAAAGCTCAAGGTGATCGTGGCGGGGGGACACCCAGGAGATCCGGAGTATGGCTGCGGCGGCGCGGTTGCCCGTTACACTGAGAGCGGCCACGCCGTGACTTTGCTGTATTTAAATCGCGGCGAGGGCGGCATTGCGGGCAAGACTGGAAAAGAAGCCGCGGCCATTCGCAGCGCGGAAGCGGCCAAGGCATGCGAACTGCTCAAGGCCACGCCGCTGTTCGCCGACCAGATTGACGGGCAGTCCATCGTGGACAAGGCTCACTACGACAGCTTTGCCCGCATCATTGAAGGCGAAAAGCCGGATGTGCTGTTCACGCAGTGGCCGATAGACGGACATCCCGATCACCGGGCCACCTCCATGCTGTGCTATGACGCATGGCTGCGCATGGGCAAGAGTTTCGGCTTCTATTACTACGAAGTTTCCGATGGTGAGGACACGCTGATGTTCTCGCCGGAAGAATACGTGGATATTACGGGCGCTGAACCGAGAAAGCGCGCGGCATGCTACGCCCACGCCAGCCAGAGCCCGGATCATTTCTACGCTTTGCAGGACCAGGTGGCCCGCTTCCGCGGCTTAGAGAGTGGAGTGGGTGCGGCAGAGGCATTTGTGCGCCACGTGCAGAGCCGGGGCGGGATGCTGCCGGAGTAGCGACGGTCGGACATTGGCTCTTGGCTCTTAGCTTTTGGCTTTTGGCTTTTGGCTTTTGGCTTTTGGCTTTTGGCTTTTGGCTCCAGCTCGCGGCGTATTGCTTTTACTTTTGTGGCGCGGGCGCCCCGCCCGCGATGCCCTTCCGGCTGAGGAGAAGGCAACCGAGTACTGAGCCTACGCGCCGGCGCTGGCCCCCATGGCCTTCGCTCCGCCCGCAAGCGCCGTCCGCGCCTCCTTGATGCCGGCCTGGATGTTGAGTTCCAGGTCCAGATGCGGCACCGGGGAGGCCGCTGCTGCCTGGAACAGCTGCAGGGCGTCTTGAGGCCGGTTGAGCCGCTTGAGGCAAAGACGCGCCGCGGCCAACTGCGCCATCAGCGCGGCGCGCTCGGTCGGATAGGCGCCGGCGAGGCTCAAAAATTCGCTCAACGCGCGTTCGAACTTCTGCTGCTGCTCGAGCGTGCGGCAGAGCTCCAGCCAGGTTGCCGCCGGCAAGTGAGTGCCGCCAGAGTTGAGGAACTCCTCGTAGTCCTGCCAGGCCGCATTCGGTTCGCGCAGCTTCAGGTGCAGGGCACAAAGCTTCGCCGTGGCCTCATGGTAGGCGGGGAGGTCCTGTTTCTTCCAGTACAGGTCGCGCAGCAGAGTGCATCCGTCAATCGAATCGGGCTGCGCCGCCAGATGCTGCTTGAGCAGATCGGCGGCAGCATCATTTTGGCCTTGTTCAATCAGGCCATGGGCCTGCTCAATTTGCGGATCTGTGGTCCAGCTCACCTTCGACTCCACCGCCTCATTGGCTTTTTGCTCCAGTCCTGAATAGCGCAAGGCAACCGCGGCTACAGCGCCGAAGGCGAAGCCGCCAACGTGAGCCCAGTGAGCCACGCCGCTGGCGCCGCCAAAAGCCGCGCCGTAAACCACCTCCATCAGCAGCCACAGGGGCAGCAGGGTGTATGCGGGAGCGTTAAAGCGTATCAGGCGAAACATGAACAGCCACACCATGCGAATCTTCATCTTGGGGAAGCGCACCAGAAAAGCGCCCATCAGCGCTGCTACCGCGCCGGAAGCGCCCAATGTCGGCACCATGCTGCCGGCATTGGTCCAGGCGTGGAACTGCAGAGCCGCTGCGCCGGCCACCAGATAAAACACGGTGTACAACGGGCGTCCCCAAACATCTTCCAGCACAAATCCCGCCAGCCACAGAAACCACATGTTGCCGATCAGGTGCAGCCAACCGCCGTGCAGAAAGTTGGCCGTGAGATAGCTGATTGCCGCGGGGTGGGCGGGAATGAAAGCATAGTGTGCGGTCAGCGAGGCGGCGGAAAGGGTTGTGAATTCGTTACACAACGAATCCATTTCCTCCTGCAGGACCTCCGGGTCCTGTTGCAGCCGCATCTTGGTGTCCCAACTGTCCACCACTTCGTGGTTGGGGTTCTGGATCCGCTTCCAGGTTGAGGAATGTTCCTTCTGGAAGCTGGTGACCAGTTGCTGTGCCTCTGGGGTAAGCTTCAGCTCCGGATGCGCGGCCGCCAGCAGCAGGATGTGAACCCTGGCTTTGCCGATTTGTGGCGCCTGCTCTTCAATGGTGGAGTGGGTGCCAAGAAAGACAAGCGTGTTAATGGCGATGAGCGCCAGGGTGATAATGGGCAGGCGCCGCGCCGACATGTTCTCGTGCTTGATGGGGAGAAGCATGACAAATCCCCTTCTATCCAGCTAATCGCGATTGGGCCAAAATTGCGCAAGGGTAGCGCGGGGGATGGCCCGACAGCCAGATAACTGTCAGGCAGAAAGCAATCTTTAGTAACGTTTAGTCTGAGGGCCTGGGGTAAGGCAGGGCCGAGAGGTCCAGTCCCCTGGGACTCAATCGCTCAACCTGGCATTCCCGCCCTCTGAAGTGGCGGGCTACTTTGATATCGCCTCCCCAGGGCCTGATTATGGGTTAGTCTTTTAGATTCAATGGACGAGCCAGCTCACTTTAAGCGGGTGGTGGCCTTCCTGGTACGCCGGTCCGGTTCTCCCCACAGCCTGGCGCATTTGCTGGCCGCTACCCTGTTCGGCTCCACGCTGGAGCTTGTCGTGATTCCGGTAGTGCTGGTGTACCTGGGCCGAAAAATGGACGATGCCTTGGCGCTGTCGGTTGTGGCGCACATTCCGCATCTGCGCTGGCTGGCGGTTGTGCCTTTTCTGGCGGGAATTCCCTGGCTGGCCTGGTCCATCTACTGGCAACACAGGAAGGGCGAGGGCACGCCGCTGCCCCTGGTGCCCACTCGCGTTTTACTCTGCGACGGACCTTACCGCTTCACGCGCAATCCCATGGCGCTGGGCGCAATTCTATGGCTGGCGGGCTGGGCGCTGCTGGCCAACAGCCCCAGCGCTCTGTTCGGCGGAGTGGGAATATTCGCCCTGCTGGTGCTTTCCTGGGACAAATGGATCGAAGAGAGGGAATTGTTATGGAAGCACGGGACCGCCTACGAGCAATATCGCCGGCAGATTCCGTTCCTTGTTCCGCGATTTCGCTCGCGGCAGACGCACAGTGAGGACGGGCGATCCGCTTCCGCGACAGACCTGCACTGACGGCCCGAGCCAGCCTTTGCCGGCACGGATGACCGCAAAGAGCTGTTTACATCGGTCCTTGGCCTGCCTCAGAATGTCACGGCTGCGTGGGTTGAATCCGCCTTTTCAATTCTTGTTGCAAGTGAGGAAAGGGAAAAATGAAGAAAGTAGCGTATCTCACCACCGGCCTGCTCGCCGGGGCTTTATTAGCTAGCTTCGCGTTTGCCAGGTCATCGGGGGTAGCTGTTTTCCAGGACGCAACCAAACTTGCTCCCCAGATGTACAAGGTGGTTCTCGATAACAGCCATGTGCGCGTCATTGACTACCACATCAAGCCGGGTGAAAAGGAGCCGATGCATTCCCATCCTTGTGGAGTGGTTGTTTATTACTTTACGGACTCGAACATGCGTGGAAGTTCGCCGGGAGGAGCGGTCAAGGAGAGTCACAACCGAGCCGGGGATGTTGTCTGGCGCGACCCGGTGACGCATTTCACGGAGAACATAGGTAAAAGCGAGGTTCACGCCCTCCTGGTGGAGCCCAAAGACGCGTGCCAACGACCACAGTGAACAGCCGTTCCTGAGCAGTAAGTACTGGCTCACTTTTCGCGCAGCGTCTTGACCGGCTCCTCCGAGAACACGGAGAATATCATTCCGCTGCGCGGAGGAGTGCATGCGACATAGTCTCCTTCTCCTAACGATTTGCGTCTTTGGCGCACTGATGATCTCGCCCGTCGCTCATACACAGCAAGAACGCGAGAGCGTCATTGCCGAAGGGCCGAAGGTTGAAGTGTTACCTGCATCGCCACTATCAGCAAGTGTCGCACCGGGGAGAATTCTGATTGACGTTCTACAAAGCGGAAGGCCAGAACGGTACTGGCATTACGAAGTTCGGCCCGAAACAGCTTCTGTCTCTCGGGTCAGAGAAGAGACGTTTCGCGATTCACAACACGAAAATATCGTCCATGGATATCACAAGCCAACAGGTGCGATTGAAACCTGTCACAAAACTCCGACCGCTATCTCACCGGATGGTAAATACATTGCCGGCTGCAGGTTCCTCGTAGTCGGGGACGGTCAATTCGCCCGCAAATATCTGCCCGTTTTCTTCATTGCCGACGCGGCTACATCGAAAGAATTGTTCGTCTGGCAGATGGAGGAATCACGCATTATTCGGGGCTTCTCCTGGTCTCCCACATCGCAGGCCATTGCCGTGCTTGATCATTCTGAGGTCTACGGCAAGAGCGCAATCGAAAAGCTCTCCGCGGCCGCTGGCCATCCGGTTCCGCATGCCACTGTGTACCTCCACGTAATCCCGCTTTCAACCATGAAGCCAATCGAGTTCCTCATAAGGAAAGATGTAACACGCGCCTTCGAGCGGATTCTAGACTGGTCAAGAGATTGACAGCACGATTTTTGAAGCAGACGCCGGGGCGCCGTGTTCGAGCTGCAGGGTACCGCCTGCCCGCCCCGCCCTTACTCTTCCCTTAGTGTCTTCACCGGCTCCACCCGGGTGGCGCGCCAGGCGGGAATGATGCTGGCGGCCAGGGCCACCGTCGCCAACAGCGCCGAGACGGCCAGGAAGGTCGCCGGATCAGAGGCGCTCACGCCGTAGATAAGCCGGGAGAGCACTCTTCCCAGCGCCAGCGCACCGGCCAGTCCAATGGCCAGGCCGAGCAGGGTTGGCCGCATGCCTTCAAGAACAACCATACGCAGGACGTCGCCAATCTGCGCGCCCAGAGCCATACGGATGCCGATCTCACGCACACGCCGACGCACGCTATAGGAAAGCACGCTGTAGATACCGGCCGCCGCCAGCAAGAGCGCCAGGCCTGCGAAAGCCGCCAGCAACAGCATGGTGAAGCGCTGTTGCGAGATGGAATCGGCCACCATGTCTTCCATGGTCTCCACCTGCATAACCGGCTGCGCCGCATCCACCTGGTGCACCGCACTCTTGATAGCTGCCGCCGCGCCGGTGGGCGCGTTCGCGGTGCGCACCACCAGCGACAGCGCGAATCCGTGCCATACCTCGTCCGGGGGCAGCGTCATCTGTGCCAGCGGAACGTAGACCATGGATTGAATCTGGGACGCGTCCAGGGCGCCCATCTTCACGTCACCCACCACCCCTACCACTTCGCGCGCTATGCCGGGAAAAAAGGTGAGGGTCAGGTGTTTGCCGATGGGGTCTTCATGGGGCCAGAACTGCTTGGCCATGGCGGCGCTGATGACGGTCACCGGCGGTCGGCCGGCGACATCTCCATCGTTAATCAAGCGCCCGCGCAGCAGCGGCACCCGCATGGCTTCCAGGTAGCCAGGAGTAAATATGCGGATACCCACTTCCGGCTGTTCCGCCATGGGCAGGACCGGACGGCCTTCCACGGTGACGGGCTGCGTGGAACCGTCGCCGGAGAGAGGCAGCGCATCGGTGGCCCCCGCGTACACCACGCCCGGTACCGCCCGCACTTGCGGCAACGCACGATTCCAGAAGGCGATGTTTTGCTCCAGGGTGGGATAGCGGGTGACGGAAGTGGGCAGGACCATAGTGAGCACATTGCGCGCGTCGAACCCGGGATCGGTACTGCGCAGCGCCCACAAACTGCGAATCATGAGGCCGGCCCCTACCAGCAAGAACAGCGACAGCGCCACTTCGCAAACTACCAGGGCGGCGCGGGTACTCTTTCCTCCGGATTCCGTCTCCGTCCTGCCCGCCGCCTGCTTCAGGGCTTCGTGCACGTCGAAATCGTTGCGAGTGTACCGCCAGGCCGGCGCCAGGCCGGCGATGATGCCGGCCAGGACCGAGACGCCGAAGGTGAAGGCCAGCACCCAAACATCGAGGTTGATCTCCGCCGCGCGCGGGGCGCGAGTTGCCACCAGGAAGTCAACGATAAGCTGCATCCCGAAATGCGCCACCAGGAGCCCCAGCGCGCCGCCGGCTATGGCCAACATGATTGTCTCCGCCAACACCTGGCGCAGAAGGCGGGCTCGGCTTGCGCCCAGGGCGGCGCGAATGGCCAACTCCTTGCGCCGGCCCACGGTCCGGGCCAGCACCAGGTTGGCCACGTTGGCGCAGGCAATGAGCAGCACGAAGGCCACCGCGCCCAATAACACCAGCAGGGCGGGGCGCAAATCTCTCACCAACTGCTCACGCAGGGGCACGACAACCGCGCCCCATCCGGCATCATCGGCGGGGTACTGCTGCTGCAGGCGGGCGGAGATGGTGTTCATCTCGGCCTGGGCCTGCTGCATGGTGGCGTCTGACTTCAGGCGCCCGATCACCATGTAATTGTGATTGCCCCGGACCGCGCGCTCCTGGTCGGTCCAGCCCAGCGGCGCCCATAACTGAGCCCAGTCGGGAAACTTGAACTTGGGCGGCATGACGCCGACCACGGTGTAGGGCTGGTCATCGAGACGGATGGTGCTGCCCACGATCCTGGGATTGCCGCCGAAACTTGACTTCCATAAGGGATAGCCGAGGATCACCACGTGGTTGTGGCCGGGCTGCTCCTCGTCGGCGGTGAAGCTTCGTCCCAGCAGGGGCTGCACACCCAGGGTGCGGTAGAACTCCTGCGAGACCACCGACGCCTGCAGCGCCTGTGGCTGGTCGGTACCAGTGATGTTGAAGCTCCGGAAGCCGTATATGGCCATGCTCTGGAAGACGTTGTTCTGGCGCTCCCAGTCCAGGTAGTTGGCGGGCGAGACAGAGAACATGGTCATGCCAGGAAACTCTTTCGCCGGGGGCACGTGCCACACCTGCATTAGGCGGCTGGGGTCGCGGTAGGGCAAAGGCCGCAACAGCACCGCATTCACCACGCTGAAAATGGCGGTATTGGCGCCGATGCCCAGGGCCAACACGATAATGGCGACGGCGGCAAAGCCCGGGCTCTTGCGCAGAACGCGTAAGCCATATCTGAGGTCCTGCATGAGATTTCCCATCATTTCCCCCATTCTGCTCAAGGTACGAAGGCAATGGCCGGCAAGTTCGCCCCACCCGCTGAGTAAGGGGTTTAAGCGGCATCTGCCGTGCCAACGTAGCCGATGATCTATACCTCTGAAAAGACGGGGCTAACCGCGATTCGTTAGATCAAATAATGTGGGGCAATTGTCCGCTTTCGCCTCGGCCTGTTCGAATCCGGACGGCGATTGAGTACCTGGTACCCGGTTCCCGGGTCAAATCTCCCATACCGGGAGAGCAAGTATTGGGAACTTGGCACTACGTGGCATAATTTCGCTGGGACAACGATGAGCACGCAAACCATAGCCGCCCCTAAGACACTGCCCGCCCGCTATTACACGGACCCGGAACTATTTCGCGAGGAAGTTGAACGCTTCTTTTGCCAGACCTGGGTTTGCGCCGGTCGCGCTGACCAGATTCCCCAACCCGGCGATTACTTCCTGCGCGAAGTAGCGGGGGAAAGCATCATCATCACCCGCAACCAGGGCGGGCAGATTGGCGCCTTCTACAATGTCTGCCGGCATCGCGGCACGCGCATGTGCACCGAGCAGGAGGGCCGCTTTGCCGGCCGCATTCAGTGCCCGTATCACGGCTGGACCTACGGCCTTGACGGGCGGCTGATTGGCGCTCCGCACATGGACGAAGCCAGCGACTTCTGCCGCGACGAGTATCCTCTGAACCGCGTTTACACCGGAGTGTGGGACGGGCACATCTTCATTAACCTGGCGGCTCATCCCGAATCGCTCGAAAAGCAACTGGCGGACCTGCCGCAGAAGTTCGCGGCCTGGCGCATGCAGGACCTTCGCCTGTACAAGCGCATCATGTACGAGGTCAAGGCTAACTGGAAGCTCATCATTCTGAACTACAACGAGTGCCTGCACTGCCCGGTGCTGCATCCCACGCTCAACCGCCTGACCAACTACATGGGCGCGGACAACGAAACGCCGCAGCCCACGTATGTCGGGGGGAGCATGGGGTTCAAGGGCGATGCGGAGACCATGAGCGTTGATGGCAAGCGGCGCCGCGACTATCTGCCCGGCCTGAATGAAGAGGAGCGGCACAAGGTGTGTTATTACGCCATCTACCCTAATTTTTTTCTCAGCCTGCACCCTGACTACATGATGACTCACACCTTGTGGCCAAGAGCGGTGAACCAAACCCACGTCGTCTGCGAGTGGCACTTCCACCCGCGGGAGGTGGCCAAGCCGAATTTCCAGGCCAATGACGCGATTGACTTCTGGGACTTGACCAACCGCGAGGACTGGGGCATCTCCGAGCTTTCGCAACTGGGGATCAGTTCGCGCGCCTATAAGCCGGGACCCTATTCCACCCGCGAGCAACTGCTGCACGCCTTCGACGAAGTGGTGCTGGCAAGGGAGCGGGAGGCGAAGAAGTAGCAGTCAGCAGTCAGCTGTCAACTGTCAGCATTCAGCAGTCAGCAGTCAGCCGAGCACTTAGCAATTAGCACTTAGGATTTGGCCAGCGACGCGCATCGGCGCTTCGCCATGCAAATTCTGTTGGTGGGCTAAATGCTAATTACTAAGTGCTAAAGGCTTCACGGACTGAATGCTGATTGCTGACTGCTGATTGCTGCGTACGCAGTTACATCGCAGCAGACGAGGAGATTCGCATGCGCATTGACACCTTCCGCATGGAGCGAATGCAGTGCACCTACGAGAACGAGGTGGACTACAACCTTTCGGAAAGCGGCGTGCTGCCGCTGAAAATCGAGGAACTGCTCAGCCCGGAGCAGATGAAGGAGTTCGCTTCTTACAGCCTGAAATATGCGCCGGCCAACGGCTCGCCCGAGCTGCGGGAGAACATTGCGCAATGGTATCCGGGGGCCACTCCCGATCATGTCACCGTGGTCAACGGCGGCGCCGAGGCCAACTACATGGCGCTGTGGTCCATGCTGGAGAAGAGCGATCACGCCGCGGTTATGTTGCCCAACTATTTGCAGACCTGGGGGCTGGCCCGTGCTTATGCCGGGCGCGCGGATGCCATCTGGCTGAAGGAGCGCCGCGAAGATGGAAAGCCGCGCTGGGCGCTGGACCTGGAGAGCCTGGAGCGGGCCGTCACCCGGAAGACGCGTCTGATTGTCATCACCAATCCCAACAATCCTACCGGCGGGGTGCTGACGGAGGCGGAGATGGAGGCGGTGGTGAGCGCCGCGCGGCGCGCCAAGGCCTGGCTGCTGGCTGACGAAATCTACCGCGGCGCCGAGCTGCAGGGCGGGCTCACGCCGTCCTTCTGGGGACGCTACGACAAGCTGCTGATCACCTCCGGGCTGTCAAAGGCATTCGGCATGCCGGGGCTGCGCATTGGCTGGATTGTGGGTCCGCCCAAGATGATCGCTAAGCTCTGCTCCTACCACGACTACCTCACCCTGACCCCAACCTACGTTTCCGAGCGCCTGGCGCGCATTGCGCTGGAGCCGGCGCGCCGCGACCAACTGATCGAGCGCACACGCACCATCCTGCGCCGGCAGTTGCCGCGCCTGGAAGCGTGGATTCATAAGCACGACGATATGTTCAGCTATATTCCGCCGGTGGCCGGCGCCATCGCCTATGTGCGCTATAAGCTGCCGATTTCTTCCGCCGCGCTGATGAATCGGGTGATGAAGGAGCAGTCCGTGCTGATCATGCCCGGTGAATTTTTCGGCATGGGCAAGTATTTGCGGCTGGGCTACGGCTATGACCTGGATTACACCCTGCGCGGGCTGGGGCGCGTGGATGAAGTGCTGAACGCGCTGAAGACAAAGGCTCGTCCGCGGATGGAAGCCATGCGCAGCGGGGCGGCGTAAGACTGCGCGGTACATTATCTGCTCTGAACAAAGCAGTTCGGTGCCGCCCCTCCGGGGCTCGCAGCACTTCACGTAACCTTTCCCAGGACTCCCGTCCTGGGCTTTACCATGCCGCGCCCTCGGCGCTGGCGAGAGGTGAGAGCAGCCACTACCCATTCAGAGAAGCATTTTGTTGCCTGCTCCTGCGGCGAGCGCACGCTCCATGACCAGGGACGCGGCCGCCACGTCCTGCACGCCTACGCCGGTCAGGTCACAGACAATCAGCTCTTTGTCGCTTTGCCGGCCGGGCTTCAGTCCGGCGGCAAGCTCGCCTAGTTCGGCGCCGACCTTCTCTTTTTTAATCGCACCATGTTGCAATGCATGATGGATTTCCCCCAGCCGCAGGCACTGCGACAGGCTGTCAGCCACGATGCGATCGGCGCGCGCCAGCACGCCCACGTCGAGTTCCTGCTTGTCGGGACCATCGGAGCCCACCGCAATCACGGTCACACCGGGAGCGAGCCACTCGGCGCGCACCAGGGGTTCACGGCTGGCAGTAACAGTAATCACCAAATCGGCGTCCCGCACCGCCTGCTCCACGGAATTGGCGACTGCAAATGAGGGCTGACCCCCAATTCCAAGCCGGCTCAATTCTTGGACGCATGCCTTCGCCTTGTCGAGATTCCGGCCCCAGACACGGGCTTCGTGAAAACTCCGGACCAGGGGCAACAATCGCAGCTGATAACGCGCCTGCGCGCCTGACCCGATCACGGCCACGGTCCTGACCTTATTGCGCGCCAGGTATTTAGCGGCCAGGGCTCCGGCAGCCGCGGTGCGAAAATCGGTGATGAATCCGTTATCCAGCAGAAAGGCCGCGGGCGCTCCGGTGCGCGAATCAAAGACCAGCACCATGCCGTTGCTGCTAGGCAGGCCAAGCGCGGCATTGTCGTAGAATCCGGAAGCAATCTTGACCGCGTAGTAGGGTCCGCCGCTGAGATGGCCAGTCTTGATGTGGACTTCGCCCTCATGCTCCGGCACTTCCAGATTAATGACCGGAGGAAGCTGTGCCTTGCCGGTTGCATAGGCAGCGAACGCCTGCTCCATCGCCCGAATCAAGGCGGCAGGGTCAAGCAGGGCGCGGATTTCCGGCTCGCGCAGGATGAGGACGTCGCGTTTCATTTTCGCTATGTCTGAAAACGTTCGCTACTGCGGCTTCTTTTTCTTCCCCAGAATGTTGCCCAGCATCTGCTGGACGCCTTGAGCTGGGTTCTGCTGCAGCTGTCCGGCGCCGACTTTACCGGCCAGCATGCCTTTAACGTCGGGCACAATGATGGGCCGGGAGGTTGTGCCCTGGATGAGGAAGGGGATGCCGCGCGCGGCGGCGCTCTGGCCCAGGCCGGCGCGCGTAAGGATGTTGCCCACGCTAGTTCCGGCGCCGCCTTGAAGCAGCATTTTGAAGTTCATGGCGCTATTGGACGCGATGGTCCCCCCTCCCGTCAGGGTGCCAATTCCGGCCACAATCAGCTTGAGGTTATCCGCATTGATCCCGGCAGGCGCGATGCGCACGCCCGAACTGAGGGTCTGGATGACTGTATCGCTGGCCCCTTTATTGATACCGGATAACGCCGACAGTGCCGACATCTTGGAGCCCAGACTGAAGCCGGTCAGGCGGGCGTTAGAAAGCGCCACGTTGCCGGTCGTGACCAGGTTGCTCACCGGCCCGTCCACCGACATGTGCGCGTCGCCGCTGCCGCTCTGCAGCGAAGCGCCTTCCGGCAGAACCACGCCCATGGCGGGCAACAGCGCCTGCACATCCTGCACCGGTATGCTGGGCGCATTCACCTTCATGTGCACAAGCGGCGAAGCGCCTTGCAGGTCATAGGTGCCGGCCAGATTCACCGCGCTCTTTCCGGTAACGATGCGGGTGTTATCCACCGTGCCGGTTTGCCGGGCCAGGTCGTAGTCAGAGGCGTAATCCACGGTAATGGGCTGGCTGGCCGGGTGGCAGCCTTTGACCAGACAAAGCCTGGAGGCCGTAACCGTCCCTTTGGTTTGGGCGCGTTTGCCGTCAGATTGCACATTTCCTTTGAAGTCCACCACGCCGGCGATGCCGGAGCCTGGGTCCAGCAGGCCGCTGGAGGCCAGGTCGAAGCGCGAGATGCTGGCCTGCGCGGTGAACGGCGTGCGCGAGGCGTCGGTCCGGTCCACGGGCCCGGCCTGGCCCTTTACGTCCATCTTGCCGCCTCCGGGCATGTTGGCCGAGAGCGTGAAAGGAAAGCGGGAGTCATAAGAGACGTTCTCCGCAGTCAGGTTAACGGCGCTATATGTCTGCGGGCGGCGGCCTGGGGAACCCAACTGGATGCGGCCATTGACGATGGCCAGCTTCTGCACCTGAATTTCAGGCATGGCGCCGCTGCTGGACGGAGTCGCCGTCCCTTCCGTTTTGGCCGGTGCCGGGCGATTACCGGCGCCCTGCTTACCTGCCGGTTGATTTCCTTTTTGCTGGCCGATGCTGGAAAAATTCCAGGTGCCGTTGGCGGAGCGAATGAGCGCCACCTGGGGCTGCTCCAGGGTCAGGGACTGGACATGCACCGCGCGGTTGAAGATCAGGGGCGTGATCTCCACGCTGATGTCGAGCGCCTGCGCCTGCACAAACGGATTACGGCTGAAAGCGGGGTCGTCGGCAATCGAGATGTTGGAGGCGCCCAGTTGACCTTTCAGCAATGACAGGCTCAGGTTGCCGATTTTCACCTGCCGCCCGAGAGCGGTTGTTAGTTGCGTTTCGACAGTGGGACGGAACTGGTTGACGTCAATGAAAAAAGGTATCGCGACCGCAGCCACCACCAGCACGATCACGATCACGCCCACAATGATCAGAGCCTTCTTCATAAGTCCACCTCCCCCCGCTTCGAGTGCAGAATGCTTCCGCAAGCGCCTTCTGGAAGCCTTCGACCGCACCTGAAGACTCTAGTCTGCGGTCCAGTATCCTGCAACCGCAAGCCTGGGTTGTAAAGAGTGGAGACGGGTTGCCAGCACAACGCGAAACTGGGTCTACTGGCCCAGCATCCTGGAGGCGAATTCGGCCAGACTGCTCACGGCATCCACATCCGTCTGGTCAAAATTGCGATGCTCCTCGTGGGATACCACCCACAACGTGCCCCAGGGAACACCACGAATGAAAATGGGCACCACCAGACCCTCCACGATGGCCGGTTTCAACTGGTCCAGGTAATGGAAGCAGCGAGCAGGATAAAGGAAGAGTTGCGGCGACCTGCGTTCCAAAGTAGCGCCTGACGGGCTCCAGTCCCGCGGACTGGTGGCGCCAGCGTGCTGGGCAAGCTCGCCGGCAACTGTTTCCCAGCGGATGATCGGCTGGCCCTGCGGAGATTGCGCCAGTACGCTTACTCCCGCCGCCCCCGCATTGCACACTTCACGCGCGGCGCGCGCCAGCGCCTCAAGAAACTCATGGGTGGAGGGGCTCTTCGCGGCCAGTTCCTTCAGGCGGCGGCCCTTGGTCCGGGCCTTGGCCACGGAAGAGTTACTCTTGGGAACCCGATAACGCAGTTCCCCGGTGATCAGTACATCCTCAACTCGCGCACGCCGCAGCGGAACCGCAGTATCGTGCAGAGCCATAAGCCCCGTCTCCCCGGCCGGGCGGAACTGGCCGCTTGCCTGGATGATGAAGGTGAGTGTTGCGTTGTAATGACGACCGCAAGTGCAAGGTGCAGAACCTGCGCCTGATGTGGACTGGAATCACGTTCCATTTTACCTCAAGAGGAATTGAGAGAAGCAGCCTTTTACCGCGCCTGAACCGGAAAGTCAATGCTTACAAAGGCTTTACAGAACACACCCAGCGAAGGCATCCTGTTCATCGGGATGGCGGCGGCCGCCATGATGAATTTACAAGCACACCCGGGTGATCTTTTTACCGGCTCGTGGAAGCTGTGCCCGGAGGTTTCGCGACTGGGCAATCGCGTGCCGCAAAGCTGGACTCAGCGGTTGGAAGTGACCGGCGATGCGGTGAGCGTACAGGAGGAGATGGTGTTCGCCGGCGGCGCCGTCATGAAAACTGCAGCGGCCGCTAAATTCGACGGAAGAGACTATCCTGTGCAGGGCTCTCCCCTGGCCGATACGATGGCTTACACCCGCGTGAATGAGTTCCAGATTTCAGGGACTGGCAAGAAAGGTGGCGTCATCACGCTCACGGAAACTGCCGCCGTTTCTTCCGATGGCAACACCCTGACGCTCACCTTTTGCCTTCATCCCGGCACTCCGCAAGCTGCCGAGAGTTCTGCAGTTTTCCGCCGGCAACCCGACACAACCTTGACCCGCTAATCCTGCATATCTAGACTTGCAGCCACATGGCGCTCCGCCTTCGACGTTCGCCCCAGACCGTGGCGGTGCTTTCCTGCCTGCTGCGCCGGGGGCAATCCTGGCGCTATGGCTACGATCTGCTGAAGGAAACCGGGCTGAAGTCGGGCACACTTTACCCCATTCTGGCGCGCTTGCAGCGGGGCGGCTGGCTGGAGCAGCGCTGGGAAAAACCGTCGGCTCCCGGCCGTCCGCCACGGCATTTGTATCGTCTGACCAGGCTGGGCAGGCGAGCCGCGCGCGAGTATTGCGCAGGGACTAAAACCCGTCCTGCTTAGCTTTGCATGACTTTCAAGTTAGGGCTGATGATGAGTTTGGGTTCGGTGGCCGCCTGCACCTGCCCGGGAGTCAACCCCGGAGCCACTTCCTCCAGCACCAGGCCAGAGGGAGTTACGTTGATGTAGGCCATTTCCGTAACAATGGTGTCCACCACCTTTACCCCGGTGAGGGGTAGCGTGCACTTCTTCAAGATTTTCGGCTGGCCATCGCGGGTGGTGTGCTCCATGGCAACGATGACGCGGCGTGCTCCCGCTACCAGGTCCATGGCTCCGCCCATGCCCTTGACCATTTTTCCGGGAATCATCCAGTTGGCCAGATTGCCCTCTTCGTCCACCTCCATGGCGCCCAGCACGCTGAGGTCAATGTGACCGCCTCGTATCATGGCAAAAGAATCGGAACTGGAAAAGTAAGCGGTGCCGGGAATTTCGGTGACTGTCTCCTTGCCGGCGTTGATCAGGTCGGGATCTTCGCGGCCCTCCAGGGGAAAGGGGCCGATGCCCAGCATGCCGTTCTCGCTTTGCAACACCACGTCCATGCCCTTGGGAACGCAATTGGCTACCAGGGTAGGCATACCGATGCCCAGGTTGACGTAAAAGCCGTCACGCAGCTCGCGGGCGATACGGCGCACGATGCGGTCGCGTTTTTCAGTGTCTTTGCCCAGCTTGGTGGGTGTCGCCATTTTTTAAGTTCTCAGCTCTTGTAGCGCCGGCCTCTGGCCGGCTGTCGCGAGGGCATCTTGCCCTCGCACTGCGGGCGGGACGCCCGCAGCACAGCCGCCGGGACGGCGGCGCTACGAATTGTTATTCACTCCCAGGCCGCTTCCGTGCGGCGAAAATGCGTCAGCACGCGCTCCAATTCTTCATACGACGTGCGCGCATCGGCGGCGGATTGAGCGCGGTACTTGTACGCCGTTTCCAGCAGTTCGCCGAAGTGGTCGGCTATGCCGCCCATGGCCTCGTCATAGGCCGGCGCCATGATGCTCAGTTCTGCCGCCAGGTCGCCCAGGGTCAGACTGCCCTGCTCATACAGACGCAGGTAGTGCAACACGCTGGCCCGCACCTCCTGCACTGTGTTATCCGGCGCTGGCACGACTCCTTATCCCTCAGCGGCTAACGCCCGCCTGTTTGCTGGCTATGAACGGCACGGCTAAAGCCCCTTCGGCCTCGCTCAGAGCAGGCCGGGCCCTTCCGAAACATCCCTAACCCTTTTCTGAGTACCAGGTACTGGGTACTGAGTACTAAGCTTTTCTCACGGTGCGCTTCTCGATGCGTTTTTCGTACAGTTCGCCCTGGAAGATACGCTTCACGTAAACGCTCGGAGTGTGCACCGAATCGGCATCCAGTTCGCCCACTTCCACCAGTTCCTCTACTTCGGCGATGGTCACGCGAGCGGCGGTCGCCATCATGGGATTAAAATTGCGCGCAGTTTTGCGGTAAACGAGGTTACCCCATTTGTCACCCTTCCAGGCTTTGATGAAGGCATAGTCGGCGCGGAGGCCGCGCTCCATCACGTAGGTGCGATAGCCGAACTCACGCGTCTCCTTATTCTCTGCCACCACAGTGCCTACGCCGGTGGGGGTAAAAAACGCCGGGATGCCGGCGCCACCGGCGCGGATGCGCTCGGAAAAAGTGCCCTGGGGCACCAGTTCCAGCTCAATCTTGCCGCTGAGCACCATCTGCTCCAGCAGCTTGTTTTCGCCCACGTAGGTGCCGATGTGGCGGCGGATCTGACCGGCGGCCAGAAGCAGGCCCACGCCAAACCCATCCACACCGGCGTTATTGCTCATGGTGGTCAGGTTTTTTACGCCCTTCTTGACCAGGGCGCGGATCAGGTTCTCCGGGTTACCGCACAGGCCGAAGCCGCCGATCATGATGCTGGCTCCGTCTGCGATGTCGCGCACCGCCTCTTCGGCGCTGGCCACCACTTTGTTCATAAGAGGGGGATTCTACTTTTGTGCCTATCGAGAACGCAAACACCTTTAGCCACAAAAGACACGAAGGGGATCCGAGGGCAATTGACGACTTTCGATTGACGCTTAACGATTTGTATGACCAGCAACATTGCGGCATCCAATCGTCAAGCGACAATCTTCAATTATCAATCCTTCGTGGCCTTGGTGTCCTCTGTAGTTAACGATCTTCGGAAGGCGTTGGCGAGGTCGAACTCGGCCGCCAGTTCACGGGTGCTGAGGTTTTCCCGCAGGTGGGCCAGGCGCTGCTCCAACTGCAGCAGGGCTTCCTGCAGATTGGCGCTGTTGGTGAGCGCAATGTCGCGCCACATGGCATAAGGGCTGGCCGCGGTGCGGGTCATCTCGCGCAGCGCCGGTCCGGCCAGTTCCAGAGCCTGGGGATCGGCGCGGAATTCTTCGCTCAGGCTGGCGGCCAGGGCGGTGGCCAGCATCTGGGGAAGGTGACTCAGCCAGGCGCAAAGCCGGTCATGGCGCTCCGGTTCCATCTGGATGACCTTCGCGCCTGTGGACGCAACCAGATCAAGAAAGTTGGCTGCCACCGCCGTAGTTTCCCCCAGGGGAGTAGTCGCCCAAACGGCGCCGCGAAAGAGCGCGGCATCGGCCTGCTCAATGCCGCCTTGCTCTTTTCCCGCCATGGGATGACCGGGAAGAAAACGCTCTCCGGCTTGCTGCCCAAAAACGGCCCGCGCCCGAGCGGCGATTTCCACCTTGGTGCTGCCCACATCGGTGAGCAAGGAACCTGGTGGCGCGGTCGGCCCAATGCGTTCAATCAGGTCAATGATTAGGCCCACCGGGGTGGCCAGCAGGATTACGTCGCTGCCCCGAGCGGCCTCCGCCGGGTCACTGACGCCGGCGTCAATGGCACCCCGTTCCTGCCCCTGCACCAGCACCGGCTCGCGGTCGCAGCCGATTATGCGGCCGTTGAAACCGGCTTTCCGCACGGCCAGGGCGAAGGAACCGCCAATCAACCCGGTGCCGACAATCGTGATTTGCCGGAGGGAGTTCACGCGATGGTGCGGCCTACGGCGGGAGCAATGATGCGCAACTCATCCATGAGCTGGCGGAACTGCGCGGGATGCAACGATTGCGCGCCATCCGACAGGGCGTGGTCGGGGTCGTGGTGCACTTCGATCAGCAGCGCATCGCAGCCTGCCGCCACCGCCGCGCGCGCCATGGGCGCCACCTTGTCCCGCCGCCCGGTACCGTGCGAGGGGTCGGCTGTGATGGGCAGATGCGAGAGCTTGTGAACGATGGGGATGGCGGAAATGTCCATGGTGTTGCGCGTATACGTTTCAAAAGTGCGAATGCCGCGCTCGCAGAGGATTATGTCGTAGTTTCCGCCGGCCATGATGTACTCGGCGGAAAGCAGCAACTCCTCCAGGGTGGCGGCGATGCCGCGTTTGAGCAGCACCGGCTTACGCACCTTGCCCAGTTCGCGCAGCAGGTCGAAATTCTGCATGTTACGCGCGCCCACCTGCAGGATGTCCACGTAAGGAGTCATCAACGCAATTTGCGAAATTGCCATGACCTCGCTGATCACCAGCAGCTTGTATTTTTCGCCCGCTTCGCGCAGCAGCTTGAGCGCCTCTTCGCCCAGGCCCTGGAAGGAGTAAGGAGAGGAACGCGGCTTGAAAGCTCCGCCGCGCAGCACGCGCGCGCCCGCATTGGCCACCTGCTCGGCGGCGGCGAAAAGCTGCTCCCGCGACTCCACCGAACATGGCCCAGCCATGACCACAACTTTGTTGCCGCCGACTTCCAGCCCGTTTCCCAGCTTGACGATCGTGCCCTCCGGGCGGAAGCTGCGGCCCGCCAGCTTATAAGGCGAGCTTATTCGGTGCACCTGGTCCACGCCGCTGAGCAGTTCCAGTTCGCGGATGTCGAAGTCCACACGCGCGCCCACCGCCCCCAGCACGGTCTGGCGCACACCGGTGCTGCGGTGCACTTCGAAGCCCATCTTCACCAGGTGCTCAATCACCTGCTGAATCTGTTCCTCGGTTGCCGATTCCTGCATGGCGATGATCATAGGTAGCTGACTGACCCTAGCTTGTTGCCTCGAGCTCTGGGCTTTTAGCTCTTGGCTCTTGGCTCTTGGCTCTTGGCCTTTTGCTCTCGGCTATCGGCTCAGGCTGTGCACAGCTAAAAGCTAAGAGCCAACATCTAAGAGCCGCTTTTCAGTCATTCACCTCCGACTCAAACTCGGTATCGCCCGGTGCTGCGGTCTGTTTGGGCACGATCTCTTCTTTCTGAATCTTGCGCATAACATCAATCAAGCGCTCATAAACACGAATCAGGTCCTGGTGCTCCAGCGGACCGCGGTTGAGCTGGCGCACATTATCAAAAATGATCTTCTCCCGGTCTGGTTCGTAAATGGGCATATTGGTGTTGCGCTTCAGGCGGCCGATGGCGCGTGCCGCCTCCGCCCGCTGGTTGATCAACTCCACCAGCTTGCGGTCAATCTCGTCAATTTTCTTGCGCCAATCAGCGATGTCCATGGCCTTTGGGGAATCCCCAAATAGTAAGCGAAGAACAGCAGTTTGTAATCAGGCACGAATGGCGGAGGTGGGCGCACGCCCCGCTCCGCTTCCGCCCACCAGTCCGGCGATGAACTCTCGCACCGCCGCTGCTTCCCGCCCCGGGTTACGCTCGATGGTGTGCACGATGGCGCTGCCTACCACCGCGGCATCCGCATACTCGCCTACAGCGGCAAACTGCTGGGCCGTTGAAATGCCAAACCCGACAGCCACCGGTAAGCGCGTGTACTTGCGCAGGCGGCGCACCAGTTCGCGCGCATCCTGAGGCGGCTGGTCGCGCTCGCCGGTCACGCCGGTGCGCGAGACGGCGTATACAAATCCCGTAGAAGCTTCCGCGATGTCCTTCAGACGGCGGTCGGTGCTGGTAGGCGCGGCCAAAAACACCGTATCCAGCTTGCGTGCCCGCATGGCCTGCAGATAATCGCCGGCTTCCTCCACGGGAAGGTCGGTGACCAGGGCGCCATCGAGTCCAGCCTTGGCGGCGGCATCACAAAAGCGCTCCAGGCCAAACTGCAGAATTGGGTTCAGATAAGAAAACACAATCATGCCGGATGAAGTCTGGCGGCGCAGTTCGGCAGCCAACTGCAGGACATCAGCCAGGCTGGTGCCATGGCGCAGAGCCCGTTCGCTGGCCCGCTGGATCACCGGCCCGTCGGCCACCGGATCGCTGAACGGCACCCCCAGTTCCAGCACCTCTGCGCCCGCATCAACAGCGGCCACTGCCACCTCGCGCGTTGTGGCCAGGTCGGGATCGCCGCAGGTGAGGTAGGCGACCAGGCTGGGTCTGCCGGTAAGTTCAAGCGCCATAAACCTTATGTCCTACATTACCTTAGTAAGAATCAGCCGCGAATTGCTCGCATGCTTGTGAGCTGCCTCTGCTAACCTTGCTTCAGTCTCATCTCCCCGCGCTCTCCTCCCCGAAGTGAGGTTCCATGCACGTAGATCCGGAACTGCTGCAGCTTGCCAAGATCGTCGGGTTCATTGTGATCATCGGACTGATCGCCATCCGAAAAACCGTATGGCTGCCCCGCGACTACAAGTTTCAGATTGTGCCCGCAGAGCAAATAACAGCGCAGCAGGCGGAGTTCTTTCGTCCCTATGACCGGAAGCTGCAGCAGGCCGGCTTCTTTCCTTTCGCCACCTACCGCATCACCACGCTAAAAGGCAGCAACCTCACTCGCGGCTATCTTAATTCCGCCGACCCGGCCAAGTGCACCGTAAGCATGCTGCACGCCGGCAATAAGGCCTCCTTCACTCATTTCGTCGAATTCGATTCCAAATACGCCGACGGCACCAAGCTCATAACCGTGAACAGCCAGGTGAGCACCGTATTTGCGCCCATGCCCAACGTGGTGCGCCAGCAGTTTCGCAATGTCCAGGACCCTCTGGAACTGAAACGCCGCCACGATTTGAAGGCTCAGGAACTCAACAGCCGCGGCGTCCAGTTTTTCAAAGCCGATACTTGTTTTGACGATACCCAGCAGTTCCACCGTGAGTTCTGCCAGTACCAGACCTCCCGCAAGCTGCTGCATTACGACCAGGAAGCAGGACTCTATCGCGCTACGGTATGGACCGGGCTGCGCGGCATCCTGAATTTCTTCAACCCTCTGGCCGACAATTTCACGCTCACGAAGTTTGTCTTCGCCACTGTGTTCGGCGCTGCCGCTCCCCTGGCGGCGCTTACCTTCCACATGCCCCTGGCGGAACACTTGGCACGCTCCAACCCGGCGGGGGCGTCGCTCGTTGCCCTGTGCCTGCCCACAATCGCTTACACCGTTGCCGGCGCAGTGGTCGGCTGGCTGTTTGCCGGCAAGTCGTTCATCTGGGCAATGGTGCTCGGCTTTGTGCCGGGAAAACTGCTGCACGTGCCCGGCGCCTCGCTGGGCTATGCCATTTGGATGGGCCTCATAGCCGACATCGTTATGCGACTGCGTTCCTGGCGGCGCTCGCTGGCCTTGAATCCGCGCTAGCGGCTGAGCCGAACACTACAGGTCCAGGTTCTCGCGCAGGATTCCCATGTCCTTGTCGCCGCGCCCGGAAATGTTCACGATTATCACTTCGGAACGCTTCATCCGCGGCGCCCGCTTGGTGCATTCCGCCACCGCATGTGCCGACTCCAGCGCAGGAATGATGCCTTCCGTTTGGGACAGTAAGGCGCAAGCTTCCAGCGCTTCCGCGTCGGAGGCGGACACATACTCGGCGCGCCCACTCTCTTTCAGCCAGGCGTGTTCCGGCCCTACCCCCGGATAATCGAGGCCGGCGGACACCGAATGCGTGGTCGCAATCTGGCCGGCTGCATCCTGCAGCACATAAGAATAAGTGCCCTGCAGGACGCCCGGCGCGCCGCCGTGAAAACGAGCCGCATGCTCGCCCAGCTTCCTGCCCCGGCCGCCGGCTTCCACGCCAATCAGGCGGACGCCGCGATCGGGAATGAAGGCGCTGAAAATTCCAATCGCATTGGAGCCGCCGCCCACGCATGCGATCACCGCCGCCGGGAGCTTGCCTGCCTGCTTGCGCACCTGGGCGCGGGCTTCGCGGCCGATAACGAAATGAAAGTCGCGCACCATCTCGGGGTAAGGATGCGCGCCCAGCACGCTGCCCAGCAGGTAATGGGTGGTGCGCACATTGGTGACCCAGTCGCGCATGGCTTCGTTGATAGCGTCCTTGAGCGTGCGCGAGCCGGCCTGCACCCCGCGCACTTCCGCGCCCAGCAAGCGCATGCGGAACACGTTGAGCTCCTGCCGCCGCATGTCTTCCGTGCCCATGTAGACCACGCACTGGAAGCCAAACAAGGCGCAAACCGTGGCCGTGGCCACGCCATGCTGCCCGGCGCCGGTTTCCGCGATCACTCGCTGCTTGCCCATGCGCCGTGTGAGCAGCGCCTGCCCCAGGCAGTTGTTTATTTTGTGCGCGCCGGTGTGCAGAAGGTCTTCGCGTTTCAGATAGATTCGGGCGCCACCCAGCTTTTCCGTGAGCCGGCGCGCGAAGAAGAGGGGCGTGGGGCGTCCGGCGTAATGGTGCAGGAGGTCGTTGAACTCTGCCTGGAACTTCTTGTCCCTCCGCGCCTCGCGGTACACCCGCTCAAGCTCCTCGAGAGCGGCCATCAATGTTTCAGGAACGTAACGCCCACCAAACGCTCCAAAACGGCCTGGGGAGGAGCGTCGCCCTGGCTGGCTGGGAATTCCTCTCCGCGAAATGTTGGTAGTTGCCACGATCTTCAGACGTAAAACTTCACTTCCCGGTTACAGCATTCTGCGGGCTTTGTACCGGCGCGGTTGCTTCGCAGGCGCGCACAGCGGCGATGAACGCGCGCAGTTTCTCCCCGTCCTTTTTGCCCGGCGATTGCTCCACCCCGGAGGCGACATCCACGCCCCAGGGCTGAAATATTCGCAGCGCCTTGGCCACATTATCAGGATTGAGGCCGCCGGCGACGATCAACTTAAACTTCCGCGCCAGCAGGCGAGCCACGGGCGCGGCGTCCTGCCAGTCGAAGGTCAAGCCCGTTCCTCCGCGCCTTGCGTGGCTGCCGGAATCGAGCATAAGCGCGCTGAAAGCTCCGGCGGCGTCTTCAGCCGCGGCGATGGCGAACGTCTTTCCTTTGGCTTTGCCCACCTCGCTCATGGAGATGGCCTTCAGCAGGAGCAAACGCGACTTCGCGGCTTCCCGCAAGTGCCGCGCGAAACGCCCATCTTCCTCGCCGTGCAGCTGCACCCCGGTCAGGCCAGCTTTTTCAACGGTGTCGAGCACCAACTCCGCGGACTGATTCACGAATACGCCGATCTTCTCCACCGAGGCCGGGAGCGCGGCAGTGATCCTGGCAGCGTCACGCGGGCTGATGCGCCGCGGGCTGGGAGCAAACACAAACCCCAGCGCATCGGCGCCGGCTTCCACCGCTGTGTTCGCATCCTCCAGGTTCGTGGTGCCGCAAATCTTGATCCAGGTCATGAAAAGCAGTTGTCAGTTGCCAGTTATCAGTTGCCAGTGGCCAGTTGGCAGTAAGCGCAAATTCTCTTTCCTATGTCATCCCGAGCGAGCGCGACTGAGCGGATGCGAAGAAGGGTGAGTCGCGGGACCTTGCGTTTGCCCAAGCAATTCGCTCAGCGCCTCGCCGGGCCGCGGCGCCTTCATCAGCCACTCGCCCACCAGAAACGCCTTGTATCCAGCGGCGCCCAATTCCTGCATGTTCTCAGGGGAATGAATACCACTTTCCGCCACCGCCAGCGTGCCCGCCGGCAGCCGCGCAGCCAACCGCAGCGGAGTCTGCAGGTCTACTTCAAAAGTGCGCAGGTTGCGGCTGTTCACGCCGATAATGCCGCAGCCGGCCGCCAGGGCCCGGTCTAATTCGGCTTCATCATGCACCTCGCACAGTACGTCAAGGTTCAACTCACGCGCACCTTGATGAAGCTTTCCCAATTCGATATCCTTCAGCGCCGCCACAATCAGCAACACGGCATCGGCATGGTTGGCGCGCGATTCCACGAGCTGAAACTCATCCACAATGAAATCCTTGCGCAGGCAGGGCACCGGGGCATGCGACGAAGCCAACCGCAGGTTCTCCAGAGACCCCTGGAAAAACTCCTCGTCGGTAAGAACGGAAAGCGCGCTGGCTCCTGCCGCGTGCAGTTCGGCGGCCAGTTGTGCCGCGTCAAAATCCGCCCGAATCGTGCCCCGCGAAGGCGACGCTTTCTTCAGTTCCGCGATCACGGCCACGCCGGAGCGCACAGCCTGGCGCAGTCGGTTCCCAAATCCGCGCGGGAGGTGCTCCTCGGCCTGCCGCTCCAGTTGCCGCACATCGGCCTGCGCCTTGACGCGGGCTACACGTCTCCGCGTGGCAGCCAGGATGGTATCAAGGGTCGCCGGCATGGGAGTTGTGCTCGATTATACGGTGCGCCGCCGCCGGTGCGCACTCCAGGAGGCCTGGACTACATTCTCCCCCTACTTTTCCAGTTGCTGCGCTTCTTCGGCCAGCTTCTGGTCCTCCGAGATGCTAAAAGGCCCATGCCACTGGTCCCTTACCTCTCCAGAGCGATCGAGCAGCACCAGGTAGGCGTCGGCAGGCTGCTGATAACCCACAAACTTTTTCCACGCTTGCTCGTCGGTTTTTAGCAATAGAAAACGGTCGTGTTGCGCGGCTGGGACATCAGAGCGCATGCCGTGTTCGGCCAGGCCGCGAAGCAACCGGGGAATGTCCTGGACCACCGCAACGTCATAAAGAACGAAGTTCTGATCGTCAGCAAATTCCTCACCCACTTTCTTAGTCCAGGCGAGAATCGCAGGCTTGGAACTATGAGTGAACCCAAACACGAGCAGCGCTACCCGCCCGGAAGCGTCATCCGGCAGCACCGCGTGCTTGCCCGATAGGGTCTGGGCCTTAATCTGCGGTAAATTTGCCGGCACCGCCAAGGCGCCCAAAGCCAGCAGCAGTAACACGGGAAGCGTCACACGATAATGCAATTGCCTTACCTCCTTAGAAAAAGTAGCGCCACTGTCGTCTTCTGACTGCTGGCGATAGCTGGAGGATTCATTTTTGCAAAAGCAGCCGCGTCACCTTGCACATCGTTGCCTTGGCGTCCGGCTACTTGCATCGCATGTAGTGTTTCGGAGTAGAATGGCGCGCAACAGCGCTGTTCGAGTGGAGTTCCCAGCCATGCGATGTTCCCAGGTTGTGATGGTGGCGTTTGCCGCCTGCCTCTGCCTGCCCTTTCCAGCCTTGTCGTCAACCAATTCTTCCGCCACAGTGGAGCGCGGCTCGCTGATTGAAATCCAGATCGAGCACGACGTGCGGATGCGTAAGGGCATAGGCGTGACGGCGCACACGGTTTATCCCTTGTACATTGACAACCGACTGGTCCTGCCGAAGGGCACGGAGGTACAAGGAAGCGTCGTTCAAGTCCGTCGCGCGCCGCGCAAAGTTCACTTGCAAGCCCTGCAGCACGCCGATTTCACCCCGCCGCACCAGGCTACTCTGCAATTCACGTCTTTCGTGCTGCCGGATGGCACCACTCTTCCTTTCCACGCCGCCACCAGCGCCGGAGGCATTCGAGTCGTTCGCTTTGACACCACACCCGCAGGCGCGCATCCGCCGTCATTGCCACGACGCATGCTTTCGGATTTGACCTCCCGCGAGAAAGCCACGATCTCCAGCTTTGCAGGCTTGCGGAAATGGGATCGCGCCAAGCGCTTCATCTTCGCCCAACTGCCGCTCCATCCTCAGTACGTGGACCAGGGACTGCAATACACTTTGCGGCTGTCGCAGCCGCTCACCGTTTCGTTTGCGGAAGCGCCTCCCACCCTCCCTGCTCAGCCGGCGGAAAAGGCGAAGGACCCGCTTAAGCATCCGGCCATAGTGAGCGCCAAGCTGCTCACGGCCCTGAACTCGAAGAACTCCGTTCGGGGAACAAAAGTGACATCGGTGGTCACCCAGCCGCTGCTGAATGACAAAGACCAGGTCGAGGTGCCGCAAAACACATTGCTGCTCGGCGAAGTGACGCAGGTCAAGCCGGCTGGAAAATGGGGCAGAGACGGAACCCTCCGCTTCTCCTTCCGGCAAATGCAGTTTCCGGCAGGTTACCGCCAGGCGGTGCAGGGCGCCACGCAGGCGGTGATGGCAGACCAGCGGCAGAACCTGGGCATTGATGCGGAAGGCGGCGCCCAGCCCCAGCCTAAGAGCGCGCTGGCGCCGATTGCGCTTTCCTTGCTCGCCGCCCATGCCGCCGAGGATGACGAAGCGGTTGCGGGCGCTGCCGCAAGCAACGGCTTCGCTCTGCTCGGACGTTTCGTGGCCATGGCGCCAGGCGCCCGTTATTTCGGCGCTGGGGTAGGTGCGTTCGCGGCGGGCCGCTCCCTTTACGAGCGCTTTATTGACCACGGAACCGATGTCTCGTTTCCGCAAAACACACGCATCGAAATCGCGGTGGATCCCATTCACTCCCCGCTCATGCACTTGAGCGACAAGAAATAGGCTCTCCTCCCCGGCGCGACCGGCGATGCTGACCAATTCTCGTGGATGTGTCGCGCTGCTGCTGGTCTTCTGCTGCTGCGGGCTCTGCCGGGCACAACCGCACTCTGCCGCATTGGCTGGTATTGTCCTGGGTCAGGGCACAGGACTGTCCCAGGTCGAAGTGCGTTTGTTGCACTCCGCAAATCAGGTTTTGGCCTCGGCTGTGAGCGGCCGCGCCGGCACCTTCAGTTTCGTCGGCCTGCCCTGCGGCGACTTCTACGCTCTAACCTTCTCCCGGCCTGGGTGGCAAGGCAGGAAAATAAGCCATCTTCAGCTGCGCTGCGACAGCACCCTGCAGGTCAGGGTAGTTCTATATGCGGCCACAGAAGCGCCCCGCCATCTCGCGCCCACGGAAATCGCCGACCAGTCGCCCTGGTGGGGCACGCAGTTTGGTCAATTGCAGATGGAGGATCTCCCCAACGCCCGTGACATCTGGTCACTGCTGCAAACCCAGGAGCCCTCGACGGTAACTGATCGCATTGACATTGCCGGGCTGGAAACCGGGCAGCCCGCCTTGTTCAGTGCGCTGGGGGCTTCTTGGACTGAAAACCAGTACACTTTGAACGGCCTTAACGTCACCGACCCCTACCAGCCTGGCTTTGCCCTCGTAGATCCCAACCTCGACGACCTGGCCCAGTTTCAGGTGGTTGCGGGCGCAAAGCCCACCCCCGGTCAGGGCTCCGGCACCAACATCCTTCTGGCCACGCCCGACCCAGCGCAAAAATGGCATGGGAGCGCGCGCTTTTTCTATTCCTCGGGCGCTCTGGAGAGCGACAACTTCAACGCCCGCCTGGCGCGCTTCCAATTTCCGGGCCCGGAGCGCCTGAACCACCTGGAAGATGGCAGCGTCCAATTGGGAGGAAGATTGCCGGCGGCCCTCGCTTCCGCGCCCTTTTACATATCGTTTTCCACGCAGCAGCTCAGCGCGAGCCTGAGAGGATTTGCCGACCCCATTCAGGCGCGGATTTACCGCGGGCTGGCCGATGTGACCGCGTACTCCCGTGGCTCGCAGAAGCTCAATCTGTTCTATTCCGGCCAGCATCTGTCCGATTCCAACCAGGGCGCTTCCCTACGCGTTGCACCCAGCGCCACCACGCAGGGAAACCAGAATTTCCAGCAGTTTGAGGCACTCTGGAGCAAGACTGCCGGTTCTTCGACCGTCTTTTCCGCCACCGCCGGGGTGGTCAACGCTGTGATTTCGTCGGCGATTCAGAATGGGGCGCAGAGCGTAAGCACCCTCAACTTACCCCTGATGACGCTTACCGGCTCCGCACCGCTTTTGCGCTCTGGGGTGCGGACCAGCTACCAGGGGCAGTTTTTGGCACAACTCTACCGCACCGGCCCAGCCGGGACCCACAGCCTGAGCCTGGGGGCGGATTGGGAGAGGAGCGACATCTCCAACAGCTGGTTCGGGATTGATAACCTGCTGGCGGTTACCGTCGCAGGCGCCGGCGCGGAAGTCATCCGCTGGAACACGCCGGCGCAGGCGCGGCAGCACGTGCAGAATGTTGCCGAGTTCGTCCAGGATTCGTGGCGGCCCTCGCACTGGCTGAATGTTTCCGGCGGCTTGCGGCTGGACACTTCCACAGGTCGAGCCGCCGGGAGCGCCTCAGCCATTAGCTGGACTACTCCGCAGCCGCACCTGGGGGTGGCCGTCCCCCTGTGGCCGCGTGGCTTGTTTCTGCAGGGTAATTGGGCCCGCTATGGCCACGTTCTGCAGGGGAGGTATTTGGACTTCGGCGACCCCGGCGCCCTGGGCGGGCAGGTGTTTGGCTGGACGGACGCGAACCATGACGGCCAGGTCCAACCGCAGGAGATCGGACCGCTCTTGCGTGTGTTCGGCGGTCCTCATTCCGCCCTGGCGCAGGGGATGGCCCGCCCGTTCACCGATGAGGTGAGTTTTGGCCTCGAGCAGGAGTTGGGCGCGGGCTTTAGCGCTGCCATTCGCTTTTTCCGCCGCGACGACCACCGCCTGCTGGCCCTGAATAACGTCGGGGTTCCGTTTTCCGACTACACTCCGGTGATTTATCACGATCCTGGCAACGACGGGATTCTGGGCACGCCCGACGACCAGTTCCTGACCTTATACAACCGGCTGCCTTCGGCCCTGGGCAAGGATTTCCTTCTACTCAGCAATTATGGGTTCCATGCCAGCTATAAGGGCCTGGAAGCGCAGCTCAGCAAGCGCTTGTTCCACCGCTGGGCATTTGCCGCCAGTTTCAGCGCCAGCCGCACCCTGGCCTCTACCAACCCCGGCAATTCGGTCTTCGAAGATGACACCGGAGTCATCGGGACGCTGGGCACCGATCCCAACACGCTCATCTTTGCCCAGGGACGCACACATTTCGACCGCGCGTTTACCGGGAAGGTGAGCGGGTACTACTCAGCCCCTCTGGGATTCCACCTGGGCGTGGTGGCCGCATACTACGATGGCTTGCCCTTTGGGCGCCTGCTCTTTATCAATGGCTTCAATCAGGGGCCGTTTTTCGTGCGTGCCACGCCCGTCGGCCATCCTGGCGGCTTTCAAACCGAACTGAATGCTACCCTCGATGTCCGCTTGGCCCGCGGTTTTGCCTTGCCTCGCGGCGTGCTTTCCGGATATTTCGATGTCTTCAATGCTCTCAACGCCAACAGCAACACCCTGGAATCGGACCTCAGCGGCCCCGCTTTCCTCACCCGCGTGCCCCTGGCCGTAGAAGCTCCCCGGACCGCCCGCCTTGGCCTGGCCTGGAAGTTTTAGCGCCCATCCCACCACCCGGCTCCACCTCGGCAGAGGCGCTAGAAGACAAAAAAAAGGCCGGGCAAAATCGCCCGGCCTGGTAGCAATCGCTACGACCTAGAAGATGAATTTGGCTCCCAATTGAATTACGCGTCCAGAGCCGTTGGTCGAGATCTGCTGCACCTTAAAGATGCGGCCGAAGCTGGAGCTGTCGATGGGGGAAGCATCTTCCGCACTGAACCCCGGAGTAGCTGGGTTGGCGAAGTTGGTGTGATTGAAGGTGTTGAACGTCTCCAGACGGAGTTGCACATTAACCGACTCCGTGATGGGAATCATCTTCTCCAGGGCCATGTCCCCGTAATTAAGCCCAGGACCATAGAGCGGGTTTCGGTTGGCTGTACCCATTCCAGTGCCGGGGTCCGGAATCGTAAATGCTTTCGGGTTGAACCAATAGTTGTTCTCGCCGGCAATGCTGTAATTTCTGGGATTGCCGATGCCCAAGGGGGTTGAGGTGCGATTGGCGCGATCTGGGCAGGCAAAGAAAGAAACCGCCAGGTCGCAATCCAGAGAAGTGGAAAGCAAGTTAAACACGGGAATCGGCAGGCCGTATTGCAGAGTATACGAGCCCGCCAGATTCCATCCATCCGTAAGCCGTTTCCAGTGGTGGCCCAGGCTGTAGAAAGGCAGCGTGTAGGTATAGCTCACGACGAACCGTTGCGGCGCGTCATTGGCGGATGGACCGTACATGCTCTTGATGTCAAAGGGATTGATTCCAGGGAAATTGAAAGCGCTGTTTTCCAGGCTGGAGGTGTAGTCGAAGTAGCGCGACCAGGTGTACCCGGCCAGCACCTGCAGTCCGTGGCTGAAGCGCCGATTGAGTTGTACCTGGAGAGAGTTGTAGTTGGAATTGAACTCGGTCAACTCTAAACCGGGTTGTCCGTAAACCGCGAGCGGGTACGGTGTACCGCCCGGACTTCCAGTTTGGGGACAAGCCGAACTGGTCATGGCGAAACCGTTAGGACACCCGAAAGCGGCCGCAGCCGGGTTCACCCCTGGGACCTGGCCCGCGGAGTTGATCAGCAGGGCTCCTTCCTCATGACGGCCAACGTTGCCGACATAACCTACCGAAAGCAAGGTGGAACCTGAAAGCTGCCGCTCGACCGTCAGATTGTAATTAGCGGTCCGTGGAGAGGTGAATCTGGGGTCCTCGACCACAGTACCCAATCCGATGGGCTCAAACGGAGTGATATCGAAGGTAGAGCCAGGTGCGGGCGGGGTATACGGGAATGTCTGCGGGGCGGAGCACGTTCCCGTTGCCCCGACAAACGGATTGGCGAAAGAAGGCGCGTTACACAGCGCAGTGGCGCCGGTTGACGTCAGTGCAAATGGCGCATTGGTGAGCGTCTGGAGGGCCAACTCCTCTTCCGTGCGATTGTAGTAGAGCCCAATGCCGCCGCGGATGCTCCACTTGTCACGCGGGCTCCAGGCAAAGCCGAGGCGCGGGGCAAAGTTTTTGTAATGAATACTCATGCCCCCGTACTTATTGATCCCAGTGTCGCCCGGAAACACGAAGCCTGTGGGCATGGAGGGAAAGATGGTGGATTGCTGGCCCGGGCGAAACGCGGACATAATCTCGCCGTTGGCAAACAGGTTCCGCCAGGGCGTCTCGATGTCCCAGGCCACCCCGTAAGTCAGGGTCAGATTGTGCCGCGCCTGCCACTGGTCCTGTACGTAAGAGTAATATTCGCGTCCGCGCGCTCTCACAGTCGAGCCGCTGCCTTGTACGTAACTGTCGGGAAACCCTAGCAAGAAATCGGCTCCCGTATTCCCTGTGGAATAAACCCCTGAACCATTGTAGGAAAAGTTTCCACTAAGATTATTGAAGAAGGGGTTATTGATACTAAGGCGGTCCATGTTAAAGCCCGCCTTGAAACTGTGACGACCCCAAACCTTGCTGAAATTGTCAGTCACCTGGTAGGTATTCTGGATGCGCGGCTGGGGACCATTAGCGCTGAAGCCGAGCGTGAACAGTCCACTTAGGGCCATGACCGGCAGAGAGGCTCCCGACGAAACCTGGGGAATGATGCCGGTGAAGCCGTAACCGGTGGGATCAATCGGGCTCACGGGATTCACTGCCACAAAATTGAAGC